>JAYSYE010000508.1:0-3550 GCA_043716635.1 Deltaproteobacteria bacterium | reverse complement strand
CGTCTCGCGGCGATGCTCGGTGACATCCGCGACCTGGTGGAGCACCCAGCGGACGGAACCATCGTCGTCGAGGACCGGCACGTTGGTCGCGGACAGGTAGCGCTGGACTCCAGCGGGCGAGGGCGCGCCATACGCGACGAACGGCACGTCGTCGCGGCGCGCATGCTCGAGCACGCGATCGAGCGACGCACACATGAGGTGGTACTCGCCGCTGGCCTCGAAGACCGCGGCGAGGGGGCGCTCGCGCAGGTCCTCCCACGCGAGCCCGGTCAGGCGCTGATACTCTCGGTTCACCCCGACGATGCGGAGCTGGGCGTCGAGCACCGCCGAGGCATTCGGTGACGCCTCGAACAGGCGCGCGACGTCGAAGCGCTGGGGATCGGAGGGCACGGGACGAATCTGTTTATCACAGGCTCGTGGGCGGGGCGGGCGGCACCGCGTGACGGCCGGTCACAGGCTGAGGCCGACGCGGCGGCGCGCGGTCAGGCAGTGCTCCGAGCCGAGCGTGAAGTCGCGGCAGGTGCGCGGGCGATCGTCGTAGATCGCGCAGTGATAGCGACGGGTGGTGGCTGCCGCAGCTCCGCCCGCGGGCGCTGCGACCTGCTCGCCGCCGCCGAGCGCGGCACAGCGGTCGCCCTCGCGGCGGACCTCGAGGTACGTGCCGCGATCGACGATGAAGTCAGGCCGCCGCTTCACGGCCGGGTCGCGTGGGGCCACCTCGACGGAGTGATACGCGGCGCGGCAGCACGCGCCGCAGGTCTGACAATCGAGCGCGGCCTCGTAGCGTTCGCACGCTGTCCACGTCGGCAGCACGCGCGCATCGACCTGGCGACACCGCGACCCGCCACGCTGGTCGTGGCGCCAGGCGCACGTCCCGCACGTGCCCGCCGCCGCGCCCGCGGGCAGGCCGGTGGGATGCGGCGCCGGCACCGGCACGATGGTCGACCACAGCGTTGCATCGCCGCGCGCCGCGAACGGTGCCGCCGCATGGGCGATCGCGGACGACGCCACGAGCGCCTCGCCGAGGTGCGGTCCCCATGGCGGCAGCGCAGCCCGGCGGAGCGCCGCGACCGCGTGCTGAACGGATGGGTCGGTGCGATCTGCGAGCACGTCACCCGACAGCGCGCTCCAGAACGAGGTGCGAAACTCCGTGGTCGGCGCGAACACGCCGCGCAGCCCGTACCGCCCCGCGAGGATCCACTGGACGCGCAGGCATGCGTGCTCGCGCCAGTCGTGCTCCGGACCGGTGTTGTCCATGCCCCAGTCGGCGCGCGCGAACGAGTCCTCGCCCTCGACGAGCGAGTGGCAGAGCTCGTGGAAGATCATCTGCGCGAGACTGTCGTCGGCGTCGAGCGTGCTGTCATCGCCGATCGCCAGCGTGCCGGCGCCATCCGTGGCCGCGTAAGCGTCCGGTGAGCGGACAACGCGCAGGCCGATCCGACGCGCGGTGCCGACCCACACCTGCGCGAGGGGATCCGCGTAGCGATGCGTGACGTTGCGGCTGCTCACCTACACCCGATCGCTAGCACGAAAACTTGCGCGGTCCCCGGGGCGCGTCGAAGGTGGTTGCCATGAAGGGGGACATCTCGCTCGCCGGGTTTCTGCTGACCGCGGACGAGTGGGACGCCCTCGATTCGCGGTCGCGACAGCAGCTCGTCGAGGCGGCGCAGCGGCGCGAAGATGTCTGGATCGTCGCCGACATCTCGGGCGGCATTCCCGTGCGCGCCGACGCCGACGACTCGCATCGGTGATCTCAGGGTCAGGCCAGGGTCGGGCGCCGGTGCTAGCCTGCGCCCGGTGGCGGACTGGATGATCATCGGTGGGATCGCCGCCGGCGCTGCGCTGTACGCGGGCCGCGGTGTGTTTCGCCAGCGCCAGCAGCTGGCAGCCTCCGAGGCCTCGGGCCTCGAGACGATGCCGGACCTCACGCACGTGCCGGCGGCGCTGCAGCGGACCGCGCTGTGGGCGCTCGCTGACGGCGGCTTCGAGCGGCGCGTGCTCCACGGCGTGGTCTCGCGCGGCGGTGACGACCTGGCGCTGACGGTGTTCGATCTGGAGACGCTGCGCGAGCGGCGCGGTGAGTGGGGGTACCTGCCAGTGGAGCCGCCCTTCCGCATCGCGGCCACGGTGAGCGTCGCGTGCGCGGCCGTGGCGCGGACGTTTCCCCACGTGCTGCTGAAGCGGACCGGTCATGGCGATGACATGGCCGACGACACCGCCGTCGATCGAGTGTCGAGCCTCACGAAGCTCGCCCGCACGGGCCTCGGTGTGCCCCGCTCCTACGCGGCCGCGCTCCCCGCGGGGCTCGGCCCGGTCCCGCTCGATGTCGCGCTGCCGGAGCAGTGGCGCGCGTACGGCGACGACGCTGCGTTCGTGGCCTCGCTGCTCGCGGGCGGCTTCGCGAGCACGCTCGAGTCGATCGGGCGCCGCGATCTCGTGATCGAGCTGCTCGATGACGTCGTCGTGATCTACCCCGCCGCGCGCGACGTCTCCGGCGCCGACGCGCTCGCGGATCTCGCCGCGACCGCCACCGCCCTCGTCGAGAGCGTGCTCGCCGCGACCCCGCGCCGCCGGCTGCATCCGATCCGGTAGATAGGGCGTTCCCGGCCCGGCGAATCGCCGGTCAGGGTCGCACATGCTCGTACTTGCGGCGCGCGAGCCACCCCGCCGCGCGCGCGGGGTACGTGGTGATGCCCGAGGCGTCGTGCCAGGTGCAGGGCACCGCGGGAGCATGGCCGCGCGCCGCGTGCTCGTGGATCCGCGGGCAGTGCTCGCCGGCGAGCATCCCGCTGATCTCGCAGACGTCGACGTCGACGATGTCGGCGGGAGGACCCGGCAGCGTGAGGGGGCGACCGCCCGCGACCGCGAGCATGCCGGCGCGGACGAGCGGGGCCGCCGCATCCATGCCGACGATGTCGTGCATCGACGTGCCGTCGAACGTGCCCGCCCACGCGCCGACGATCACCTCGCGCGTCGCCCCGACGGCCCACGTGTCCGTGAAGCCGCGCGCGGTGCCCGTCTTCGCGGCGATGCGAAACGGGAGGTCGAACGGCAACTCCATGCCGAACCCGGGCCGCCGCGCCTCGGGGTCGGCCATCATGTCCATCACGAGCCAGGCGGTGGTGGGCGACACCACGCGGCGGTCGGGCTCGCGCATCGGCGCCCACCGCGTGCCGTCGGGGAGCGTCGCGGACCGCACGGCATGCGGGTGGCCCACCATCCCGCCGCGCACGACCAGCTCGTACCCGGCCGCCAGATCCACGAGCCGCACCTTCGCCGCGCCGAGCGCGAGCCGGAGCCCGTAGTCCCGCGGCGCGCCCTCTAGCTTCGCGACGCCGGCCTGACGCAGGGTGGTCATCACGCGCGGGATGCCGACGCTCGCGAGCACGTCGACCGCCGCGAAGTTGTAGGAGCTCGCGAGCGCCTCGCGGAAGCGGACCGGCCCGTGCTCGACGGCGTGCGGCGAGAAGTAGTCCTCGCTCGCCTCGCGGATGTCCCACGCGATCGATCCCGGGCTCTCGCCCGCCTCGATCGCCGTCGCATAGACGAA
>JAYSYE010000507.1:0-3553 GCA_043716635.1 Deltaproteobacteria bacterium | reverse complement strand
GAAAGCGGTTGTAGAACGCTCCCACGGACGCGTCGGCCTCCTTCACGAGCTCGGCGACCGTGAGCTCGTCGAACGAGCGCCCGCGCGTCAAGATCCGGAGCGCGGCCGCAGTGAGGCGGTCGTGGGTGGCACGCGAGCGGTCCTGGTGTGCTGGCTTGATCCAGCGGAGGCCGAGGTTCGGGCGCGTCATCGGGCTGACTATCTAACTCGCTTGCCAAGAACAAGAGGTCATAAACTCGTTCAAATCTCAGGGCGCGGGGGCGTGCTCGTGCTCGCCAGCTTGTTCATGCAATCCGACAGGGCTCGCGACCGCGTCTGCGCGGGTGCTCGTCCGGTCCACTCGGTACCGGACTCCGCCCGCGCCTCAGGCGTGGGCGGAGCGGTCGCCGCGCCCGCCGGCAGCAGCGCACCGCCCCAGGATCCCGTAGGGTCGGGGGCATGCGGCTGCTGGTGATCGACGACGACGTGGCGCTGCTTGCCGTGCTGGCGGCGGCCTGTCTGGAGCGCGGTCACGCGGTGGTCAGCGAGCACGATGGCGCGCGCGGCTATGCGCGGCTGGCGAGCGAGCCGTTCGACGCCGTGATCTGCGACGTCAACTTGCCGGGCCTCGACGGCTTCACGATCTGCCGACGCAGCCGCGACGCCGGGATCACCGTACCCATCGTGCTCCTGACCTCGCGCGACGGCGAGATCGACGAGGCACTCGGACTGGACCTCGGCGCCGATGACTACGTGACCAAGCCGTTCTCCGTGAGGGTGTTGCTCGCCCGGCTCGCGGCGCTCGCGCGTCGCAGCGGGGCTCCACCGGGGCAAGTCGTCCGGTGCGGGGACCTGATGATCGACCGCGCGCGCGTCGAGCTCCGCTATCAGGAACAACTGATCCCCGCGACGCTCACCGAGCTGCGCCTGCTCGCGGCGCTGGCCGAGCGTCCCGGCGAGGTGTACGACCGTGACCGGTTGCTCGCACACGCGCGCGAGGACGACAGCGTGGTCGCGCCGCGGCTCGTCGACACGTACGTCGCTCGGCTGCGCAAGAAGCTCGAGGCGGTGCAGCCCGGGGCCGGGGCCCGCATCGAGACGGTGACCGGCGCTGGCTATCGCTGGCGCGCACCGTGACCGCCAACGCGACCACGATCGCGCGCGTGGTGAGCGGCGCGCTCGTCGCCCTGCTGGTGCTGCCGGTCGCAGCGGTACTCGCGCTCGACCGCGCGGCGGGGGAAGCGCCCGATCACATCGCGAGCGAGGTGGCCGCCGCCGCGCAGGCTGCGAGTGGTGTCACCAACGATCCAGGTGCGCTCGCCGCGCTCGCGCGCGCGCGTGACGTTCGGATCTGGGTGATCGACCCGGCCGCACGAGTCGTGCTGCGCGCGACCGAGGCCCCGCGGCTGCGCAGCGATCTCGGCGTGAGCTCGATCGGATTCGATCCTTCCGCTGCGGCTGGATGGGACGCTGGCCGTGCGCCACCCCCAGCTCGCGAGCAGGTCGCGCTCGCGGTGAGCAGCGGCTCGTCGCGCGCGTGCGCGGTGGTGGGTGGCGGCACGCTGTTGATCTGCGAGGTCGCAGAGCGCATGCCGGACGGCAGGATCGTCCTCGCGGAGCGGGTGGCACCTCGCGTGGCGAGTCGTCTGCTGGACGCGCGCCTCGGGTTGCTCTGGCTCGTCGGGCTCGCGAGCGCGCTGGCCGCGCTGCTCGGGCTGTGGCTGGTCCGGAGGCTCGTCCGCCCGCTCGATCAGCTCGCCGCGCAGGTCGCCCAGCGCGCGCAGCACCAGCGCTCGCGCATCCACGTCGCTGCCGCGCCGCGAGAGGTCGAGCAGGTCGGCGCCGCTGTCGACCGGCTCGTCGATCAGCTCGCCGCCGAGCGCCAGAAGCAGGTGGACGCCGCTGCCGATCTCGCGCACGAGCTCAAAGGTCCGCTCGCGCGGATCCGGATCGCGCTCGAGGACGCCGAGGGTGCGACGAGCACGCTCGCGCGCGCTGCCGTCACCGAGATCGACCGGACCGTGGGCTCGCTCCTCGAGGTGGCGCGCGCCGAGGCCGGGCTCCCCGAAGAGCCGCGGGTGGCGGTCGATCTGCTGGCGCTGTGCCGGCGGATCGCCGGGACCCGCGATCGCGCGATCGCGGTGACGGGCGTCTCGACGCGCGCCGTGGTCGCGGAACACGCCGTCGCGCGAGCCGTGAGTCACCTGCTCGACAACGCGTGTGCATTCGCGCGCGAGGTAGTGACCATCGAGGTCGGCGAGCCGGCGCGGATCGTGGTGTCCGACGACGGTGCGGGCATCGCTGCCGACCTCCGACCTCGCTTGTTCGAGCGGTTCGCATCCCGGCGGCCTGGCGGTTCGGGGCTCGGGCTCGCGTACGTGCGTGCGGTCGCGGAGGCGCATCGTGGGGCCGTCGCGCTCGCGCCCGGGCTGGGGACGCGTCTCGTGCTCGACCTCGCACCCGTTCACACCGAATTCACACCTGGTTGACCCCGCGTTCGCAGCGCGTGGCGGCGCGCAGCCCCACGGTGGTTGCATGTCCAAGCTCCTCCCGATCTTCTCCCTGATGGCTGGCTGCGTGACGGCGGCAGGCACAGCGCCCGCCGCCGGTGGGAGCTCCTCCGCCAGCGCAGGCGTCGGCTCGGGCGCGGATCGCCCCATCATGCTCGACGGTCTCGATGCGTTCGTCTGCGGTCCGAATCATGGCCGCGGGCTATCTGGACTCTGCGACGAGGGCCGACTCCGCGTCGCCACGTACAACCTCAACTACGGACTCGCGGGCGACCCGGCCGGCGTCGCGGCGGTCGGGGCTCTCGGCGCGGATATCGTGCTGCTCCAGGAGGCGAACGATCCGTGGCGCGATGCATTCGCCGCGACGGGTGCCTACCCCTTCACGAGGTTCACTCCTCCCACCTCGTGGCCGGCCAGTGGCCTCGGTGTGCTGTCCCGCTTCCCGATCACCAGCGTGGAGGCGCTCCCGGGCTCGCCGTTCGATGCGTGGCGCATCGTGATCGCGAGCGATCGCGGCCCGGTCCAGCTCCTGAACGTGCACCTGCGCCCGCCGATGAGCGACGGTGGGAGCTGGCTCGTGGGGTATTTCACCACGCGGCCGATCCGCGAGGCCGAGATCCAGCGCCATGTCGCCGCGCTGGACCCGAAGCTACCGACGATCGTCGCAGGTGACTTCAACGAGGAGCTCGACGGCCGCGCGGTCGCCGCCCTCTTCGCCCACGGCTTCGTCGATGCGGTCGCGCGTCCCACCGAGCCGACCTGGCGGTGGACCCTCGGCGGAATCACGATGCGATTCGCGCTCGACCATATTCTCGTCGACCGGCGGTTCGCCGCGCGGTCGTCGGGTGTGGTCGACCAGGGCCACTCGGACCATCTCCCCGTGTGGGTCGACCTCTGGTTCGCACCTGCCGGCGCGTGAGCCCTCCAGGGCTACCAGCTCCGGACCACCGTGACGGGCGCGGTCGGCGCGGTTGCCACCAGCCTCGCCGTGCTCGGCAGCGCCTCGCGGTAGCCGCGTTCGGAGGCGCTGCCCTGGTCGAGCCCGATCCGGATCATGCCGCGGA
>JAYSYE010000506.1:0-3577 GCA_043716635.1 Deltaproteobacteria bacterium | reverse complement strand
CCCGCCAGCCCGATGTCGTGGTGGTGCAGCTCACGAATCCCGCCAGCCGGCCCCTGCGGGTGACGCGGCTGAACTACACGTTCGCGTCGTCCAGCGGGATCACCGTGTCGACCGGCGAGATGCCGCTGTCGCGCGAGGTTCCGGCCGGGCAGGCGATCGTGGTCGAGATCCCGCTCGAGCTGGAGCCCGCCGAGACCGCGGCGAATCCCACGGGGTCCGAGCTGACGCTGCGGGGCGTGCTGACGACCGAGACCGACGAGATCGTGAAGACGTTCCGCGTCCAGGCGCAGGTGCAGTCGTCGCAGCCTGTCGCCGAGCGATAGGCGTCGTCCGCAGACGGCGGCGCGCCAGTTGTGGCAAGGTCCGCCGCATGACGACGACCTGGTCGGCGCTCGCCGACACCGTCCTGGCGGGCGGGACGATCTCTCGCGACGAGGCCCGGTCGGTGCTCCACGCGCCGGCGGACGAATTCCTCGCCCTGCTCGATGCGGCGTTCCGCGTGCGACGGGCCCACTGGGGCCGCCGGGTGTCGCTCCACGTGCTCGAGAACGCGAAGCTCGGCGCATGTCCCGAGGACTGCGGGTTCTGCTCGCAGTCGAGCAAGCACAGCTCGCCCGGCGGCGAGGCGCCCATGAAGAGCGTCGACGAGCTGGTCGACGGCGCGCGGCGGGCGCACGCGGCGCGCGCGAAGCGCTACTGCATGGTGACGGCGACGCGCGGGCCGTCGCAGCGCGACCTCGATACGATCTGCGCCGCGGCGACGCGCATCAAGGCCGAGCTCGACATCGAGCTGTGCGCCTCGCTCGGGATTCTGACGGATGCCAAGGCGGAGCGGCTGGTGGCGTCGGGCGTCGATCGGTTCAATCACAACCTCGAGACGAGCGAGCGCCACTACGACTCGATCGTGTCGACGCACAAGTGGGCGGACCGCGTCGCGACGGTGCAGATCGCCAAGCGCGCGGGCATGGACACGTGCGTCGGCGGCATCGTCGGGCTCGGCGAGAACGAGGACGATCTGCTCGACCTGGCGTTCTCGCTGCGCGACCTCGACGTCGACTCGGTCCCGGTGAACTTCCTCGATGCGCGTGAGGGGACGCCGCTCGCCGGCTATCCGCTGGTGGAGCCCGGCTTCGGGTTGCGCGCGCTGTGCATGTTCCGCTTCGTGCACCCGCGGACCGACCTGCGCGTCGCGGGCGGGCGCGAGGTCACGCTGCGCGCGCTGCAGGCGTTCGCGCTGTACCCCGCGAACTCGATCTTCACGCAGGGCTACCTGACGACGGGCGGCGCGTCGCCGCACGCGGATCATCAGATGATCCGCGATGCGGGGTTCGAGCTGGAGCTCGCATCTGGCGAGAGCGTGCCGGCGGATCCCGAGGCGATGATGGCGCTGGCGGCGGCGGCGACGGCGGGCGTGAGCACGGGTGGTGGGTCGTCGAAGCGCGGGCCCTCGTTGCCCGTCGCGCGCAGCTGAGCGGCGGCGGCGCTACTTCTTCGTGCCGTGCGAGCAGGCTGCCTTCTTGAGGCTGGCGCTCTTCACGCCCGTGCACAGCTGATCGCAGATCGACGGGGTCACGCTGCAGAGCGCGGTGACGGCCTTGTCGAGCGTCTTGCACGACGGGTCGTCGGCCGCGTCGCAACCGAGCGCGCAGGTCTGCATCACGTTGGACAGCTGCATCTGGAACGTGTCGGCATTGACGCCACTGCCCGACGAGGCCATCTGCTTGTCGGACTCGACGCAGAGCGCGCTGTACTTGGCCTTGTCGGCGGATCCGCCGCCCTTCTTGCAGCCGGTGGCGGCGGTGGTAGCAGCGACGAGGGCGAGGAGCACGGCGAGCTTGGTCATGGCGCAGATTACCGTGCTACCTGAAGCGAATGCGAATCGATCGCGTGTACACGCGGGGCGGCGACCAGGGCGAGACCTCACTCATCGGCGGCGAGCGCGTGCGGAAGTCCGCGCTGCGGATCGACTGCTACGGCACCGTCGACGAGACGAACGCGACGATCGGCCTCATCGTCGAGGCGCTCGCGACCTCGGCGGCGGCGACGTTCCTCGTGCCGATCCTGCGGCGCGTGCAGAACGAGCTGTTCAACCTGGGCGCGGAGCTCGCGTGCGAGACCGCGGAGATCCGGGCGAAGCTGCCCCGGGTCGAGCAGCGTCACATCGATGGGCTCGAGCGCGACATCGATGCGGTCAACGACGAGCTGCCCGCGCTGAAGTCGTTCGTGCTGCCGGGCGGAGGCTGGCCGTCGGCGTATTGCCATCTCGCGCGCACCGTGACGCGGCGGGCGGAGCGGCTCGTGGTCGGGCTCGCGGAGACGGCCGACGTCGGGCCGCACGCGGTGCAGTACCTGAACCGGCTGTCGGACGCGCTGTTCGTGTGGGGACGGTGGTGCGTGCTCAAGGACGGGCAGCCGGAGCCGCTGTGGGAACCGACGACGACCTGAGCCGGCGCAGCTCGTCGCGGCCGATCGCGTAGGCGACGGCGAGCATCGGCAGGCAGAGCAGGTCGGTGGGATCGCGGTAGATGACCGCGGGCCGGCCGAACCACGAGATGGCATGCGCGAACGCGGTGGCGGCGTGGGCGTCGAGCTTCACGGCCGCGAACACGGCGCCGGTGGCGGCGATGCAGAGGACGAGGCGGCGGTGCGTGAGCCACGGGTCGACCCGCGCGCCGAGCTTGCGGGCGACGAGGAGCGCGAGCCCGATGATGGCGGAGAGCACGAGCGGCGCCGCGACGAGGCCGGCGAGGTCCGACAGCTTGCCGACGACGGCGTGGAACGGGGACGCGATCGGGACGCGCCGCTTGAGCACCCAGTCGTTGGCGGCGAGGACCGCGATCGCGGCGAGCGTGACCGGGTGCAGGGCCTCGCCGAGCGGCAGGGTGGGCGGATCGCCTCTCAGCGCGACCCTCACCCGCTCGAAAATCGGCATCACTCGAGGACTACGCTCCGCGCCTCGAAGCCCGCGGCGCCAACGCAGAGTGCAAAGGCGCGCCTCCGGTCGTCGTCGAACAGCACGAGGCGGTCGTGACCCGCGGCCGCCCACAGGCGGAGCAGCACGCTCGGCGTCTTGACGTATGCGCCTAGGGTCGCGATGCAGATCGTGTTCGCCAGCGAGATCTCGAATGGCCCCAGGTCCGCCAGATGACGGTCGCGCAGTGGTGCTGCCTGGTTCCTCCACCGCTCGAGCGCGTCGAGGAACCAACCATCGCGCTGCGCGTCGGCACTGAAGCCCGACAACGTGCTGGACGGCGGTCCGCCATATATTTGGTGCGCGACGATCGGGACCCGGGCGGTTCCCGCGTCGACGCGGACGAGGCCTGGAGTGGCCGCAAGGACGCGATCCAGGCGCGCGTGCTCGGCTCGCAGTGCGAGGGCGTCCGCCGTCGAGTAAGCGAGTGCGTGAACGAACGACACGGCGGGGTCCTGCAGCACGAGCAGGACGCGTGCGCCGTCCTCGGACACGACCAGCAACGAGCCGGGTCGCGTGCACCATGCCTTCGCCAGCCAACCGCGGTCCGTGCCGGCGTCTACGTACACCCAGCGCGCGGTGCTTCCGACTGGACGGTTCCGGTCC
>JAYSYE010000505.1:0-3592 GCA_043716635.1 Deltaproteobacteria bacterium | reverse complement strand
CACGAGGTCGGCCACCCGATCCGCATGGGCTTCGTGGTCCGCGCCGGACTGGACGCCGCGGCGCTGCTGGATGACGTGCGCCGCTTCGTGCGCGACGGTGTGGAGGTCGGGCGTCCCCCGAAACAGCACACGGTCACCGACGGCGAGGGCTCGCGCATCGAAGCGGTCCACGATGCGCGCCGCCGTCGCGCCGCTGAACGCTTGCACCGCGGAGACATCGTGCGTGCCGAAGCTCTGCTGGACCAGATCGAGGAACGGCAACGGCCGCGGAGTCTCGTCCAGGGCCTCGGGCCAGCGAGTCAGGTGCTCGGCGAGCGCGGTGCGCGTCATGCGCGCGAATTGATCGTCTGTCGGAATCGACCATTTCGGCCGGGGCGCCTCGACGGGTGAACGGGTCGGATCTGCTGACGAATCGGTGCGCGAATCGCGCCGCGGCCGCTCGAGCCGTTCGTAGTCGGGCGCCATGCCCGCACCGTGTCGGCCGGCCCGGCGCGCGGTTGCGTGGATTCGCACGCGGCCGGACCGCGACCCGGATCACGACCGCCCGGAGCCTACTTGTTCGTCGGGAACCCGAGGTCCACGCCGCGGTGGCGGGGGTCGGGCCAGCGCGACGTGATCGCCTTCATGCGCGTGTAGAAGTGCACGCCATCGCGCCCGTAGACATGGTGGCTGCCGAACAGCGAGGCCTTCCAGCCGCCGAAGGAGTAGTAGGCCATCGGCACGGGAATCGGCACGTTGATGCCGACCATGCCGACCTCGACCTCGTGCTGGAACTTGCGGGCCGCGCCGCCATCGTTCGTGAAGATCGCGACGCCGTTCGCGTACGGGTTCGCGTTCACCATCGCGATCGCCTCGTCGTACGTGGCGACGCGCGTGACGCCGAGCACCGGGCCGAAGATCTCGTCCTGGTAGATGCTCATGTCCGGCTTCACGTGGTCGAACAGGCTCGGCCCGAGGAAGAAGCCCTTCTCGCGGCCCTTCACCGAGAGCGTCCGGCCGTCGGACACGAGCGTCGCGCCCGCAGCCACCCCGGCATCGACGTAGCTGGCGACCTTGTCGCGGTGGGCCTGGTTGATGAGCGGGCCCATCTCGGACGCCTTGTCGAGCCCATCACCGACCGTGAGCTTGCCGATGCGCGCCTTGATGAGCGGTACGAGCTTGTCGGCGGCGTTGCCGACGGCCACGAGGATGGAGATGGCCATGCAGCGCTCGCCGGCCGAGCCATAGGCCGCGTTGACCGCGGCATCCGCGGCCAGCTCCATGTCGGCATCCGGGAGCACGATCATGTGGTTCTTCGCGCCGCCGAGCGCCTGCACGCGCTTGCCGTGCCGCGTGCCCGTCTCGTAGATGTACTTCGCGATCGGCGTCGAGCCGACGAACGAGATCGCGGCGACCTTCGGGTGCTCGAGGAGCCGATCGACCGCGACCTTGTCCCCGTGCACCACGTTCAGCACGCCCGGCGGCAGGCCCGCATCGGTCATGAGGTTCGCGCAGAAGTTCGCGCACGACGGATCGCGCTCGCTGGGCTTCAGGATGAACGTGTTCCCGCACGCGATCGCGATCGGGTACATCCACATCGGCACCATGGCCGGGAAGTTGAACGGCGTGATGCCGGCCACGACGCCCAGCGGCTGCCGGATCGAGTAGCTGTCCACCTCGGTCGAGACGTTCTCCGAGAACTCGCCCTTCGCGAGATCCGCGATCCCGCAGGCGAACTCGATCACCTCGAGGCCGCGGTTGACCTCGCCGAGCGCGTCGCCGGTGACCTTGCCGTGCTCGAGGGTGAGCAGCTTCGCGATCTCGTGCTGGTGCTTGTCCACGAGCTGGCGGAACGCGAACAGCACCTTGGTACGCTTCGCGAGCGAGACGTGCCGCCACGTGAGCGACGCATTCCACGCGCTCTCGACGGCCTCGTCGACCTGTGCCGCGGTCGCCATCGCGACTCGTGACTGCACGTCGCCCGTGGCCGGGTTGAACACGTCGCCGTGTCGCTCCGCGGCGCGCGCGTAGGCCTTGCCGTCGATCCAGTGAGGGATGGTCTGCGTCGCCATGGACGCGAAGCCGTATCACGGCCGTTGCCTCCGTTCACGCGGATAGTGCGACCGGTCCTTGGAGGTTGAATGGCGCTCGACGCACGTGTTAGCCAGAACTTGCTCTGGTTTCTCACCCCCTTGTGGAGGCGTCGTGACTGCCGATCTGTCCATCACCGTCAACGGTATGAAGTTCGAGAACCCCTTCATCCTGGGGTCCGGCCCGCCGGGCACGAACGCCAAGGTCATCGCGCGCTCGTACGACCTCGGGTGGGGCGGCATGTCGTGCAAGACGTTCTCCCTCGACGCGAGCAAGGTCATCAACGTCGCGCCGCGCTACGCGAAGCACCGGGCGCGCGACAGCGACGAGGTCATCGGCTTCGAGAACATCGAGCTCATCTCCGACCGGCCGTACCAGGACTGGCTCGATGACCTGCGCCAGCTCAAGAAGCAGTACCCGACGAAGATCCTGATCGCTTCGATCATGGAGGAGTACCGCAAGGAGAACTGGCAGCAGATCGTGCGCGAGGTCCAGGAGACCGGCGTCGATGGCTTCGAGATGAACCTGTCGTGCCCGCACGGCCTGCCCGAGCGCAAGATGGGCATGGCGATGGGCGAGAACCCCGACATCGTCGAGGAGGTCGTCGGCTGGGTGAAGGAGGTGTCGCGGATCCCCGTGTGGGCGAAGATGACGCCGAACGTCGGCAACCCGACGGTACCGGCCGGGTCGGCGCTGCGCGGCGGCGCGGACGGCATCGCGATGATCAACACGATCCTCTCGGTGTGCGCGATCGATCTCAAGACGCTGCGGCCGATGCCGACCGTCGAGGGCTACAGCGTCCCCGGCGGTTACTCCGGTCAGGCCGTCCGGCCGATCGCGCTGCGGCAGGTGATGGAGGTCGCGCGCGCGAACCCCGGCGTCGCGATCAGCGGCATGGGCGGCATCGATCGCGGCACCGATGCGGCGCAGTTCTTCCTGCTGGGCGCGTCGACGGTGCAGGTGTGCACGGGCGCGATGCTCCGCGGCTACGAGATCATCAGCGAGCTCAAGGAGGAGCTCTCGAAGTTCATGGTCGACCAGAAGTTCGCGAACCTGCGCGAGTTCATCGGCATGAGCCTGCCGTACTTCTCGACCCACCACGATCTCGTGGATCGCCAGCGGTCCGCTCGCGAGGCGAAGGAAGCCGCGCGCAGCAACCGGGCGGCGGCCGTGGCGGTCGCAACGAACAAGGACACCGAGACGTGGAAGGGCGACATCTCGGCGGAGACCGCCGCCCTCGTGACCAACTGATGGCGCGCACGGTGGTGTCGGGGCTCATCCAGATGAGCAACCCGGTAAACGACGAGTCGCGCCCGGTCGCCGAGATCCAGGCCGCGATGCTCGAGAAGCACTTGCCGATGATCCACGACGCCGGCAAGCGGGGCGTCCAGATCCTGTGCCTGCAGGAGATCTTCAACGGCCCGTACTTCTGTCCGGGCCAGGACAAGCGCTGGTACGACGCGGCCGAAGCGGTGCCCGGCCCGACCACGGAGAAGCTCGCCGTCATCGCCGCGAAGTACGC
>JAYSYE010000504.1:0-10880 GCA_043716635.1 Deltaproteobacteria bacterium | reverse complement strand
CGGATCGTAGACTACAGTGGCGCCATGGCAGTGGTCGCGCGTCCGGTTACGCTGGCATTCACCGGAGGCGGTGGAGGCGGCGGCGGTGGTGGAGCGGGCGGAGGCGCGGGCGGTGGTGGCGGCGGCGGCGGCGGTGATGCCGCGAATCCCCACGGCGGCAAGGCGACCGGCCCGCAGAAGCCTCCCGTCGAGACCATCCCCTGGCGCAACTACCTCGGCGTCTTCAAGTACAGCAAGCGCGCGCTGAAGCTCGTCTGGAGCACCAACAAGACGCTCACGCTGAGCCTCGCGCTCGGCAGTCTCGCCGCGGGCCTCCTGCCGGGCGGCATCGCGTGGGTGGGCAAGCACCTGATCGACTCGATCCTGAGAGCGAGCTCGAGCGGGACGTCCGCCGCCCGGACGACGGCCGAGAAGTGGGTCGTCGTCGAGCTCGTGCTCGTGATCGCGATGGCGTTCATCTCGCGGCTGAACGGGATGTTCCGCTCGCTCATCAAGCAGCAGCTCGGCCAGCGCGTGAACGTCGAGATCCTCGAGAAGGCGCTGACGCTCGAGCTGACCCAGTTCGAGGACTCCGAGCTCTACGACAAGATGACCCGCGCGCGTCGCGAGGCGTCGTCGCGTCCGCTCTCGCTCGTGTCGCAGACGTTCGAGCTCGGGCAGTCGATCGTGACGCTCCTGGGGCTCGGCGCGCTGCTCGCGGCGTTCTCGCCGATCGCGCTCGCCGTGCTCGTGGCCGCGGCGATCCCGCCGTTCGTCGCCGAGCTGAAGTTCTCGGGGGATGCCTTCCGCCTCTCGCGCTGGCGCACGCCCGAGACGCGGGAGCAGACCTACCTCGAGACGGTGCTCGCGCGCGAGGACCACGCCAAGGAGGTGAAGCTGTTCGGCCTCGGGCCGCGCTTCCTCGGCCGCTACAAGGCGATCTTCGATGCGCTGTACGCCGGGGACCGCGCGATCACGATCCGGCGCGCGGTGTGGGCGCTCGGCCTCGGCATCATCGGCACGGTCGCGTTCTACGGGATGTACCTGTGGATCGCGCTGTCCACGATCGACGGGCTTATCACGATCGGCGCGATGACGATGTACCTCGTCGTGTTCAAGCAGGCGCAGTCATCGATGGCGAGCGCGCTCGGCGACGTCGGCGGCATGTACGAGGACAACCTGTACCTGTCGAACCTGTACGAGTTCCTCGAGACGCCGACGCTGGAGCCCGGCGGCACAGCCACCTCCGGCACGAAGCCCGGCGACGGCGTGCGGTTCGAGGGCGTGTCGTTCACGTACCCCGGGTCTCGCGAGCTGGCGCTCGACGCGGTCGATCTGCACGTGGGACCGGGGAGCAAGCTCGCGATCGTCGGCGAGAACGGCAGCGGCAAGACCACGCTGATCAAGCTGCTGACGCGGCTGTACGAGCCGACGGCCGGGCGCATCACGCTCGACGGGCGCGACCTCCGCGAGTGGTCGCGCGTCGCGCTGCAGCAGCGCATCGGCGTGATCTTCCAGGACTTCGTGCGCTACCAGCTCACGGTCGGCGAGAACATCGGCGCTGGCGACGACCGCGCGTACACGAACCGCGAGCGCTGGGACGATGCGGCGACGCGCGGGCTCGCCAAGCCGATCATCGAGACGCTGCCGGACAAGTACGACACGCAGCTCGGCCGCTGGTTCAAGTCGGGCCGCGAGCTCTCGCTCGGGCAGTGGCAGAAGGTCGCGCTCGCGCGCTCGTTCATGCGGCAGGACGCCGAGATCCTCGTGCTCGACGAGCCGACCGCCTCGATGGACGCCGAGGCGGAGGTGAAGGTCTTCGAGCGGTTCCGGGAGCTCACCGATGACAAGATCGCGATCGTGATCTCGCACCGGTTCTCCACCGTCCGGATGGCGGACCAGATCATCGTGCTCGACCGCGGGCAGATCATCGAGCGGGGCACGCACGCGGAGCTGGTCGCCGCGGAGGGCCGCTACGCGCGGCTGTTCAACCTGCAGGCCCAGGGCTATCGCTGATCGTCGATCGCGCAGGGCCGCGACCGCTCGGCTCACTTGTCCCAGGGGACTCATGAGCCGTGAGGAGCTCGCGATCGCGCAGGGCCGCGACCGCTCGGCTCCGTTCGGCTCATTTGTGATAAAAACGCTCGTGGACGATCAGGTCGTTCTTCCACTTGCGGACGGCGACCTGGGTCATCTGGATGCGGCCGACGCCCTTGAGCGTCACGTCCATCTCTGACTCGCTGAACGACACGTCGTCGCCGACGCCGGAGGTCAGCACGCGACCGCCGTGCCACGCCTCGATGGTCGCGAAGAAGTCCTGCTCGCGCTTCCGGTTGAACGCCTTGCCCTTGTACTCGGGCTCGGTGTTCTCCTGCATGACGATGTTCTCGTCGTAGAACTTGTCGAAGCCCTCGAGCGCCTTGCCCGAGAAGATCATCTCATCCAGCTGCTTCTGCAGCTCCGCGATATTCGCCATGACTCGTTGGTAGACCCCACGGCGCTCGGCCACAAGCGCGCGCCGCGTACCGGACCGTTCCAGCGCGAGCGCGCTACTCTGCCGGCATGGCCGAAGCTCGCAATCCCCTCGTCGCGCTCGGCGCGCTCAACGCCGCGCTCGCCGTCGTCGCCGGCGCGTTCGGGGCGCACGCGCTGCGATCCCGGCTCGAGCCGCGCATGCTCGAGGTCTTCGAGACCGGCGCCCGCTATCACCTGATCCACGCGGTCGCGATGGTCGTCATGGGGCTCCTCGCGAGCCGCGCCGCCGCGACCTCGGGCTGGATCTTCCAGGCCGGCATCGTGCTCTTCTCTGGCTCGCTCTACGCGCTCGCGCTCACCGGCACGAAGGCTCTCGGCGCCATCACGCCGCTCGGCGGCCTGTGCTTCATCGCCGGCTGGCTCTATCTCGCCTACGCGTCGCTGCGCGCCTGAGCTTCGGGGGGTCCGTCAGCGCGACCAGGGCGGATTCATCAGGGCCGCGCTCAGGTGATCGAGGAACAGCGCGAGCCGCGGCGGCATGTTCTGCCGCGCCGGATACACCGCGTAGATGTCATTCACGCGCGCCGTCCAGTCGGGCAGGACCGCGACCAACGCTCCCGCCGCGAGCGCCTGCGACGCCATGAAGTCCGGCAGGATCGCGATGCCCGTTCCCGCGAGCGCGACGTCGAGCACGGTCGCCACGTTGTTGCTCGAGAAGCGCGCCGGGCGACCGAAGTCGAACGTCGCGTCACCCTTCGAGAACGTCCAGCTCTGCGTGCGGGGGCTCGGCGTGAACAGCACGCGGTCGTGCGTGTCGAGCTCGTCGGGCGTGGTCGGCGTTCCCTTGCGCTGGAGGTACGCGGGCGAGCTCACGAGCCGCGAGTCGAGCGCCGTCAGCCGTCGCGCGATGAGCGTCGACTCGGGCAGCGGACCCACGCGCACGGCCAGGTCGTAGCCCTCGTCGATCAGGTCCACGAGGCGGTCGGTGGCGTCGATCTCCACGCTGATATCGGGTTGGGTCGCGAGAAACTCCGCGACGATCACGCCCAGGTAGCGCGTCGCGAGGTCGACGGGCGCGGTCACCCGCAGCCGCCCGCGCGGCGTCGACTGCATGTCCGTGACGATCTGCTCCGCCGCCGCCACGTCCGCGACGATCCGGGCCGCCCGCTCGTAGTACGCCTGGCCAATGTCGGTCAGCGCGAGCTTGCGCGTCGTGCGCTGGACCAGCCGCACGCCGAGCCGCTCCTCCAGCTGCGCGAGCTTGCGACTCACCGTCGATTTGGGCAGGCCAAGCTGTTCGGCAGCTGCCGTGAAGCTCTTCGTCTCCGCGACGCGCGTGAAGACCAGGATGTCGTTCAGATCCATGGCCTGCCGAGTCTACGTGCTATCGGTGTCTCCGTGAGCCGCCTGGACGAGGTGACCGCAAAGATCGACGGGTTCTTTGCCCGCGTCGAATCGCGCCACGGCGAGGACATGCAGTGCACGACGGGGTGCTCCGACTGCTGTCACGTGCGGCTCTCCATCACGAGCGTGGAGGCAACCGCGATCACGGCCGCCGCCGCGACCTGGGCCGCCGAGCGCATCGCGGGTCTCCGCGCCGTGGGGCCGGAGGATCGCTGCGCCGCGCTCGGCCCCGATGGCCGTTGCCGCATCTACGAGGTGCGTCCCGTCGTGTGCCGCTCGCACGGCGTCCCGATCCGCATGCAGCGCCCCGGGCTCCCCGTGATCCGGGACCAGCCCCCCGACGAGATCGTGGCCTGCCACCGGAACTTCATGCACACGGAGGTGGCCGCCGATTGCGTGCTCGATCAGACCACGCTGTCTGCCCTCGTGCTGGCCGTCGATCGGGCCTCCGGGGGGGATGGCACGCGGGTGGACCTCGCGGCGCTCCTCGCGACCCTGGCGGCGTGATAGGAACCAGCCCGTGTTTGCGCCATCGCCCTCCGACATCGAGCAGATCAAGGCCGACGTGGCCGCCGAGACCATCCCACTGGCGCACGCGCGCTTCCGGTTCGTGTGGCCTGCGATCTTCACGCGCAAGCTCGCCGCCGACTGCATGACCCACGACTGCACGCAGATCGATCAGGCCACGCACATCCGGCGCAACGACATCTGCTGCCAGTACGGCGTGGACACCGACCTCCTCGAGCGTGACGCGATCCACGCGAACGCCGACAAGATTCGCCCGCTGCTCACGGCGGAGGCGCAGCTGACGCCGTGGTTCGGCGACGAGATCTTCGACGACAAGGACTACCCGTCGGGTCACGTCGTTCGCACGAGCGTATTCAACGGCGGCTGCGTCTTCCTCTCCCACGATGGTCGCGGCTGCGCGATCCACCGCGCGTCGCTCGAGCAGGGCTGGGACATGAACGGCATCAAGCCCTCGATCTGCCGGCTGTACCCGCTGTCCTACGAAGAGGACACGATCGTGATCGCCGACGAGTATCCCGAGTACACGTGCGCTCACGTCGGTGACGACGGGATCTCCGTGTACCGCGCGGCGCGCCCCGCGCTCCTCGATGCGTTCGGCCCGGAGCTGGTCGCGGCGCTCGACACCGCCGAGGTGCAGGTGATCGGCGCGCTGCCGCCGCAGCCGAAGCGCCTGCCGGTCGTGTAGTAGGCGGCTGCCAGGCCTCGGTCAGGCCTCGGTCAGGCCCCCGTTCAGGAGTGGGCCGGGTCGAGCGTGCTCGGTGATTCCCGCGGCAGCGTCACCACGAACACGGTCCCGACCTCCGGGGCGCTCGACACGGCAACCTCGCCGCCGTGGGCACGAGCGATCTGCTGCACGATGTGCAACCCGAGACCCAGCCCCTCCGAGTCGCGGGTGCGCCGGAACGGCTGGAAGATCGTCTCCAGCAGCTCCGCCGGGATCGGGTGCCCCAGGTTGTGCACGCGGATCCGGGCCTCGGTCGGCAGCCCGATGACGCCGACGTCGATCGGGGCGTTCGGCGCACCGTGCTCGATGGCGTTGCGCACGAGGTTCGTGATCACCTGCATCACCCGATCGGAGTCAAACGCGCCCCTCGTGTCGCCCACGATCTCGACGGTGATCTCCCGGTCGGGTGCGGCCATGCGCAGCGCCGCGATGCCCTCCTGCGCGATGGCCGCCAGGTCACACGGACCCCGCCGGATCGGGATCGTGCCCGCGCGCATCGCGGTGAAGTCGAGCAGCTGCTCGATCATCCTCGCCATCCGGGCGCCCGTGGCCCCGACGCGCTGCGCGAGCTTCACGACCGCAGTATCCGTGGTCATCGTGGCGATCGCCTCGGCGCCGAGCTGCACCGTCTGGAGCGGGGAGCGCAGATCGTGCCCGAGGATCCCCATGAAGCGCTCGCGGAGCTCCGCCTCGGACGCCAGCGCGTTGCTCTTGTCGCGCAGCGACGTCGTGCGCAGGCGCTCCATCTCCAGCGCGGAGGTCGCCATCACCTGATCGATCGCGGCGTGCAGCGTGACGCTCGCGTCGGCCTGCAGCACGAGCTGCTGCGAGCCGCAGTACTCGATGATCACGACGCGCAGCACCGCCAGCTCCCGCAGCGTGGCCTTGAGGTCATAATCGTCGTCGAAGCGCTGGTGCGCGTGCGCGAGCGTCGTGCTGGAGCGCGCGACCGACCGCCCTGCCCGCTCGGGGTCCGCGTTGCGGTGCAGGATCTCCGCGATCTCGTCGAGGATGATCGGCAGGTGATCGCGCAGCTGCGACTCCGACAGTTCCTCCGTCTGCGGGATGTGCGCATCGCCGCGCACGCGCGTCGCCCAGACCCGCAGGATCGCCTCCTTGTGCGCGACCAGCAGGTCCGCGAGGTTGTCCGCTGTCACACTCAAAACTCGACCACCGTCCGGATCGACGTCCCGGCGTGCATCAGGTCGAACGCCTCGTTGATCCGCTCGAGCGGCAGCTTGTGCGTGATCATGCGATCGATCTCGATCTTGCCGTCCATGTACCAGTCGACGAGCTTCGGGACGTCGGTGCGACCGCGCGCGCCGCCGAACGCGCTGCCCTTCCAGACCCGCCCCGTCACGAGCTGGAACGGCCGCGTGGAGATCTCCTGGCCCGAGCCGGCGACCCCGATGACCACGCTCTGGCCCCAGCCCCGGTGGCAGCACTCGAGCGCCTGGCGCATCAGCGTGGTGTTGCCGACGCACTCGAAGCTGTAGTCCGCGCCGCCGTTCGTGAGCTCGACGAGGTGCGCGACGAGATCGCCCTTCACCTGCTTCGGGTTCACGAAGTGAGTCATCCCCAGCTCGCGCGCCATCGGCTCGCGTCCGGGATTGATGTCGACGCCGATGATCTTGTCCGCGCCGACCATGCGGCAGGCCTGCACGACGTTGAGGCCGATCCCGCCGAGGCCGAACACGACGACGTTCGCGCCCGCCTCGACCCGGGCGGTGAAGAGCACCGCGCCCACGCCGGTCGTGACGCCGCAGCCGATGTAGCAGATCTTGTCGAACGGCGCGTCGCTGCGGACTTTTGCGAGCGCGATCTCCGGCATCACGGTGTGGTTCGCGAACGTCGAGCAGCCCATGTAGTGAAAGATCGGCTTGCCGCGCAGCGAGAACCGGCTCGTGCCGTCGGGCATGAGGCCCTTGCCCTGCGTCGCGCGGATGGCGGTGCAGAGGTTGGTCTTGCGCGACAGGCACGACTTGCACTGCCGGCACTCCGGTGTGTAGAGCGGGATCACGTGGTCGCCGGGCACGAGCGAGGTCACGCCCGCGCCGACCTCGCGCACGATGCCGGCGCCCTCGTGCCCGAAGATCGCGGGGAACAGGCCCTCGGGATCCGCGCCCGAGCGCGTGAACTCGTCCGTGTGGCAGATGCCCGTCGCCTTCAGCTCGACGAGCACCTCGCCCGCCTTCGGGCCTTCGAGATCGACCTCCTCGATCTCGAGCGGCTGGTTGGCGGCAAAGGCGACGGCGGCGCGAGTCTTCATGGCGAGCCCAAGTACTACCGCGCAACGACCCCGCGGGCGACGAGGACCTCGACCAACCCGCGCGTGAAGGCGGGGCCGTCGCGCGAGTCGAGGTGCGACAGGTCCGGACAGTCGAAGTGCGCGAGCGCCTCGTGGTCCTTGAAGTGGATGGCGGCAGCGGCGGCGGTCCGCGCGGCGAGCCGGTCCCAGAACGCGGCCTTCGGTCGGGCGGCCTCGTCCGCGAGCCAGCGGGCGCCGCACGTGGGCATGCGCAGGTAGACGACCTTGCCGCCCCGCGCCTGGATGGCACGGATGGCGGGCTCGGTCTCGAGGGCCTCGGCGAGCCGCATCTCGAGCTCCTCGGCAGCCGTGATCTCCTCGGGGTGGAACACGATCTCGTGCGCGCGCCGGAGCTTGCTGGCGTCCGCGAGATCGTAGTCGGCGTAGCGCGTGCGATCGGCGTGCGTCACGACGTAGCGCGGTCCGGGCCACTGGCCCTGCAGGAGGAGCCCCTCGAGGAGACGCGGCCCTCCCGCGGTGACCAGCGCGACGTGCGACTGCACGAGCGTCGCGAGGTAACGCTCGGCCATCGCGCCCGGCGCGCGCGCCCAGCCGCGGCGATACGCGTCGAGCTCGGCGTCCTGCGTGGCCCAGTTCTGGTGGAGGAAGCCGAGCTCGCTGGTATCGACGATCACCACGCCGCGGAAGTCGGGATCGGCCGCGAGCGCGCGGAGCGTGCCGATCGGCTGCGTGCCGTTCACGGCGAGCTGCACCGGCGTGTAGCCCGGCAGCTCGCGACGGAACGTCGCCGCGTCGAACGCGAGCAGGATCCGCGAGCCCCCCAGGATCGCGACCGCGTGCGGGTCACCGTCGATGCGGCCGCGCTCCCAGGCCCAGGCCCAGGCGTCGTCCTTGATCGACGGCTCGTAGCCCCGCGCGCGTACGAAGCGCTCCAGCCCGAGCCCGCCGAGCAGCGTGACGGCGAGGACGAGAGCCCAGATCCGCCCCCACGGCGCGGCCGGAGCGCGACGCTGCACCGGGCTCGGGCTCGCCTCAGAACTGGAAATAGATGAAGGCACGGTCCGGTCCGTTGAAGAGGGCGAGCGCGAGGATCATCGCGGCGAGCGCGCCGGCGGTGACGACCCACGGTGTCCGCTCCACCACCCGCTCGAGCTCGCGGTCACGCATCAGCGCGTGCATGCCGACGAGCAGCGCGACCGGGATCACGGCGGGGAGGAGGTCGGGGTGCCAGGCCGCGCGGTTGGCGCCCACCATCGCCGTCGCGAGGGCCCACGCGCGGGCGAACGAGTCGGCGCGGAAGTAGACCCACGCGAAGCACACGGCGGCGAACGTCAGCGCGCCGAGCAGCACGCGGACGAGCCCGCGGTCCCACAGCGGCGATGCGGGCACCACGCGGCGGAGACCACGCTCGATCGCGAGGTAAGCGCCGTGGAGCGCGCCCCACGCGACGAACGTCCACGCGGCTCCATGCCAGAGCCCGCCGACGAGCATGGTGATCAGCAAGTTCACCTGCGTGCGCGAGGGGCCGGCCCGGTTGCCACCGAGCGGGATGTACACGTAGTCGCGCAGCCAGGTGCTGAGCGAGATGTGCCAGCGCCGCCAGAAGTCGGAGAATCCGATCGCGGCGTACGGGTAGCGAAAGTTCTCGGGCAAGGCGAAGCCGAGACACAGCGCCACGCCGATCGCGCAGGTGGAGTAGCCGGCGAAGTCGCACGCGATCTGCCCGGCGAACGCGAGCGTGCCGATCCACGCGTCCGCGGTGCCGGCGAGCTCGGCGCCATACACGCGGTCGACGACCGGCGCGAGGAGGCCGTCCGCGATCACCACCTTCTGGAACAGCCCGAGCACGAGGAGCGCGAGGCCCCAGCCGAGCTGGTCGCCCGTCGCCTGCCGCGGGGTCTCGAACTGAGGCACGAGCTCGGGGGCGCGCACGATCGGCCCCGACACGAGGTGCGGAAAGAACGTCACGTACAGCGCGTAATCGAGGGCCGAGCGGGCCGGCGCCGCCCGGCGCAGGTACACGTCGATCGTGTAGCTGATCGTCATGAACGTGTAGAACGAGATGCCGATCGGCAGCGCGATCGAGAGCGGCGCCGGATGCCACGTCACGCCCAGCGCGCCGAGCACCGTGGCCGTGGTTCGCTGCAGGAACCCGGCGTACTTGAAGTAGCCGAGGAGCCCGAGGTTGAATGCGAGGCTCGCGAGGAGCAGCGCCCTTCGGCGCCGGGGCGCGTCGGCCGCCGCCATCGCGCGCGCGACGAACCAGTCGACGACGGTCGAGCCCCACAGGAGCACGACGAACGCCGGGTCCCATGCCGCATAGAACACGTAGCTCTCGACGAGCAGTGCGACCTTCTTCGCGCGCCACGAGATCGGCGCGCGATGGATCGCGAGCACGACCGCGAAGAACGCGGCGAACAGGTACGTGTTGAACTGCACGCGCGAGCGAAACTACTTCACGGGCGCGGACTGCTGGCGGACCTCGAGGACCTTCTTCGCGTAGCCACGGGCCGGCGGATCGGGGTCGGCCTTCGAGCGCACGCGCACGAGCGAGCCCGGCGCCTCGACGACGCCCGCGGCCATGCTCCAGCCCGGCGGCACCTGCGGATCGCTCCAGAAGTAGAGCCACCGCGCATCGCGCGGCGCCATGTTCAGGCAGCCGCGCGACTTCTGCGTGCCGAACTTGTCGTGCCAGTACGCGGTGTGCAGCGCGAGCCCGCGCTCCGGGCTGTAGAACTGGGTCCACGGCACCGTCGCCACCGAGTACGGGTCCTCGCCGTTCAGGCCGTTCATGTCGGCCTCCGACTCCTTGACCCACATGCGGTAGACGCCGGTCTCCGTCGGATGCTCCTTCGTCCCCGACGAGATCAGCGTCGCGTACACGGGGACGGGGCCCTCGAACGCGACGAGGATCTGGTGGTCGAGGTCGACATCGATCCAGCGCTCGTGCGCGCCGAGCAGCGCGGGCGGCGGGAGCGCCTCGAACACGCGCACGTCCGCGGCGGGGAGCCACTCGCCTTCGCCGATGCGGTACGCGCCGATCTTGCCGTCGGGCCGCGTGAACGGCTCGAGCAGGGGCACGGCGGTGCGCGCCGCGATCTGACGCACGGTCCCCCCCGTCGGCTTCGCGGTCACGGTCGCGCTGCCCCAGCTCGCCACGCGCGGGAACACGAACGCGATCGGCAGCGCCCAGCCCGTGTCATCGCCGAGCCGGCTCCCCCCGAAGCTCGAGGGCTGGTGCGGCGAGATCGATTTCGCGAGCACGTACTCCTGATCCTTCTGGCTGATCTTCCAGTACGACTTGCCCGCCACCGAGACGAGGCCGTACTGCCGCACGTTCACGGAGCCGACGATGGGCTTGCCCTCGACGAGCTTCAGCTCCGGCAGGACCGGCGCGCCGTCGGCCTGGGCGATCGTCGTGACCGGACCGCCGGGACCTTTGGGGGGCTTGCCCTTGCCCTTCGGTGGCTTGGCGACCGGCTTCGCCTTTTCGACGACGTA
>JAYSYE010000503.1:0-3595 GCA_043716635.1 Deltaproteobacteria bacterium | reverse complement strand
CGCGCGACCGGCATCCCGTCCACCACTGACCACACGCGCACCCCGTCGTCGGTGCTCGCCGCGGCAAAGCCTTGCTGCATGGACACCGCGATCATTGGGGCCGAACGGGGTCCGACCTGCAGCCGGGGGGTTCCAATGTGCCACGCCGTGCCGACGACCTGAACATCCGCCGCCGAGATCGGCGGTGAGCCGCCGTCGCCCGGTGGAAAGGCGTTCGCAGGCGTCACGTTCGAGGGCTGAGCCGCGTTTGTGCTGGACACGTCGTGATTGCACGCGCACGCAACCACGAGGGAGCCGAGACTGGCGACGATTCTCACTGATGCTTCTTATTTGTGGGGGCCTGGCGAGCCCCGAGCGGACCGTACGTGTAGGCCGGGTTCGTGATGACAGCGCGCTCGCCTTCTACGAAGTCGAAGTGCTGCGTGTCGCCAAAATTTGATCCGGGTGCGAAGCCGAATCGCGCAAGCATCCCGACCGTGTCCGCGTTGAACATAGTGCCGTCCGCATTCGGCGCCTTATCGTTACGCACGAACCCGTGTTCGATGAGCTGCATGATCGACGGATCAGACACGTCGCGCTTCGTCTGCCACGTGCCGTTCTTCAGCTCGCCGGCGCCGAAGACTTGAGCAGGATCCCTCAGCTTCCTGATGAGGTCGGCGTGCGCCTTCATCTCTCCTCCTGCCGTTTTCTCATTTTTGTCGTCGGCCGCAACGCGATCGTTCCGTTCGTGCGTCAGCTGCGCGAGGTAGGCGGTCGCCGACTTGGCTGGGTCTCTAGCGGATAGGTGGTTGGCCTTCGCATAGTCATCCAGCTGTGGCGCCGACATCCTGCTGAGAGCGACCTTGGGTGCTTTCAGGCTCGCTTCGTCTGCCTCGGCCTTCTGCAGAGATGCTTTCGAGGTCGAATCATCGCCCTCGAGGTCGGAGATCCAATCAGAGAATCCGACACCCATGGCGCGGCCGATTATCAAGTCGTCGCCTTTGAGTTTGTCCTTGAGGTCCCTGTACTCCTGCGTATGAGTCTTCCCGGCTCGCTTCAATCCGTCGAGGCGCGTCTTCTCAGCTTCAGACTCAAAATACGTTTGTCGGGTCGCCGCGAGTTTCGTCTTCTGATCGGGCGTGAGGGCACTCTGAAAGCGCTCCGACGTGTCCGCCATCTCGTTGTACTGGTCCTTGATATTTTGTTCGAGTGCGTGGTCCTTGGCGGTAAGGGCGCCCGCGGCAGCATGCTGCCCCATGGCGACGACCGCATTGTTGTCGACGTCCATATGCGAACGTCCACCGCCGAACTTTGACAGCATGTACTCGTTCAGACTGGCGTTGTTGCGACGCGCGAACTCGGAGTGCAAGTTTGGCGAGTCGTACGCCTGGAAGTCCATGGCGAGGCCGAGCGGATGGCCGAGCTTGCCGAGCGGGTACCGCCCCTCATGACGGTCGCGCATGGACATGGCGTCCTGCGGCGAAGTCATGTGAGCGTTGACACTCGTGTGCTCGGCTGCAAATGCATCTCGGGCCAGGTCGTAGCGACTGCGGGCATCGGCCGCGAGGATGGTCCCGTCCTTCGCGGCACCGATGCCCTCGAAGTGAGCTTTCACCTTGGCAGCGACATCGAGGTCGGGATGTTCGGGGTCGCGCATGAGGTCCGAGTGCAAGTGCGTCCGACCTCGCGGGGGCGTCTGCCCAGTGACTGAGCGCACCGAAGATCTCGGTCGCACCACCCCCACCGATGCCAGCATGATCCCCCGCATCCGGCTCACGGTCGTGGGCGTGAGTGTACTGAGAAGCACCTCCCGCTGTTGCTGGCGCGGCGGCAGCAACGCTCGGTCCACTCTTCCGGTTCTCGAATGCCGCAGTCATCGCGTCAGTGTACCGTGACTGTCACGCAAGGTAGCGGAATCGATCAGTAGCCTGCCGACGCCCAGGCAATGTCCGATTGCTCGTAGCGTTGACTGTCTCCTCGAATCTACGCGGCTCGTCGATGTGCTTCGAGCCAGCGCCGAGATGCGATGAGTGCTCAGCCTCGACGAACGCCGCGGCCCGGCATCAACTCGACGATGGCCAGGCCGGCCAGACGGTAGAGGAGCGTCCCACGCAACTCGCCCCTGCGCCGGCCCAGGGGGGCAGCCACGGCGTCACCCGTTCGCACGCCCAGCCTGGCGCAGGGCCGGCGAGCAGGCGCGTCCCACCCGCGCGGCGATCTCCGGGTGAACAAACTTTCAGTGTGTCAGGGACTCGTGTTACCCGTGGTGAATGCCGAGCTGCGACGTCCGCGAGATCCTCCGGAGCGCGTTTGGCTTCGCGGACTTCCGCGCGGGGCAGCAGACGGCGGTTGATGCGGTGCTTGCGGGTCGCGATGCAGTGGTGCTGTTGCCCACGGGGGGCGGCAAGTCGCTCTGCTACCAGGTCCCGGCGATCGCCCTCGCGCGGCAGGGCCGGGGCACCACGATCGTGGTCTCGCCGCTGATCGCGCTGATGGACGACCAGGTCGGTGCGCTGACCGGACGCGGGATCGACGCGGCGGCGATCCACAGTCACCAGGAGGACGAGGAGCGTCGCGAGGTGTTCACGCGGTTCGTGCGCGGCGAGCTCGCGATGCTGTACGTCTCGCCGGAGCGCGCGGCGCTCGACAGCTTCAAGGCGCTCGCGGGGCGCGTCCCGATCGCCATGCTCGCGATCGACGAGGCGCACTGCGTGAGCCAGTGGGGCCACGACTTCCGACCGGAGTACCAGCGGCTGCACGAGCTGCGCGCGGTGGTCCGCGCGCCGACGATCGCGCTGACGGCGACGGCCACGCCGCGCGTGATGGCAGAGATCGCGCGGTCGCTGCAGCTGCACGAGCCGGTGATCGTGCGCGGCGAGTTCCGACGTCCGAACCTGAGCTTCGAGGTGCGGCACGAGGCGCGCGATGCCGAGCGGCTCGCGTCGACGGTCGAGGTGCTCGAGACGGCCGGGCTGCGGAGCCGCGTCGGGGCCGGGCGCGGCATCGTGTACTGCGCGACGCGCAAGAAGACCGAGTGGGTGGCGGAGGCGTTGCAGTCCGCGGGGTTCGCCGTGGGCCACTACCACGCGGGGCGCACCGCGCTCGCGCGCGAGCGCTCGCAGAAGGCGTTCGCGCTGGCCCGCACCCGCGTCCTCGTGGCCACGAGCGCGTTCGGCATGGGGATCGACTATCCCGACGTGCGCGCGATCGTGCACTTCCAGGCGCCGGGCAGCGTGGAGGCGTACTACCAGGAGGCCGGCCGGGCGGGGCGCGACGGCGAGCCGGGGCGCTGCGTGATGCTGTTCGGAGTGGGCGATCTCGTCACGCAGCGGCGGCTCAACGATCGCGGCGGCTCGAGCGCGGCGAACCAGCAGCGCACGGAGGCGGCACTCGCGGCGCTGGAGCGGTACGCGCGCGCCGAGACCTGTCGGCAGGCGGTGATCTGCGAGCACTTCGATCCGACGCCGGGTCCCGAGACCCTGGCGAGCGCGCGCACCGCGGCGGCCGCGGGCACGCTCGATCTGTTCGCGTACGTCCCGCCACCGCCCGTGGGGCCGCGCCACGCCGCGTGCGGCACCTGCGACGTGTGCCGGGATCCGGAGGCGGCGCGCGCCAC
>JAYSYE010000502.1:0-3610 GCA_043716635.1 Deltaproteobacteria bacterium | reverse complement strand
TCACCCAGATGAACTTTACGAGTGTTCTCCTGAACTCGGCCGCGGACTACGGCCACGTCATCTCGATCTTCGTCGAATGAAGCGCACCGCGCATCACGGCGTGGCGGGTCCGGGCGGCACTCCCATGCCTGACGCGAGCTTCGTGTAGCACTGCGCGTACTCGTCGCCGATCCGCTCGCTGCTCGACCACTACGACGTTCGCGCGCGACACCTGGCGTTGAGCAGCGCTTTCAGTAACCAACCCCGGTCAGCGAGTGGTCGGGAGCAGCGCGTTCACGTAGGTCGACAGCTCGCACTGCAGGGGGCCATCGCAGCGCGTCGCGTGGACCGCGCGCTCGGCTGCAATTCCGATCGCGAACGACGAGGATCCCGGAGGACCAGGGGGCACGTCGATCACGTTGCCGTGGCTCGTCACGTAGTCGGACTCGAATCGATCGGCCGCGCCGACGCGCGTCGCCCACGCGCGGAACTCGGTGTCCGCAGACGTCCAGGTGATCGGCACGATGCCGTGCGCGGGGTCCGCGCCGATCACGAAGTCATTCGCGAACAGGTCCTTCGCTTCGATCGTCCACGTCACACTCGCGTCTCGCAACACGAGCGTGGAGTCGGCGTGGACGACGTACAACGACTCGGCCTGGTGAAGGCTGAACAGCGCCCCGTTACAATGGGCGTGGGCGCCTTCATCCCATCCCCCGTCGTCATAACCACCCGGGTCGTCGAGCCGCAACGGGACGCCGTCGAGGACGGCGGTCACATCGGGTCCGAGGGTCGCGCAGTCGCCGCGCTCTGGAGTCACGATCGCCTGGGCGGTCGATGACAACTCGACTCTCACGCCGATCGCCGTGGGATCATTTGGGTAGTAGGCGGCGATGGCGACGACCGGGTCGGTCAGACTCGCGAGCGACGCGGTGTTATCGAGACATGCCGAGAGCCCGAGGAGGCTGACGGTCGCGGCGAGCTTCCACATGTCCAAGGGAAAGAGCAACTAGCGTGCCCTTTGGTCGGTCCACGGATATCTGCATAAATACAGCTATTTATCCTGTCACCGGGCGTCCAAGCGCCGGTGGAATTTCATCACGGCTGACTGCTACGAGGTCTCATCTGCCCGCCAGCGAATGTCGGCGGAGCTCGCAGTCCCCCTGCCGGCGCGCGCTCGTGAGGGTACCGGCACGCCGGGCACGCCGGACGCGCACTGCGCGTTCGACCCGCGGCCGGGCATCACGGAGTGGCGGGTCCGGGCGGCACTCCCGTGCCCGACGCGAGCTTCGTGTAGCACTGCGCGTACTCGTCGCCGATCGCCTTCATCTGCGTGACCTGATCGGGCGACGGCCGCGTGTCACGCCCGAACGTCTTCGACATCTCCGCGGTCCAGGACGCCATCTCCTTCGTGGTGGCCTCGCCGCAGGCTGGATCGGGGCACGTGCACATCCGGCGCTCGAGCTCGGTGAGCTTCGCGATCACGCCGTCGAGTCCGGCCGCCGTCACCCGGCTCTCGCAGTCGTGGGCCGCCGTGCTGACGTCCGTGATCTGCTTCTGCTCGGCGGCGGTCGGTTTCACCGCGGGCTCCTTCCACTGGTCCTTCCACTCACCGGCGGCGTGACGGGCGGTCTTCAGGCACTCCGCGTCCTTGCACGCGCATACCTCGGTCCGGTACTGGCTCGCGCGCGCGATCGCCGAGCCGTACGGCGTCTCGGGTACCGGCGCGGCGGTCGCCGCGGGCGCGGGAGGTGGTGCCTTCGTCGACTGCTTGCACGCCGTGGTGATCGTCATCGCCACGGCCGCGCTCGTGACGGCCACGGCGAGCCTCGCCGGCACCCGATGCTTCATGCGGCTCATCACATCACAGCGGCGATCCGCTGTCAGAGCGTGCAGCCCGCGCTCGTCGCGGGACCTGCCCGTGCGGACGGCCGCTTCTCGACCGTCCCGGCCGCCGCGTGCGCTACGATTCGAGGCGCATGGACGTGGACGTCGTCAAACACGTGCTGGCCGCGCTCGAGCGCGAGCAGGTGGAGTACGTCGGTGTTCCACGACCCGACCATCGACGAGATCACCGCGGACGACCTGCTCGGTGCATATCCAGCGATCGCCCGCCGCTTCCGGCTCGGTGAGCTCTGATGCCGGTCAAGAAATTCCGGGACGTCTCGGAGATCCCGGACGTGTGGCACGAGCCCGGCTCCGCCAGCTTGTTCGCCGCGATCCGGCACGTGTGGTCGCTCGCGGACCGCATCTGCCCGTTGCGGTTCCCCGCCGGGGTGTTCAAGCATGCGAGCCCCGAAGCAGCCGACCTGCTGCGCGAGGAGTGGGAGGAAGCGAACTTTCGCGCGCACCGAGCACGAATGCAGGCGAGCACGGCTCGCGGCGAGTGACGCGATGGTGGCTCGGTACGGCCGTGGTATCGTGGTGAAGATGGGCGTGACTCCCCTCCAAGCACCCTCGGCCGTCGAGGCCGTCGACGCGGAAGCCCCGTGGGACGTCCGCCTGCTGGCCCTGCTGCCACCCGGGGTGGACGGCTCCCAGATCCGCGCGAACCTGCGACTATCGCCGACGGAGCGCGTCGAGCAGATGGTTGCGTTTGCAGAGTTCGCGGAAGAGTACCGAGGTCGCGCGCATGTTCGCTCCACGCCGACTCGTTGAGGCCCTGGTCACCGAGCAGGTCGCCTGTGTGGTGATCGGCGGAGTGGCGCTCACCCTCCACGGCTCTGCCCGCGCGACCTACGATCTCGACCTGTGCTACTCGCGCGACCGCGCCAATCTGCAACGCCTTGCGCGGGCTCTCGCGCCATGGAATCCACGGCTTCGGGATTTCCCACCGGAGCTCCCCTTCCCGTGGGACGAACACACTCTGCACTCGGGCCTGAACTTCACCTTGCGGTGTGACGCGGGCGACATCGATCTGCTGGGCGAGGTCCCCGGCCTCGGGGCATTCGCCGAGGTGGCCGCCGTGTCAGAAGTGGTCGAGATCTACGGGCACGCGATCCGGATCTTGACGCTCGATGGTCTCGAGCGGAGCAAGCGCGCGGCCGGTCGTGCCAAGGATTTGCTCGACCTCGAGACGATCGCATCCATTCGACGAGTCCGCGCGGAGGAGTGAGCTGACTGCGGCGGGGCACGCCTTCGGCTCAGCTGCGAGTGGTTCGGCCTGCGCATGCAGCGCTCGCTCGGATGATCAGGGCGTGCAGCCCGCGCTCGCCGCGGAGGTCTGTAACGCCTTCATTCCGACCGTGCAGCCATCAGCCACGGTTGCCTGCTGGGCGGCCGTCGCCCCGGCGAGGTTGCCCCACGACGACGCCATCGTGCCGTAGGCGGAGCCCATCGCATCGCGCGTCGCCTGCGGGATGCTGTCGCACGCGAGATACTTCGTGACCGCGGCGCGGTAGTCGCTGCACGCGCCGGGCACACCGGGCCCGAGCGCCGGTGGCAGCGCGACGGTCGTGGTGGTCCCGCCCACGGGGACGGCGAACTTCGAGAAGCAACGGCCGAGCTTGGTTCCGGACGCCTGCATCGCGGCCATCTGCGCCTCGGTGGGTTGACCGTTTTGCTCGGCCTTCGCCTGCATCGCGCTCGACCAGGTCTTCATCTCCGTCTGGACGCGATCGGCGCACGGCTTGTC
>JAYSYE010000501.1:0-3614 GCA_043716635.1 Deltaproteobacteria bacterium | reverse complement strand
ACGTCGTCGGGGTGCTGCCATGCATCGCGCGCCGGGTCGTCGAACACCTTGGCCCAGGCCTCGGCGTTCTCGAAGCGGTGCACCATGGCCGCCGGATGATGGTGCTCGGCGCCCGGCGGACCCCCGGACCGAGCAGGATGGCCACAGCCGATGACGAGCGCGACGAGGAAGAATCTTGTGAACGTTGACATCGGCGCGCCGAGAATCCCACGCCCGCTGACCTGATGGGTCGTCAGCCGTCCCCGCCATCGACGACGAGCATCCACGCGATCAAGCGATCGACAAGGCGACCTGCCTTCCCGGGCTGAATCGCTCCCGCGGAACGTGAGCGGCTCCACAACGCGGCACTCGTGACGCCGATGGAGAAGGCCGCGTGATGCGATACTTTCGACCCCGAACCGGCGCGCCGCGGGACCTGATGACGACGTAGACAAACCGTCCACGGGAGTGGATCAAGCCCAGTTGCTGGCCGGCGGTCGGACGAGACGCCGTTCGAATGTGCTGCGCGTGGACGAGAAGTTCCGGCTCGGACTACGCTCGAGGCGTGCCGCCCCTCGTCCTGCGACGCTCCGACATCGGCTTCGGCCGAGTGATCGTCGACGACCGCGGTATCACGCGCGACCGGCTCATCCGGACCAGCTTCCTCGCCTGGGAGGACATTCGCGACTACCGGATGACGGTCGAGATCCGCGGCGGCAAGCTCGAGGTGCTGTACCTGCTCGACTGGGTGAATCTGTTGTTGATCGCGCGCGATGTGGCCCGCGGCCTGCGCGGCGACCACCGGTTTCGGCTCGGCCTCGAGCTGATCGGAGATCGCGACCGCGTGTTCTTCAACTGGCGGTTCCGCGGCGTCGCGATGGCGATCGATCGCGTGCTCGGCCGGATCGCCCCGCCGCTCGCCGCGACCGCGCGTGCGACGCTCGCCCGTGAGGGTCTCGTGCGCTTCGGTCCGCTCACGCTCGCCGCGGACGGCGTGCAGTGGAACGAGCTCCCGCCACTGCCGCGCGAGCGCGTCGAAACGATCGAGCTGTTCAACAGCTCCCCGGTGCGCCTGCGCGTGATGGCGCGCGACAAGCCGTGGCCGTACGGTCAGGCGAACACCGCAGACATCCCGAACCTCGCCGCGGTGCTGCAGATCGCCGAGCAGCTCGGCTATCGCGTGCGCGGTCGCGAGCTGCTCGTTGCGGACGTATAGCGACCCGGCTACCGTCGGTCGCATGCTCGGGTTCACGTCGCGACCCAGAACGGATGCTAGCGAGGGGGAGCCGCGCGGTCCGCCGCCTCCGCCCCGCCGGCGGCCACGAACCGGCGCGCGATGCTGCGCAGGTTCTGGATGCTGAACGGCTTCTCGAGCCGCTCGTTCGGGATCCGGGCGAGGAACCGCCGGATGTCGTCGCGCGACATGTCGCCCGAGATGAACACGAAACGCGCGGCGAGCGCGGGCGCGATTCGCGCGACCTGATCGTAGAGCTCCATCCCGGACAGGTTGGGCATCGACATGTCGCTGAACACCACGTCGAACTGCTCGCCGGCGGTGATCCGGCGCAGCGCTTCGCGCGGGTCCTCGAGCGCGATCACCTCGAACTCGCCGCGGAACAGCCGGCGGGTCGACTGCAGGATCGATCGCTCGTCGTCGATCAGCAGCACCCGGCCGCGGCCGACCGGCGCGAGCGGCTCGACCGCCGGCACTTCCTCGGCTGGCAGCGGCAGCCGGACGCGGAACGTCGTGCCGTGACCGATCCGGGTGTCGCACGTCAGCTCACCGCCCAGCGCGGCGACGATGCCGTGCGAGATCGAGAGCCCGAGGCCGGTACCCACCCCGACCGGCCTGGTCGTGAAGAACGGGTCGAAGATCCGGGGCAGCACGTCCGGCGCGATGCCGGGCCCGTTGTCGGTGACCTCGAGCACGACGCTCGTTGCCTCGCGGGCGGTCCGGATCACGATCCGGTTCGTATCCGGCGCGGCCGCGGAGAACGCCTGCGCCGCGTTGACGACCAGGTTGATCACGACCTGGGTCAGCCGCGACTCGTCGACGAGAAACCGCGACAGCTCGGCGAGCTCGAGCACGACCGTGGCGCGGACCTTGATCTCGTGCGATGCCAGCTCGAGTGCGGTGTCGATCACGCTGCGCAGATCGGCGGGAACGAAGCCCGCTCCGTCGTCGCGGGCCAGCGACTTGAGCCCACGGACGATCCGCTTGACCCGCTGGCCGCCCTCCTGCGCCTGGTCGAGCATCGCCAGCACCTCGGCGATCCGATCCGCGGGCAACGCGCCGCTGGCCGCCTGGAGCTCCTCGGTCGCCAGCGCCAGGTTGGTCAGCAAGTAGGTGAGCGGGTTGTTGATCTCGTGGCCTACGCCCGCGGCGAGCGTGCCGGTGGTGACGAGGCGCTGGTGCAAGGCGAGCTGGCCGGCGATCCGGCGCTCCTCCGTGATGTCGCGGAACGTGGACACCGACGCGTACGGTACCTGCTCGCCGGGCCGGATCAGCGGCCGCGCGTTCACGCTGAGCCATACCGATTGGCCGGTTCTCCACTCGACCACCACGATCTGGTTGGTGACCGCCTTGCCGGTGCGCAGCGCGACCGCAGAGGGGTGCGCCTCCGGGGCGAGCTTCATGCCGTGCTCGTCGGTCGAGTTGCCGCCCCAGGCCGACGGTCCCGTGCCGGCGAGCTGCTCTATCGTGGTCCCGAGGATGGTCTCCGCCGCGCGGTTGCACTGCGCGATCGCGCCGGAGCCGTCGTGGAGCACCACGCCCTCGACCATGCCGTCGAACACGCTGCGGAGCAGCCGATCGTTCTCGGCGAGCTGCCGCTCGCTCTCGGCGAGCACGCGGCGCTCGTCGCGCAGCTCGCGGGCGACCCGGCGCAGCTCGAGCAAGGCCATCACCTGCTGGGCCAGCAGCTGCATCGCCTCGAGCTGGCGCGGCGACAGCTCGCGCGGCCGGTGGTCGACCGCGCACAGCGTGCCGAGCACGAAGCCATCCTTGCTGCTCAGCGGCATCCCGGCGTAGAACCGGACGAACGGCGTGCCCTCCACCGCGGGGTGATCGGCGAACCGGGGATCGAGCTGAGAGTCGGCGACCACCATCTCGCGCTCGTCGGCCACCACATGGCCACAGAACGTGAGCTCGCGGGGCGCGCTCGGGTAGTTCACCCCGTAGCGCGCCTTGAACCATTGCCGATCCGCGTCGATGAACGACACCAGCACGATCGGGACGTCCAGCACCGCCGCCGCGATCCTGGTGATCGCGTCGAACTGAGGCTCGTCCTCGGTGTCGAGGATGTCGTACTGGGCGAGCGCGCGGAGCCGAGCCGGTTCGTTGCCGGGGATCCGGGGCGACTGCATCGAAGGAAGTTACCTCATTCGGCCGACCGAGCCGTCGCCGCCGCGTCGCTCGACCCGAGGCTCGCTGGCAGCAGAACGTTCCCGAGCTGCGCCGCGGCCGCGATCCGGTCGACGACGTCGGCCGCGTGCGCGCTGACCACGACGCGATGTAGGCACGTCGCGTGACCTCACTAGCGTCGCGTTCCGAGCACGATGAATTGGTCCGGCAACGAGGTCGGCGCCAGCGATGCATCGAGCCCCGCGCCCTGGAGGTCGGCGATGATGACCTC
>JAYSYE010000051.1:0-7498 GCA_043716635.1 Deltaproteobacteria bacterium | reverse complement strand
CGTCGGGGGCATCGATGATCGTCTGGAGCCGTGCGGCAACCTCGGACCACTGCCCGAGTTGCTCCGCGAGCCGCTCCACCTCGGCGAGCGCCTGCCCGCCCGGATCTGCCGCGAGCCACCGGAGCGCCATCTCGAGGGCACGCCCGCGATCGCCCAGGCGCGCCTCGGCGAGCTCCACCATCCGTGCGAGCAAGCTCGCCCGATCGATGGGATCGGCGGTCACGATCAGGCGCGCCTCGAGCACGGCGAGCAGGCGCGAGGCATCCCCGTCGGCTTCGAACAGCGGCTCGAGCACCTCGACGATCTCGGTCCGCTGCTCGTCGGTGGCGCCGGGGTCGCGCAGGATCCGCTCGAGCGCCGCGCGCGCGTCCGGATCGGTCGGCACGATGCCGAGCACCTCGCGATACGCCGCGATGCTCGCCCGTCGATCACCGAGCTTGCCGCCCTGGAGGTCGGCCAGGCGCACGAGCAGCGCGGCGAGGTGGGCCTCGTCGTCGGTGGCATCGGCCTGGCGCCGCAGCACGATCGCGAGATCGGACCATCGGTTGTCGCGCGCGAACACGCGCTCGAGCGCCGCGAGCGCGGGTCCCGGGTCTGGGCCCGTCGCCGCCCGTTCATACGCCTGCGCGGCCCGGGGCAGCTCGCCGAGCCGTTCCTCGACCACCTCGCCGAGACGGAGCGCGTATGCCTGATCGACGTCGGGCGGCAACGTGCTCGCGAGCAACGTCTGCAGCAGCTCGGCGAGCTCGCGCCACAGGCCCTGACTCGTGGCCAGGCGCACCAGCGGCGCGAGGAGAGCCGCGTCGTCCGGCTCCTGAAGGATCGCGCGCGCCCACACCGAGAATGCCGCACCCGGCGCACTGGCGAGCGTCTCGTGGACGTCGGCGAGCGCGGCCCAGTCCGTGGCCCGGTCACCGACGTCGGCCGCGATGCGCCGCTCGTACACGCGCACGAGCCCCGCGGCATCTCGATCAGCTCGGTACACGCGCTCGAGCACGCTCGTCGTGGCCTCGACCAGCTCGTCCCGGCTCATCAGGGCCTCGAGGGCGGCGCGGGCCGGCGCGTGGCCGGGCAGCATCGTCAACACGGCGCTGTAGCGGGGAACCGCGCCATCCACGTCGAGCAGCTCGGCCTCCACGAGGTGCGCGGCCCGATACGCGAGCTCGGCGCGCTCGCTCTGCACGGCCGCGAGCAAGGCCCGGCGGTCGACGATATCCAGCAGCTCGGGCCACAGCTTCTGCGCCGAGTAGAGCCGGTCCAGCTCCGCGAGCGCGCGCGGCTCTCCCGCGTCGTCGTCGAGCACCGCCGTGAGCTGACCTACCGCCTGGTAGGTGTCGGCGAGCTGCTGCTCGTACACCGTCGCCGCGGCGTGGCGCAGCGCCTGCCGCCGAGTGACGTCACCGGAGATCTCGATCTTGCGCTCGAGGATCGACGCCAGCTCGCGGGCCGCGGCGAGCCGGCCCGTGTCGACGCCGGTCGCGATCGCGCTGCGCAGCAGCCGCTCGAGCGCGTCGAGCGCGGCCTCGTCCGTGTCATCGGCCGCGAGGATGGTCTTGTACGCGGCGACCGCCGCCACGGGATTCGCGAGCACCTCGTCGTGGAGCGCGGCGACGCGATGGAGCAGCACGAGGCGCACCGCCGTGTCGTCCGTCAATTCGGCTCGGCGCGCGACCACGATGACCAGCTCTGCCATCCGGCCCTGCGCCGCGAGCAAGCGATCGAGCGCGGCGAGCGCGACCATGTCGTCCTCGCGCGTCTGCGTGACCTGCCGCCAGGCCGCGATCGCACGCTCGGGATCCGCCCGCCGCACCTCGTTCACCTCGGCCGCGCGCGCCCACAGCGACGCCGCCTGGTCCGGGTCGGCGCTCGCGGTCGCGCCGGCCTCGAGCGTGGTCGCCATCTCGTCCCACGCGGCCAGCTTGACCGCGAGCGCGAGCAGTCGCGACAGACTCTCCTCGTCGCCGAGGTCGAGGCGCCACGCGCGGGCGAGTGCCTGCAAAGCGAGGTCGAGCGCGCCGCCGCGCTCCTCGTGGATCCGCGCGATCTCGTGGAGCACGGTCACCTGATCGCGGGGATCCCGGATGTACGCGAGCTTCGCGTCGAGGATCACGACCAGCTTCTGCCACCAGTCCTGCTCGCGATACACGGGCTCGAGGAGCTCGGCGATGCGTTCCCGGTGCTCGTCGACGACGACGAGGCGCTCCAGCGCCGACACCGCGCGCTCCCACGCCGTGCCTTCGGCCACGACGTGCTCGTACTGGTCGATCGCCTGCGTCACCTCGCCGAGCTGCATCTCGAGCAGGCTCGCGAGCCGCAGCCGCAGCTCCGCCGTCTCGTGCGGCTGCTGCGAGCGCGCGAGCCGGGCCTCGTAGAGGTCGACGACGTCGCGCCACCGGCCGCTGCTCGTGTACAGCCGCTCGAGCTCCAGGACCGCCTCGCGATGCGCGTGCAGCGCCACCGGATCGTCCCCCGGCTCGCCCACGAGCTCGCGGACGTCTCGCCACGCACCGATCGCGCGCTCCGGGTCCCCGACCGCGGTCTCGAGGACGCGGGCTCGCTTCACGCCCATCTCGAGCCGCAGCTCGTCGTCGGCACGCGCCGACATCTCCTCGTACACGCCCACGAGCGCGTCCCACTTCGAGGCCCGCCCGAGCACGTCCTCGAGCCGCTGCAGCACGTCCCGCTCCGACACGCTCGTGTCGTCCGCCGCCATCGCGAGCGCGCGGCCGTACGCGGCTGATGCCAGGTCGGGCTCGCCGAGCCGGCGGTCGTAGATGCCGGCGACCGTGATCGCCACGTCGCGCAGCTCGGCGGACTCCCCCGAGTCGTCGTCGAGCAGCTGCTGGTACGTCTGCGCGACGAACCCCCAGTTGTCGATCATCGTGGCCAGGCGCGCGAGCTGGTCGCGCACGGCCGGATCGCCCGGCGACTCGCGGAACACGCGCGCATACCAGCGGCTCGCGCTGTCGAAGTCCTCGAGCTGCTCCTCGTACAGCCGCGCCACGAAGCGCGTGAGCCGCAATCGCTCGCGCGGCTCGGTTGCACCCTCGAGGCGGGCCTCGTACACGCGAACGAGCTCGTGCCACTTCTGCTGGCCGACATAGATCGGCTCGAGCACCTCGGCAGCGACGGCCCGGAGATCCGGATCGATCAGGTAGCGCTCGACCGCCGCGAGCGCGGTCGCATCGCGCGGGTCCCCGCCGAGCGCCGCGCCGAAGTTATCGATCGCGGTCTCGAAGTCCCGCAGGTGCTGCTCGTGAATCTGTCCGAGCTGCACGCGCAACCCGACCGCCTCCTCGACTTTGGTCGCGAACCCGAGCCGGCGCTCGTAGAGGTCGACGACGTCAGGCCACCGGCCCTGTGCGCGGTACAAGATCTCGAGCGCATCGACGGCGTCGCGCCGCTCGGGCGCGGTCGCGATGACCTGCTCCCAGGTGGAGATGGCATCGTCGGGCCGGCCGAGCTGCACGTAGAGCCCCGCGGCCTCGACGAGCGCGACCACGCGCTCGTCCGCATCGCCCACCGCAGCATCCGCCTGGCGGAGCAGGACCTCGGTCAGGTGCTCGAAGTCGTTCGCCTCGCGGTAGATGCTCTCGAGGGCGGCGAGCGCGCGGTGGTCGTCGGGCTGCCCGTCGAGGACGCGCTGGTAGTACTCGCGCGCCAGTTCTCGGTCCTGCCGCAGGGCGCGCGCGAGGTCCGCGACGTCGAGGTAGAGGCGGCGCTGGAGCTCGGCGTCGAGCACGGTGGGTGCCACCTCGCGATAGACATCGATCAGCTCGCCCTCCGCGCCGAGCTCGCCGGCGAGCCGCTCGGTCTCCGCGATCGCCTCGGCCAGCTCGGGCTCCGTGGCCGCGCTGCGCAGCAGCTCGACCTGCGCGTCGAAGGCACCGCGCCGGTCGTCGAGCTGGTACTCGCGCAGGCGCACCACGACCGCGAGGGCGCGCATCCGCGCCGTGACGTCATCGGTCCAGCCCGCGGTCTGGTGGAACAGCGCTGCGAGCCGATCGTGGCGCGACGTGGCCTCGTACACGGGCTGCAGCACGGCCGCAGCCGTCAGGCGCAGCTCGGGGTCCGCGAGCCCCCGCTCCACTGCCGCGAGCGCGACGGGGTGCTCGGGATCGCTGTCGAGGACAGTGGCCCAGCGATCGAGCGCATCGGCCGGCCGCGCGAGCGGCCCCGCGAGCAGCTGCGCGCTCTGGATCTGGAGGCCGATGCGGCCCGCGTCGGTGCCCTCGTGGCTCGCCTGCCGCTCCAGGATCTCGAGCAGGTCGGCGTGGCGCTGCGCGGTGCGGTAGAGCCGCGCCAGCTCGCCGAGTGCGCCGCGATCCGCGGCATCGCGGTCGAGGAGCTCCAGGTGGATGGCGACGGACTCGTGGGGCTCCTCGAGCACGACCTCGTGGATCTCGGCGATGCGCGCGAGCAGCGGCCTCGCGGGGGCTCCGAGCTCGACCTTGCGCCGCAGGATGTCGATCAGATCGCGCCACTTGTCGGCGGCCTCGTAGAGGCGCTCGAGCGCGTCGAGCGCACCCGGATCCGCGGGGTGATCCGCGAGCACGTCGCGCCAGGTGCCGATCGCAGCCGCGCGATCGGCGAGCTGCGTCTCTTCGAGCGCGGCCACGCGCGCGAGCCCGGTGCGACGCTCACCCGGATCCTCGATCCACTCGGACAGCTTGCGCAGCACGCCGCGCAGCTCCGTCCAGCTCGCCGTCTCCTCGTAGAGCCGCGCGAGCGCCCCTGCCGCGCGCCGCACCGTGCTCGGATTCGACGGATCGGTATCCAGCATGCGCCGGTACGTCGCGATCGCCCGCTGCGTGTCGCCCAGCTGCGTGTCGTAGTACGAGGCCAGCTCCGCGAGGAGGGCGCTCCGCGTGGTCACGTCACCAGCCGGCGCGGCCATCGCGGCCGTCTCGAACGCGCGCGTCGCCTCGGGCCAGCGCGACAGCTGCTGCGCGAGCCGCGCGAGCTCGCCGCGCGCGCGCTCGTGCGTGGGATCGAGCGCGAGCACGTCGGTCCAGGCATCGAACGCGTTGCGGGCACCTGCCAGCTCCGCCTCCTCGATCGTCGCGATGCGTGCGAGCACCTCGACGGCCTCGGTCCCCGTGACGAACGCGCGCTGTGCGCGCAGCACCCCGACGAGGTCGCGCCAGAGCTTGTCCTGCTCGTAGAGCGGTTCGAGCAGCCGCGCGACTCGCATCGTGACGAGCGAAGCGGGCAGCAGCTCCTCCAGCAGCTCGCGCGCGTCCTGGTGATCGCGCGCGCGGCCGATCACAGCCTCGAGCAGCTCGACGGCTGCCACGGGCTCGCCGAGCCGATGCGCGAACAGCTCGGCGCGCCGGTACGACAGCTGGAGGTGATCGCGTGGGCTCTTCGCGTGATCCGCTTGACGCGCGAGCAGCGCCTCGAGCTCGGTCCACTGCGCCGCACCGGTGAGCAACCGGTCGAGCGCCTGGTACGAGCCGAGGTAGCCCGGGTCGCTCTCGAGCACGCGGCGGTGCGCGGCGATGGCGCGCACCGGTTCGGCGAGGATGTCCTCCTCGAGGCCCGCGAGCTCGAGCAGCACCGCACGCTTCACGCGGTCGTCGCTGGAGGCGGCGGCACCGCGCTCGAGCAGCGCGCGCAGCTCCTCCCAGCGCTGCGTGCCCCGGAGCTGCACGGTGAGCGCCTCGAACGCATCGGCAGCGTCCGGGAAGTGCTCGAGTACGACCTTCCACGCGCGCTCCGCCGTCGCCGGGTCACCGAGCCGGTCGGTCGCGAGGCGCGCGAGCTCCGTCGCCACCGCGCGGACGTCGGCGGGTGTACCGCCGCGCGTTCGCAGCGCGTCGAGCGCGCCCGCGAGGTGCCGCGCCCACTCCCCGTCGCGACCGAGCTGCCCCGCGAGCGCGCCGAGCGAGCCACGCACATCGGCATCCGAGGGATCGGCGGCGAGCACGCGCAGACCGTCCTGCCAGGCCGCGGCCGGGTCGCCGAGATCGACGTGATGCAGGCGCATCAGCTGGCGATCGAGCTCGAGTCGCTCGTCCGCGGTGCCCGCCGAATCGGTGCGGATCGTCGTCAGGGCCTCCGCCAGCAGTCTCGATTGCCGCGTCGCCTCGAGGTGGGGCCGGACGAGCCGTGCCGCCGCGACCCGCTCGGGCTCCGCGAGCCCCGTGCCAGGTCCCGTCGGGCCGACGAAGCGGGCGATCGCGGCGATCGCGAGCGGCCGCACGCCCGGCAGCAGCTGCACGCGACCGCTGTCGCCGCGCGCGCTCGCGGGGTCGGGGGCGGCAGGGATCGCGAGCGCGTCGCGGTAGTACGCGAGCGCGCGCGCGGGACGCCCGAGGCGCTGCTCTTCCAGCGCTCCGAGCCGCATCAGGAGCTCGAAGCGCGCTCCCGGGTCGCCGCTGGATGTGCCCCCGCCGGCGGCGGTGCTGGTCACCGCGAGCTCGGCGTCGAGCACCTTCGCGAGCGAGGGCCAGTCGCCCCGCGCCTCCTCGATCCGCGCGAGCGCGCGCAGGGCGCGGACCTGGCCCGGCAGCACATCGAGCGCCTGCTGATAGGTCGCGGCCGCGCCGTCGAGATCGCCGAGCTTCTCCTCCTGCAGCGACGCGATCTCGATGAGCAACGAGGCGCGCTCGTGAGCGTCCTGCTCGCGCGCGGCGCGCTGGCGATACGACGCGAGCAGCTCGTGCCAGTCCGCGAGCAGGACCGCGAGCTCCTCCAGGTGCTGCTCCGCGTCCCGATCGTCGGGCACGAGCTCGAGGATCTGGCGGTGATAGCCGCGCGCGCGCTCGGGATCATCGAGCCGGCGCATGGCGATCCGCGCGAGCTCGCGGACGATGGTCAGCCGCTGCGGCACGCCGAGCGAGCTGCTCGGGCCGAGCTGCGCCTCGAACTGCGTGGCGACCTCGCGCCACTGGGCAGGCTCCTGCGCGAGCCGCAGCACGTCGGCGAACAGCTGCGGGCTCGCCGGATCGAGCTCGAACGCGCGCAGCGTCCACGAGAACGCCAGGGTCCTCGATGCCAGCTTGTGCTCGCACAGCGCGCGAATCCTCGCGATCACGGCAAGCTTGCGCGGCGCATCGGGCGCCGTCGCGAGCTCGATCTCGTGCACGGCGAGCAAGCGCGCCCACTTCTCCTGCTGCGTGTAGATCGGGGACAGCGCGACCGCGGCGCCGAGATTCGCGGGGTCCACCGCCAGCACGCGCTCCCACACCTGCCGGGCGCGCTCGAGCGCGAGCTGCGCGGTGGTGGCCACGACCGTCGCGCTGGTCTGACCCGGGGGAGCCCGCCGCCTCCGCTCGGAGGTCGTCCCCGTCGCGGCCGTCGCGGCCGTCGGAGGCACGGCTGCGGGGAGCGCCACCACATCGACCGCGGTCGCGGTCGCCGCCGCGTCGGCCCGCTGCTGCGCGAGCTGCGCCGCGCGCTCGACGAGCGGCAACCGCGCCGCCTTCCCCTCGAGGCGATCCGCGATCACGAGCAGCGCATCGACCAGCTCCTCGCCCTGCCCCAGCCGTGCGTA
>JAYSYE010000006.1:0-2635 GCA_043716635.1 Deltaproteobacteria bacterium | reverse complement strand
GCTGGTACAACATCGATGTCGTGGATAACCAGTTCGGCTACACGTCGATCAGTCCATACGACGGCGGGCGCTCGAACGATGGCCTCCTGCTCAACTCTCCCGTGCGCGCGAGCACCGGGAACATCGACCTCACGACGGATCCCGCGACCCCCTTCGTCACGCGCTCGATGGAGGACGACGCCGCGTCCGCGCACCGGGCCGCGTGGGCCAGCGACGGGGTGCTCGTCGGCAGCCAGCAGCCCCGCTGACCCGGCCGTCACGTGCCACCGCTCAGGGAACGATCACGGTCCTGATCGCGATTCCCACGAGGACCAGGCCGCCGAGGACCTCGAGCTTGCTGCCGGCTCGCGCACCGAGCTTCGCGCCGCCGAGGCCGCCGAGCAGACTGAGCACGAACGTCGCGATGCCGATCGCGGCGAGCGACACCGGCGGTGGGGCAGGGATCACCGGCAGGCTGACGCCGGCCGCGAGCGCGTCGATGCTCGTGGCGATCGACAGCACCAGCAGCGCGTGGAGCTTCAGGCCCGGCGGTCCCGCCTCCTCCTGGGTCGTGCGGCGGAGCGCCTCGTAGATCATCTTGCCGCCGATCCCGACGAGCAGCACGAACGCGATCCAGCGATCCCACGGGGCCACCCGCGCGGCCGCCGTCGCTCCGACGAGCCACCCGAGCGCGGCCATGCCCGCCTGGAAGATGCCGAATGCCAGCGCGAGCCGCATCGCATCGCGCCGGCTCATGCCGAGCACGCCACGCGCTGCCGCGACCGCGGTCGCGTCCATCGCGAGCGCGAATCCGAGCAGCAGCGCCGAGATCACGCCGCCGGCTCTGGGGCGTGCCCGAGGCGAGCGAGGATCACGGTCAGGTTGTCGTCCCCGCCGCGCGCGTTCGCGAGCTCGATCAGGCTGCGGCTCGCGGCCACCAGCGGCTGCGCATGCAGCGTCTCGGCGATCTCGGCATCCTTGATCGCATTCGTGATCCCGTCCGAGCACAGCACGAGCGCGTCCGTGGCCTGCAACTGCACCCGCGAGATCACGGGGTGCACCTCGGGGTCGGTCCCGACGGCCTGCGTGATCACGTTCTTGACCGGCGAGTGCAGCGCCTCCTCGGCCGTCATCACGCCGCTGTCGACGAGCGTCTGGACGAGGCTCTGGTCGCGCGTGAGCTGCACGAACGACTCCCCGCGCAGCAGGTACGCCCGCGAGTCGCCGATCTCGGCCACGTAGGCGACGCCGTCGATCAGGAGGATCGCCGTGAGCGTGGCGCCCATGCCCTCCTTGCCCTGCGTGGCCGCTGCGGCATGCACGGTCGTGTTCGCATGAAGCACGGCCGCCTCGAGCCGCGCCTCGGGCTCGCCCCCGACGTTCGCCCGCAGCGCCTCGAGGAGCGCGCTCAGCGTCAACTTGCTCGCGACCTCGCCCGCGGCGTGACCGCCCATGCCATCCGAGAGCGCCAGCAGGAGCTCGCGTCCCGCCGCCGGTTGAGCGCTGCCGTCGACGGCCAGCGTCCTTGCGGGCGAGAGATCCGCGACGAGATACGCGTCCTCGTTGATCGTCCGGATCCGGCCGATGTCGGTGTGCGCTGCAATCGCGATCGAGTGTGCGGTCATGATCTCACGGGCAGGTGTTGCACGTCGCCAACGTCGAGTTGCAGCCGCCATCGAAGGTGCCGCACTGCGGCCCCGTGCAGAAGATGTTGTCGGCGCACGACTGGTTACCACCGCACGTGATGTCACACGCGCACGAGTCACCACAGGCGATGCCGCGGCAGGTGTTGTACCCGTCGCACTGGATGTTGCAGGTGCCGGTGCCGCACGCGATGTTGCGGCACGAGCCCGGCGCGGTGCACACGATGTTGCAGTCCTGCGAGGCGGCGCAGGAGATGCCATTGCGGCAGGAACCCTGCGTGTTGCAGGCGATGTCGCAGTTCCACGTCGGCGGACACTTGAGCTGGGCACCACACGCGGCGTTCGGCGCGGAGCAGTCGATGTGGCAGACCTTGTTCGGGCCGAAGTCGCAGGACGTGCAGCCTTGCGGGCAGACATCCGTGGGCGGGGCGTCGACGGGCGGGCCCGCATCGGGGTGCGCGTCCGGGTGCGCACCGTCGATGACGGGCGCGCGCGCGTCCAGGCTCGCATCGAGGCCGGGCGGGAACGTACACAGCCCGTCGACACAGAGCCGACCGCCATCGCAATCCGCCTGCACGGTGCAGGCGTACTGGTCGCTGCGGTGGCTGATGGAGCAGCTCGTGGCAGTGCCCGCGACGAGAGCTGCAGCACAGAGTAACGCGACCCACGCAATGACGACCTTCATATCGTTCCTCCGATGGTGAGACCGATACCGCCGCGCGAGCCCATGACCGTGGGAACCACGCGCGCCGTCGCGGCCGCGCTCCGCCCATGACCGCGGCGGTGCCGCAGGTACAGCACCGTGCTGAGCCCGCCGAGCACCACGCCGCTGACGAACAGGACGTTGCCCGCGGTCGCGTAGCGGTCGCCGCGAGTCTCGAGGTTCTTCAGCGCATCCAGATCTGCCTGCGTGCTCGTCGGCGCCGCATCGATCTCGCCCTGCGTGCTCGAGGCCGAGCCCCAGAACACGCCGCCCACGACGAGCAGCACGCCGCCGCCCACCATGCCGGCGA
>JAYSYE010000500.1:0-32182 GCA_043716635.1 Deltaproteobacteria bacterium | reverse complement strand
GTCAGAACGCCATCTCGCAGGCGAAGACCTTCAAGTCGGACATGGAGATCACGGGCATCGTGCTGACGAAGCTCGACGGCTCGGCGAAGGGCGGCGTGGTGCTCGGCATCTGCGACGAGCTCAAGGTCCCCGTGCGCTTCATCGGGGTCGGCGAGCAGGCGGCGGATCTGCGGCCCTTCGACCCCGACGCCTTCGTGGACGCGCTGTATTCTGACGCGGGCGACGCGGGCGCGGACGCCGCAACGAGCGCGACCGCCGAAGCGTCCTGAGCGGCCGCCACGACGTGACTCCGCAGGGGGTTCGTGCCGTCAGGTGCACGATCCCGTGTCGCAAAAACGCGTCAGACGTTTGCTTGCGACAGAACCTTGAGGTGTGAAAAACGTGCGTGTTATGAAGCCCCTACGAATGCGGGCATTCCATCGTTCGGTCACGGCCTTCGTCGGCCTCGCAGTCCTCGCGGCCGGCACCTCGCTGGCAGCGCCACGCAAGGGGAAGCCCGCATCGGCCCCCGCTCCCGCGCCATCCAACGGCGACGCGGGGGAAGTCGAGATGGACGGGGCGGGCTCGGCGACGGGCACCGCGCCCTCCACCGGTGCGTCCGGCAGCACCGACGGCGGCGAGATCGACATGGGCACCGAGGACACGCCGCCGCCGTCGACGGACCTGTCCGCTGACCTCGCGGCATCGGACGCCGCGGCCGCGCAGGTCACCCCGGCCGGTGTCGTGCGCACGCCGCTGTCGTGGAAGGACATCCTCGTCGTCGTCCGCAAGCCGTTCCTGAAGGCGCACCGGACGGAGCTGTACCCGTTCGTCGGCACCACGATGAATGACAACATGGTCCGCCATAACGTCGTCGGCGGCGAGCTGGCCTACTACCTCACCGACGTCCTCGCGATCGGCGTCGAGGGCATGTACTACAACAGCTCGTTCCGCGAGCCGTTCGACCTCGTGGCCCGCCAGGCGCGGCGCCTGCCGACGGTGAACGAGTACCACTGGAGCGCGGCGCTCGATTTCCACTACATCCCCGTGTACGGCAAGTTCGCCGTGCTCGATCACAAGCTGATCACGTGGGAGGTCGCCTTCACGGCGGGCATCGGCGCGGGGCAGTCCGAGGTCGTCCCCCGCGACACGAAGCTGCCGGGGTTCACGAACCTCCTCATCCAGCCCAACGTCGGCGCCGGGATGCGGTTCTTCCTGACCAAGTGGCTGACGCTGAACGCTGGCATCCGCGATTACCTGTTCATCGACAAGTTCGAGTCGGTCGACCGCGCGAAGTACGGCCTCGACACCGACATGGCGAAGCAGCACGGCGATACCGCGTTCATCAACAACGTCATGTTCCAGGTCGGCCTCAGCTTCTGGCTCCCGACTTCCTTCGAGTACACGACCTTCCGCTGAGGCCAAGTCCAAGTGATGACGAAGACCCTGTACACGTCCCTCGCGACCCTCGGCGCTCTGGTTGGACTGGCCGCGACGGCGGCGCCTGCCCTCGCCGATCGCCGGCTCAACACGCTACCCAGCGATGTCGCCGTGCGCCATCGCAAGCTGCTCGTCGCCAAGCGCTTCGAGCTCGCGCCGCTGTTCGAATCGACGATCAACGCCGACTTCCGTCACATCGTCGGCGGCGGCGCCAAGATCGAGTACCACTTCGGTGACAAGCTCTCGGTCGGTGCCGTCGGAGTCTTCTCGACCGCGCTGAACACCAAGCTCATCGACCGGATCATTCCGACGCTCGAGAATACGAACGACAACGCGACCCGCGAGCCGAGCCAGACCGAGTTCAAGGATCACCTGAACTCGATGCCGCTCCACGGCGCGGCGTACCTGTCGCTCACGCCCTGGTACGGCAAGCTCGCTGCGTTCGGCGCGGCGTACGTGGCGTTCGACTTCTACTTCCAGGCCGGCGTGTCGTTCGCGCAGCTCAAGAGCGACTGCCCGACCAACGTCTGCTCGGATCCGGCGCCTGGCAAGTCGCGGCCGAACCCGAATCCTGACCCCACTGACCCGAACAGCAATTTCCTGCCGCCCGACAACAACCCGAACAACGACAACCCGCTGAACAGCGGCAACAAGGTCGGCCTGTACCTCGGCGGCGGCGTGCACGTGTTCCTGAACGACTTCCTGGCGCTCGACCTCACCGTGCGCGACTACGCGTTCAGCGACAATCCGTCGGGCGCGGACTTCAACGCCGATCTGTTCGTCTCCAAGGACGACAGCCGCTTCATTCACCACCTGTTCTTCGGCGCTGGGCTGTCGATCATGCTGCCGTTCAACGCGAAGCGGACGAACTAGCACCTCATCCGACGCCGCCAACGGCGCTGCCGTTTCGATACCGGGCTGCCAATGAAGTTGGCAGCCCGTTTTCATAGGTCCTTGTCTTTACTGGCAGACGTGCTGGATCATGACTTGCTGATGAAGGCAGGGATGCGTCTGGTCGGAGGCTTCGGGATCGGCACGGCGGGGCTCGGCGTGGCCTGCGCCGTGGCGCTGGCGGGCTGCGTCACGCCGTCCATTCCGATCCCGCCGCCGGACCCGTCCCGGATGAGCTTCGCGCTCACGACGACGGGGCCCGATCCCACGGCGACGTTCACGTACCCGGCGAACGTGAACTACGAGGATGCGGTCGTGTTCGTCTACAACCGCGACCGCGGCACGGGCATCATCCAGACCGCAGCCGCGAACGGCAGCGTTGGCCCGACCATGCCGGTGACGGCGGCTGCCGGCGAGCAGATCAACGTCACCTTCCAGATCGACGACCAGTCCGTGTCGACGTGCATCCGGCTGCGCGAGGGCGCGCAGGACCCGACGTCGTACTGCGACCGGTAGTACGTCGCGACCGTGCGCCCGCCCGATCGACGAGGCGGTTAACGAGCGGTGGACGCGGGGGCGAGCGTCGGCTGCACGGTCCACGTCGCGCCATCGCGCTGAACGAGGAGAACAGGGCGAGCGCCCGGTCGCTGCGAGTAGATCACGGTGTGCATCTCGGCCTCCGAGTCTACCCGGTCACCGTTGACGGCGATGACCTGATCACCAGACGCCAGCCCGACCGCACGGGCCGGCGAGCCCGGACGCGTGCCGCCGACGACAATGCTGCCGTTCGCGAACACGTACTCGACCCCGAGGTAGCCATGATGCTCGGCATCAGGCGCCATCCGCACCTGCGCCGCGCCCTGCGCCGCGCCCTGCTCCGCGCCCTGCTCCGCGCGATACGGACATCGGTGATGCGGGCCCCCCATCGAATCGGCGACCTGCATGGCCATCAGCGTGGTCGCGAGCGCGAGCCCGGACGCCACGCCGGCCATCGTGCAGACCACGGCGATCGTGCCGAGCCCGCGATTGCGCTCGGTGGGAAGGAGGGCCTCGCGCCGGAGCCCTTCGTAGGCACCACCTTGGTGGGCACCACCTTGGTGTGCACCAGAAGGGGAAGACGGAGACGGGACGGACGGGACGACGGCAGAGTGCTGCCCAGAACCTGATTCGTTAGACATCTCGATGAGCCTCGCTTGGCGGTTCGTACCGACCAGTATAGGCGCGGCATTCCGGGCTGCCTACCGGGAAATCTTGCCGTGATACGGTCCCATCGTTGCCGCGCCCTCCGAAGGCGCTCGGCGGCGTACCGGGACATGAGAATCGACGCACGGAAGGGATCTCGGCGCGGCCGTCACGTGCTGCGGTGGATCGCGCTCATCGCGACGCTCCTCGTCGTGCTGGCCGGCATCGCGTACGCGGTGCTCCGGATCGAGCTCGAGGGTCCCGCGCTGGCCACGAACCTCGCGTCCCAGCTGAACAAGCGGATGCGCGGGCGCATCGCCGTGGGTTCGGTGGAGTGGGAGCCAGCCGCGCTCAAGGCGGTGCTCACGGGCGGCTGGGCGTCCATCACGCTGCGCGACGTGACGGTGTGGGACGATTGCGCACTCACGGCCAATGCCTCGGGGGCTACCGCCGACGAGCTCCGCACCGGCGATCCCAACCTCGACTGCACTCCGGACGAGCACCCCGACCCCGTCCCGGGCTCGCGACGCAAGCCACGCAAGGTGCTCGTGCGAGCCCCGTCGATCACCGCCGAGATCGACGTGCACGCGGCCCTGTTCGGCCGCCACGACCTCGTGTTCCGCAACGTGTGGCTGCATGGCGGCGAGGCGCTCATCGAGCAGGTCGCCCAGCCCTACCCGCTCCATGCCTACGATCAGACGATCGTCAGCATCATCTCCGCGTTCTATCCGCGGGAGAAGGCGGGCTTCCGTGCGGGCCTCTACGCCGACTCCGCGCCCCCGATCGTCGACGTCCGCGACATCCACATCGAGCACCTGAACGTCACGCTGCACATGAGCCCGACCGACGGCGGCCCGGGCCGGATCATGTACGGGATGACCGCGCGCCTGGAGGACGTCAACGTCGATGCGGGGCCCCGGCCGCGGAACGACGCCTACCTCTACATGGATGCCAGCGATCCGCTCGTCGCCAAGTTCTACGTGCGGCTGGGCGTCACCGCACCGCGGGGCATCGTGCGCACGAACGATCTGGGGCCGCGCGCGACGTTCCGCATCCCCGATCCCGTGGACGGACGCGGTCTCGCCTCGGAGCGCGGCGTGGTCTATCCGGTCCCGGGCCGCACCGCGGACTACCAGTTCGCGCTCGCCGACGTGCAGCTCGATCGGCTCGCGCAGCTGCCCTCGGACTGGACCCGGCACGACTACGTCGCGAACACGCTCGAGCTCGATCTGCGCGCGCGCACGGTCCCGTGCACTGCCGCCGGCCAGCCGGTCCCCGATCCGCACGATCCGGCGGTGCAGGCGCAGAGCGCATCGCTCCACATCACGGGACAGCTCCACGACTACTGGGACCGGCCGTACGACGGGGCCTGGGACTTGAAGCTCGCGGCGAAGAACCTCGGGCCCACCATTCGCACTTGCGTGAAATCGACCGTCAGCGGCGATGCGCTCGATGGCACGATCACGCTCACGGGGCCGTTCGTCGCCCGGCCCGCGATCGGGCTCGACCTCACGAACCTCGACGTGGCGGTGCCGCTGCAGGCGAACCAGCCGCCGCTCGAGCTGACCCTCGCCGAGGTCCACGGCCACATCGACATGGTGAACGAGCAGGGCTACATCGACCAGACCAAGGCGCTCGTGCGGGGCGGCAAGGAGCCGGGCGAGATCCACCTCGCCGCGACGTTCGGGCTCGCGCCGTACAACGCGAATGCGCACGTCGAGATCGCCAAGGCGATCGATGTCGCGCGCTTCCTCCCGCCCTCGATCGTCGAGCCGGTCGGGCGCTACCTGCACGGCGAGCTCAACGCGAAGGGCGACGTGAGCGAGGGCTTCGCGCTCGAAGACTTCGATCTCGCGCTCGGGGCTACCCCGACCACCACCGCGATCCGCGTGCACAAGGGCCGCGTGTTCACGGGGGACAACTTCGCGACGGTGAACATCGACAAGGTGTGGGTCGACGCGGGGCAGACTCACGGGCTGATCTCCGGCGCGATCGACCTCGTGAAGGACCACATCCACCTGGAGGTGACGGAGGGAGTCGCCCCCGACCTCGGCCTCTGGCTCCAGCGCTTCGGCATCGGCGCGTTCGCAGCGAGCGCCGGCGGCGGCGCGCACGTCGTGATCGACGGCAAGCTCACGAACCCGACGGTGACGGTCTCGACCGAGCTCTCGGGCGTGCCGTGCCTCGACAAGGTGAAGATCGTCAACGCGCGGCTCGCCGACGGTGTGCTCGAGGGCGCCTTCAACTCCGGCAGCCTCGGCGGCACGCTCGAGGGCACCGTGCGGATGGATACGGCGACCAAGCGGATCGAGAAGCTCACCGTCACCGGCTCGCGGCTCGACGCCTCGCGCGTGTGCGGCAGCGGCGGCGCGCTGCGGGGGACGATCGACAAGATCGAGGTCTCGATGACGAACACCGTCATCAGCACGTCGCGCGACCCGATCGACTGGCTCTCCCACGTGCAGGCGTACGCGCAGGCGCGCAAGCTCTCGGTGCGCACCGATCGCTACACCGACACGTTCCAGGGCATCGGGCTATGCTTGAACCGCAGCGACGACGGGGCGTGCCGCCCGCGCCCGCAGTACCTCGACAGCAACGATCTCGCGCAGTGCGCGGCGGGGCGCAAGTCCGGGTTCTGCGCGGTGGTGACGGCGACCCGCGACAGCGGCGGCGTGCTCGACGCCACGATCTCGCGCATCCCCGCGTCCCGGACCGGGTCGGGCAGGACGGCGAAGGTCACGCCCGAGCAACTGGGCGGCACGGTGTCGATGCACGATCTGCCGCTGGCGGCGCTGTCGCCATTCGTGGGGACGGGGGTCACCGGCGGCGTCGCCTCGGTCACGCTGCACCTGCAGGGCTCGATCGCAGCGCCCCAGGCCATCGGGGCCGTCGACGTGCTGCGCGCGTGGGTGAAGGACTCGTTCATCGGGGACGCGCAGCTCGCCATCGAGCCCGCCGCGCTCGGCTCGTCGGCGGGGCTCGCGATCCACGGCACCGCGCTCGCGGGACGGCTGCGCATCACGGGGACCCTCGGCACGGCCGCGCCCTACCCGGTCGAGCTCGCGGTGTCGGGCCGCCGCATCGAGCTCGACGCGTTCAAGGACCTCCAGGCGATACTCGGCCTTCCGGAGCCCGCGCAGGCCTGGGTGTCGGGCACGGTCACGGTGAAGACCGAGCTGGCGCCGCGCAAGCCCATCGCGCCCGAGGCCTGGATCGAGCTCTCGGAGCTCGAGGGCGTCTACGATCTCAAGACCGCGGACGGTCGCAATGCGCCGCTCCGGGTGCGGGTGCTGCCGCCCACCGACCGCGCGAAGGAGACCGCGGTCTCGTTGCACCTCACGCCGACCGCGATGGAGCTCGCGTGTCGCGACCCGCAGGCCCCCACCGGGCGCCGCCCGTGCACGACGCGCCTCGGGACGCCGGCGGGCATCGTCGAGGTGCACGGCCAGGTCACGGCCTCGGGCATCGCGATCAAGGCGGGCGGCGTGCTCGATCTGGGGCTCGTGGCGCCGCTGCTCGACTCCACGTTCGACACGCTCACGGGCACCGCGACGCTCGACGCCTCGCTCGCGGGCACGCTCGCGCAGCCCGTGTGGGAGGCCGCGCTGGAGCTCAAGGACGTGGTGGCGCGGCCGGTTGGCGGCGAGACGGTGCTCACCGCGCCGAGCGGGCTCATCAAGGTCGCGAACGGCAGCCTCGGGTTCACGGACGTGCGAGTCCAGGTGCGCGATCAGAATCGCGACGAGGCGGGCGAGCTCCACATCAAGGGCAACATCGGGCTGGCCGGGCTGACGCCGGTCAGCTGGGGTGTGCTCGTCAGTGGCACGCTCGCGGGCAAGATGTTGCTCGTCGCGGCGCCCAGGCAGATCGCGCAGGCCAGCGGGCTCGCGCGCATCGAGGGCGACCTGCTGCTCACGGGCAAGGGTCGCTACCCCACGGTCAGCGGGACCGTGGACTTCGCCCCGCTGCCGCTCTGCCCCGCCGGCAAGACGGAGACCGTCGACGGCACCGAGTGTCGAGGTCCGAAGGAGCTCGTCCGCCCACTCTCGATCATCCCGCGCGGCGTGCGGCGCGAGCTCGCGTTCGAGTCCGGCAGCATCGACCTGGAGAGCGTGCCGCTCGGGGCCGCGCAACAGGTGTCGCTCACGGTCAACGACGTGCGCGCGTCGATCGATGGCGAGGGCGCGCTCACCGGCATCAACGGCGCGATCGCGATCGACGATGGCGTGCCGACCGACGTGAGCCTGTCGCTGAATGCCGACAAGATCCCGTTCCGGTCGCCGACCCTGGATCTCGTGCTGCGCGCCTCGGACATCTCGATCGAGAAGCACGGCAGCGGGGCGCCGACGCTCGTCGGAACCGTCCAGGTCGACGACGGCACCTACCGCCGCGACGTGGAGATCGCGGATCAGATCACGTCGCTCGGGTCCACGTCCCCCCCGACCATCCCGTTCTGGGAGACCTACCCGACGCTGGCCTCGACGAACCTCGATCTGACGCTCATCGTGCAGCGGTTCGCGGTCCTCAACAACGTCGCGCAGATCTACTTCACCGGGCAGACCCACATCTCGGGCACCCCCCGCGACCCGCGCCTGGCCGGTCAGATCACCGTGTCGCGAGGCACGTTCCGCATCCCGGGTACGCGGGCGAAGTTCGATCAGACCTCGGGACGCATCGACTTCACCGAGAACGAGCCAGCGGGGAACCCGACCCTGGCCGTGACCAGCGACGCGAACTTCCGCGACCAGTCGGGCCAGGATCACCTGATCACGCTGTCGATCAGCGGCGCGCTGTCCCAGCTCCAGTGGGACCTGAAGACGTCGACGGGCTACAACAAGTCGCAGACGCTGTCGCTGCTCGTGCTCGGGCGCGGCCCCGAGGCGCTGCGGCGGACGCTCGGGGATCAGTCGATCGGCAACGATCCGACGCGCATCGATCCGACCACGAATCCGAGCCAGGGCTTCGCCGATCAGATCGTGAAGGACCTCGCAGGCGACTGGGTGGTCGGCACGCTGGGCGACTCGCTCGGTCGGCTCACGGGGCTGGACGTGTTCCGCGTCGAGGTCGGGTTCAACTCGATCGGGCTCCACATCGAGAAGAACATCCTCGAGAACCTCAAGGTTCTGGGTGACACCGAGCAGACGTTCTACGGCAACACGGTGAACGCGCGCATCGAGCTCGACACCCCGCGCCGGGTGCGGGTCCAGGCGGGGTACCTGGGCAAGAACTTCAACGATCCGGCCGAGCAGGATATCCGCGACGCGACCGCCAGCGTGAAGCGGACCTGGAAGTTCTTCGTGCCGTGAGGATGGCGCTGCGGATCCTCCTCGGTATCGTGCTCGGCAGCCTCGTCGCAGGCGGGCCGACGGTCGCGCGTGCCGGGGGCCCGACGCCCACGGAGATGAGTGTCCCTCCCGATGCGCCGGTCGCGCTCGACGGGTTCGATGCTTCGCGGTGTCCGGCCGCCACGCGCCGGGGTGGCGGCGCCGCGGGCACGCCGCTGACGCCAGCGACGACGCCGGCGACGACACCGGAGCCAGGTGACGCGCCCGTCGCGGTCGTCGGTGACGACCCCGCCGCCTCGAGCGGCATGACCGCCGCGGCGATCGCAGCGGGTACGGCGCCGCTCACCTGGATCGAATTCGAGCTCGCGGGCACGTTCTTCGCGGGGGAGTCGCCGGCCACGGTGCGCGCCCTGCTCGCGCCGACCATCGAGCGCCACCACGCCTTGACCCCTGCGGGCCGAGACGACATCGCGAAGCGGGCCGCCGCGTTTGGCTATCACCTCGTGGGCATCGGGACGCGCGACACCGCCGGCGGCACCCACGCCGTGATCCACGTCGTGCCCCTGCCCCGCGTGCGCACGATCAAGTTCCACATGAAGCAGTCGCTGTTCGCGTCGCTGCTCGAGGACGAGGTGCAGCGACGCATGTCCGTGCGCGTCGGTTCGTACCTGCCGTGGGGACCGTTCGAGCGCGAGTGCGTGAACAGCGCCGAGACGCGCGCCTTGCAGGAGCTTCTGTTCGACGAGGGCTACTACGACGCGCAGGTTGTCATCAAGACCACGCTCGGCATCGGCGAGGCGAAGCTCGAGGTCACGGTCGACCTCGGGAGTGCGTACTCGCTCGCCGTCGACCAGAGCGTGATCGGCGACGCGGGTCGGCTCGCGATCGGCGAGGTCGAGCTGCGCGATCAGTTCCGCCACCGCGGGACGTGCCTGCTCGGCAAGTACGCGTGCATCGGCAAGGCGCGGTTCCAGCGCGCGCAGCTGCAGTCCGACGTGCAGCACGTGACGGAGCTGTTCCGGTCGCGCGGCTACCCGGAGGCTCGCGTCCACGTGAGCGACAACTTCGACCGCAGAACGAAGACGGTGCGATTCGTGATGACGGTCGACCAGCGCCGCCGGCTGGACGTGGTGTTCGAGGGGTTCGACAGCAGCTCCGTCGCCACGAAGGACCTGCGCGCGCAGTTGACGTTCAACGGGGCGTCGAGCTCGGACGATGTCGAGGCGCACGAATCGGCGCGGGCGTTGACGGCCTATCTGCAGGGGCGCGGGTTCTTCGATGCGCATGTCACGTGGACCCGCGAGCGATTCGCGGTGTTCGACCGGATCGTCTATCGCATCGAGCAGGGCAAGACGCGGCAGACCCGCACCGTCGAGATCACCGGCAACACCACGCTGACGGACTCCGCGATCGCGGCGGTCCTCGGCACGCAGCCGTCGCGACAGTCGCTGTTCGGGGGCAACAACGCCGTCACGTCCACCCTGCTCGCGGGCGACGTCGACCGCGTCGTGGATCTGTACCGCAGCCGCGGCTATCGCGATGCGCGGGTGCGGGTCGTCGCGGCCCCCGACCCGGCCGGCCTCGATAGCGCCGCGATCGCGGGCGCGCTGGCCGCCGCGCGGCAGGGCGACGGGCTGTACGTGCGGTTCGTGATCACGGAGGGCCTGCCCACGCTCGTCACGGAGGTGGATGTCACGCTCGGCGAGCACGGCGATGAGGTCCGGACGCCGGACGAGCGCGTGCTGTGCCGCCAGGTGCTGCACCACCTCGCCGATCTGTACCAGCGTGCCTCGATCGCCCAGCCGGTGTCCCCGGGACGTTGCGTGGGCGTGACCGACCAGCTCCCGTTCCAGGAAGATGACGCCGCGCTGATCCGGGATCAGCTGCGAGAGCTGCTGTTCGGCGAGGGCCGGCCTCGCGCCGAGGTCGCGTACGAGCCCGCGGTGATCGGCGCCCGGCGCATCGCCGCGAAGTACACGCTGTCGAAGCTCCAGGAGCTGAGGTTCGGCAAGATCGTCGTGCGGGGGAACTTCCGCACGCGCGACAGCGTGATCCTGAACAACCTCGGCGTGCACGAGGGCCAGCCGCTGACGCAGACCGCGCTCGCGGAGGCCGCGCGCAAGCTGCGCAACATGTCGCTATTCGACTCCGTGAACATCGTGTTGCCCGATCTCGACACCACGAGCACGGGGGCCGTGAACGCGGTGGTTGACGTGACGGAGCGCTACGACTACGGCCTGCAGTTCACGGGCGAGCTCGGCTACTCGAGCTACAATGGCCTGTTCGGCAAGGTCACGCCGTCGATCCAGAACATCGGCGGCATCGGCATCGCGCTCGACACGGCCGGCACGCTGGGCTTCGACTTCGTGGAGCTGCTCTCGAACGGCCGGTTCAAGCTCAAGCAGCTCGCGCTCGAGTCGACGCTGCGGATCCCGAAGTGGCTGACGTACTGGTCGCCGGTCGACTTCAGCACCGAGCTCTCGGCGTTTCATCGCCGTCAGGACACGCCGCGCTTCGGCCTCCTGCGGACGACGGGGACGACGCTCGCGCTCAGTCATACGAAGGATACGCCCCGCCTCGGGACCCGGCCCGCGCATTCGTGGACGGTCGGTGTCGAGTACGACTACCGCAGTCGCCAGCGCAACATCGACGCGATCCGCGAGGTGGGCGCGAGCAACGACGAGTCGCAGGCGCCGGTCACGACGGTCACTGGCTCGGTCGGCGGGTTCTTCACGTGGGAGCAGCGTACGAACAAGCTCGGCATCTTGCAGCCCCTCGCGCCGGAGTCGGGGTTTCGCTTCGATCTGCGCGGGACGTACGCGAGCCCGTACCTGCTCGGCCAGGACACGTTCGTGAAGCTGTCGGTGTCGGGCTCGAAGTACTACTCGCCCGCGGACAACCTCGTGATCCGGTTCGACCTGCGCTACGACCACGGCATCCCGCTGTTCGGGCCGGCGCTGCTGCCGGAGGTCGAGCGGTTCTTCGCCGGCGGCGATTCGACGGTGCGCGGCTACGATGACGACCGGCTGAAGACGGAGGTCATCCTGGTCGATGTGCCGCCATTCGATAACGTCCAGCAGATCCGCATCCTGCCCGCCGGCGGCAACATCCGCGCGATGACGTCGATCGACGCCCAGCTGCGGATCTGGAAGTACTTCGCCACGGCCGTCTTCGCCGACGCCGGCGTGATCACGAACCAGTGGGACACCGTCACGAGCTCGGACATCCGCCCGTCGCTCGGCATGGCGCTCGCCCGCTTCGTCACGCCCTTCGGATCTCTCAGCCTCGAGCGCGCGATCCCGCTCCGCCCCCAGCTCGGCGACGACCCCCGCGGCCGCTGGCACTTCAGCTTCGCCGCCCGCGCGCAATTTTAACGAGCGGAACAGACGCTCGGGCGACGCAGCGAAGCGGGTCGCCCGACTCCCTGCCGCGAAGTTATCCCCGGAGGGGATTGCCTGACAACGTCGCTCGGGCGACGCCAGGGGTTGACCCGGGGGAGCCCCTCGATCAAGATGCGCCGCACTATGGGACGCAACGACAATCGCCGTACGCTCAAGATGCGGCGCAAGAAGAGCCAGGCGAAGCTGAAGGCGCGCATCAAGCGCAAGATCGATACGGCGCGCGCCGCGAAGAAGCCGGCTGCTCCGTCCAAGAAGAAGTAGCGCGCTTGCGCTAGAGTGCGGCGGTGACGCCCGACGAGACGCGCTGCGTGATGACGCAGATCGTAATGCCCATGCATACCAATGGCATGGCGGGCGTGATGTTTGGCGGGATCATGATGCAGTGGATCGACGTATGCGCCGGCGTGGCCGCCATGCGTCACGCGGCGGGCAGCGTGCTCACCGCGTCGATCGACCGCCTCGATTTCCTGTCGCCCGTGCAGGTCGGCGAGATCGTCGTCCTGCAGGCCAAGGTCAACTTCGCATCGCGCACGTCGATGGAAGTCGGCTGCCGCGTGGAGACCGAAGACATGCGCACGCAGACTCGCCGCTACGTCACCAAGTCGTACCTGACCTTCGTCGCCGTGGACGACCACGGCCGGCCGCGACCGATCCCGCCGCTCGCACTCACGACGGACGAGGATCGCCGCCGGCATGGCGAGGCCGAGAGCCGGCGCACGGCCCGGCTCCGCGCTGCGGGGCGCGCGTAGTGCCCGTCATCGTCGACCGCTCCGACTGGGGACGGCTCCGCGTGAGCGGCGCGGACCGCGTGCGGTTCCTCCAGGGGCTCACCACCGTGAACGCCGAGGGGCTCGCGGATGGAGCACACGCCTGGGGTGCGATCCTGAATCCGAAGGGTCGCGTGCTCTCCGTGATCGATGTCGCGCGCATGGGCGACGCCTTCGAGATCGCCTGCGAGGGCAAGCTCGCCGCGACGACGCGCGGGATCCTCGAGAAGTACGCCGTCATGGATGACGTCACGTTCGAGTCCATCGACGGGCCCGCTCACCAGATCTGGGACGACATCCCGAGCGTGTGGACGGCACCGATCACGGACGGCGCGCATCCCGATGCGATCGCCGAGACCGCGCACGCCGCCGAGGTCCACCGCATCCGCGCCGGCTTCCCGCGGTACGGCACCGACGTCGATGACGATCACTTTCCGTTCGAAACGCCGCTCGCGACCTTCCTCGACTACGGCAAGGGCTGCTACGTCGGCCAGGAGCCCGTGTTTCGCGTGCATGCCCAGGGCAACGCCGCGCGCACGCTGCGTGGGATCACCCTCGAGGGCACGGACGTCGTCCCCGCCGAGACCCCCGTGAAGCACCCCGCGAAGGCCACCGCGGGTCGCGTGACCTCGTGCGTCGTCGACGGGGACGTCACGCGCCTCCTGGCGTACCTGCATCGCACGACGTGGGAGGCCGGCGGTACGGTCGAGATCGCGGGGCGACGCGGCACCGTGTTCGAGCTGCCGTGGTGACAGCGCGCGCGGCCGCGGCGCGACTCGCGCGCCTGGGGCCGGGCGTGCTCGCGATCGGACTCCTCGGCGGCTGCAGTCTCGTCACTGACAGCTTCGTCACGAACGAGTTCTCTGGCGACCCCTTCCCGACGATGGTCGACACCTCGACGGGCGCCGTGTTCGTCGGCGTCCGCAAGGGCGGCTCCGACGACCGCGTCGGCATCCTCGACATCCTCGCGCCGCTCACGCTGCTCGATCCGGGGCTCGAGAGCGATGGGAGCATCGCACCCGCCAGGATCACCACCGGCGATCTGACGATGCTCGGGAAGCAGGGCAACGGGGAGCTCGACCTGCCGCGCGCGCTCCTCGATAGCAAGGCGGTCGTCTCGCTGCATCCATGCGCCGCCGAGCCGTGCACCGTGGGACCTGCGGGCACCGACCTGCCCTTCCGCGCGGTGATCGGGGCCGATGCCCTCGCCGGCGATGCCCTCCGGCTTCGCCTCGGCGACGACCAGATCGTCGTGCTGCCCGACATCGGCGGGACCGATCTCGACCGCACCTACGAGTGCGACGCGCTGTTCCCCGCTCCCTTTCGCGGCGGTGGGACGCTGCTCGTGGAGGGCACGGCCGTACCGTACGGCGGGCGTCGCGTGGCGATGCAGGCGTGCCTCGGCGCCAACCCCTCCACCGCCGTCGTCCAGGCGGAGCGCGGCACGGACCTCCTGACCGTCGTGTCGACCGGCCTTGGCGTCTCGCTGCTCGGCACCTCCGCGTACGAGCGCTACCGGCTGGCCACGCCAGGCGCGCCCGACCTCGCGACCCTCCCCGACGAGATCGTGATGCTCGCGTCGGGCCCGATCAGCGGTCACCGCGTCACGGTGCCAAACCTCGCGCTCGTCGGTGATTCGGGATCGACGCCGCGCGGGCCGTGTCGGCAGGTCTACGCGCACCACCTGCTTGCCGAGCGCGATTGCAAGCTGACGGCGCCGGACCGCGATGACTGCCCGTGCACGGCTGGCAATCGGTTCTGCGCCGTCCCTGCCGTCGTCGAGGTCGAGCCCACGGCGGGCGTCGACTTCCTCGTCGTGGCCGACGACAACCAGACCCTGCTCGCGCTGCGGACCGAGCTACGCCCCGACCAGCCCGAGGTGGATGCGATCCTGGGAACTTCGGCGCTGCGAAGCCTCGAGGTGGACATCGACTATCCGCACAACCGCGTGCTCGCGCGCTGCAGCGGGCCCGGCTGCATCACGCGACCCGCGCTGAACGAGGCCGGGAAGCGCGCGCGGGTGAATCTTTGCATCGCCGAGGACACGCCGCCCGCAGACCCCGGCGCCGTGAACTGAGCGGCCGTCCGTCGCCCGTCAGGGCCTCGGGCCCTCAGGCGAGCACGTCGCCGGGGAGCCCCTCGCCGACCACCCGGCCGCGCTCCATCACGATCACGTGGTCCGCCAGCTCGCGAGCCTCCGCGAGGTTATGTGTCACGTGCACGACGGGCACCGCCAGCTCGCGAGCGAGCTCGCGCACGAGGGTCGTCAGCTGCGCACGCAGCGCCGGGTCGAGCGCGGAGAAGGGCTCGTCGAGCAGCACGAGATGCGGCGCGCGGGCGAGCGCGCGGGCCAGCGCCACTCGCTGCGCCTCGCCCCCGGAGAAGGTGCGGGGCCGACGCGACGCCAGGTGGCCGACTCCCAGCCGGTCGAGCAGCGCGCGGGCCGCAGCGGCGCGGTCTCCGCGCGGCCGATCGTGCATCCCGTACTCGACGTTCGCGAGCGCGGACAGGTGTGGGAACAGCGCCAGCCCCTGAAACACGTACGCGAGGCGGCGTGCGTGGACCGGCCGATCGATCGTCGGGCGCGCCCCGCGCGTACGCTCGAACCAGCGCTCGGCGCCGACCGTGATGCGGCCGGCATCGGGAGTCGCGAGGCCTGCCAGCGCCGCGAGCAGCGTGCTCTTGCCCGATCCAGACGGCCCCATCACGCACGTGATGCCGGGCCCGCAGGCGAGCTCCACCTCGAGGCCAAACTCGTCACGTGCGAGCGCGACCTGTGCGTGCAGCATGATGGAGTCGGACCCCTGCGCCACCGCTTCTGACGTGCCCTCGCTCGCCATCACGGCCGGTGCACGTGCAGTCGGCGCGTGAGCCGGTTCGCCAGGTACAGCATGGTCACGCCGACGACCGTCATCGCGATCGACACCGCGACCACGTGCTGATCGCGCTGACCGTAGAGCTCGTCCATCACGTAGATGGACGCGGTCGGGGTACCCTCGATCTTCGCGCCGGCAAACATCGCCGTCGCGCCATAGTCTCCGAGCGCGCGCGCGAAGCCCATCATCGCGCCCGCGACGATGCCCGGCCCGGCGAGGGGGATCACCACCGTCCACAGCACGCGCGTCGGGCGCGCCCCGAGCGTGCGGGCCGCGTTCACGAGGATCGGGTCCACGCTGTCGAGCCCGACGCGGGTCGCGCGCACCACCAGCGGGAGCGAGCCCACGGCGGCCGCGATCACGGCCGCCCAGAACGAGAACACGAGCTGCGTGCCGGTCACGGCCGCCCAGGCCCGACCGATTGCACTGTCCTTGCCGAGCGAGACGAGCAGGTAGTAGCCGAGCACGGTGGGCGGCAACACGAGCGGCACGCTGATCACGGCGTCGAAGAAGTCGCGCCCCGGCATCCGTGGCCACCGCAGCAGCAGCGCGAGCGCCGTCCCGAGGACCGTGGTGAGTGCCGTCGCGATCAGCGCGATCTCGAGCGACAGCAGTAAGGGCGCCCAGCTCATCGCAGGCGCGCCTACGCGGCCTGGGGAATTCGCACCACGAACACGGCACCCAGATCGCCGCGCGACTCGACATGAATCGTCCCCCCATGCGCCTCGGCGGCGAGCTTGCAGAAGTAGAGCCCGAGCCCCCGGTTCGCACGCGCCGCGGCGCGCCGCGCCTGCACCTGATAGAAGCGGCCGAAGATCGCCTCGCGCTCGGCGAGTGGGACCGGAGGGCCGCTGTTGCCGACCGCGATCTCGATACAGTCGTCGACGCGGAGCACCTGGACCGCGCAGCGTCCGCGCCGCGAGGCGTAGCGGGCGCCGTTGTCGATGAGGTTCTCGAGCACGCGCCCGACCAGATCACGATCGAGCGCCGCGACCAGTGTGGGATCGCAGTCGATCTCGAAGCCCATGTCGCGCACCTCGAACTGCGCGCGATTCCCTGCGTGCGCCCGCTCGACGAGCTCGCGGACCCGCACGGGCGTGAGGTGGGCGCGCAGGATGCCGTCCTCCAGCTCGTCGACATCGAGGATCGTCGCCACGAGCCCGAGCGTCTTGCGGACCAGCAGCTCCGCATCGTCGAGGTACGCGAGCAGGTGCTGATTCGCAGGGTCCGCGCCGAGCTCCGCCTTCACGAGCTCGAGGCACCCCGAGATGCCGGTCAGCGGGCTCCGCAGGTCGTGCACGACCAGCGCCGCGAGCACGCGCTTCTTCTCGCGCAGCTCCTGCTCACTCTGCTCCACCGCGCTAGCCATTCACGCGATTGCGCCCGCCCTCTTTGGCGGCGAACAGATGCGTATCGGCCTGCTTGATGAACTCGAGCGCATCCTCGATCTCGCCGCGCAAGCTGGACACGCCGATCGAGATGGTCACGGGGATGAGCGTGTCCTCGAACTTGAACTCCGCGACCTCCACGAGCTTCCGGACCTTCTCCGCGAACACCATGCAGTTGTAGTGATCGATCTCCGGCAGGACGATCGCGAACTCCTCGCCGCCGTAGCGCGCGAGGACATCTTCGCGGCGGATGCGCGTCTTGATCACGGAGGCGAGCTGCTTGAGCACGTGGTCGCCCGCGAGGTGGCCGTAGCTATCGTTGATCGTCTTGAACCGGTCGATGTCGAACATGATCAACGAGAGATCGCGGCGATAGCGCAGGGCCCGCCCGATCTCGCGCTCGAGCGTCTCGACGAAGTATCGGCGATTGAAGATCTGCGTCAGACCATCGACGGTCGTGAGGCGGTAGATCTCCTCGTGATAGGCGTTCTCGATGTTGTTGCCCGAGAGGAACTTGAAGATGCAGCGACCGACCTTGATGAAATCGCCGTCGCGGAGCACGTACTCGTCGATCATCTCGTCGTTGACGTAGGTCCCGTTCGTGGAGCCCATGTCGCGCAGCATGATCGCGTTGCCGGTATTGATGATCTTGCAGTGGTTCCGCGAGACCGCCTCCTGATCGATCTGGATGTCGGCCTTCGACGAGCGGCCGATGATGATCTGGGGACGATTGACGTTGAACTTCTTGCCGAGCTCGAGCCCGTAGATGACGACGAGGCACGCCTCTTTCGCGACGGGCCGGTCACTGATCTTCGAGATCGCGGTGACCACCGTCCTGTTGCGACCCGTATCGCTCACCTGTCTCGATCCTATCAGGATTACCCCCGGGACTCGCCTGGGATGGTCCCGGATCGCCAGGCAGCCAGCACCGCTGCGCCGTGGGGGTTACTCGGTGCCACGCGAGGCGGACTCCGAATCGGAGCACACCAGCCGGTCGTCGGTCTCGCGCCGGCACTGCAGTGCATCGACGAGGAGGTAGCCACCGCGCGTGAACCGATAGGACTGCAGGAGCAAGCGGTCGCCGTGTAGGTTCCAGTAGCCGCGCACGTCGGTCATGTGATCGTCGCCCGTCGTGGCGAGCGGCTCGAGCGCCGCCGCCTCGAAGGTTCCAGCGTAGCGGGAGCAGTCGCCGCTGGTGGCGGGCGCCGGCGGCAGGAACACGTTCCAGTAGCAGTTGTGGTCCGCGGTGCACATGGCGCGGTCGACCACGATGGTCTCGGGGAGGCCGTCGCCGTCGAGGTCCCGGTCCGCGTGGTCGAGCCGCGGATGGGCGCTCACGACGCCGTCACGAGTCGGGATGCCGCATGCGCCCACCTGGATCGAGGGCGTGGGGACGGTGCGCGGCGCGTCGACGTGGCGGTGGTGAGTGCACCCGGTGGCACCGAGCACGCCGCCGAGCACGCTGCCGAGCACGCCAGCGAGCAGCCCGGCGTGCAGCCAGGCGCCCGGAACGACGGGCAGCGAGACGGGCGGTCCGCGATGCATCGCGCGGTCGACGCTACCCCGAAGCATCGGACAAATCTTGTGCCCGCGCGCGGATAAGGCTACATCCCGAGGCCATGCGACGCTCTTACGTCCTGCTCGTCGGCGCGGTGGCGGCCGCCGGTGGGCTGACGCTGCTCGACGCCAAGGGCGGTCCTGGCACCGCCAGCCACATCGCCGGCGCCGCGCTCGCAGCGGCCCCCGGCACGACCGCGGTGGCGGCCCCGACGCGGATCCCGGGGCCCGGCGAGGCCATCCCGGCCGCGCGGCCGACGCCGGGCGCGCCCACTGGCAGCGTGGATGGCGTCGACGTCAACCGGACGGACACGATCCGGCGCGTCGGCGACCACTACGAGTCGGTGCTGCCCGATGGTCGGATCGCCCGGCTGACGCTCGATCCCCTGCTGCAGGACCTCGCCGAGCACCTGCTCGATCAGTCCCGCGCACCGCGGGGCGCGATCGTCGTGATGGCGCCCGACGGCCGGATCCTCGCGCTCGCGGGGCGGCGCACCGAGGACACCGCCGGCGGCAAGACCGGCACGTTCGACTGGCACCTCGCGACCGATGCGTGGGCGCCGGCCGCCTCGGTGTTCAAGCTGGTGACGGCCTCGGCGCTGGTCTCGAAGGGCGTCGATCCCGACGGCAAGGTGTGCTTCCACGGCGGCCTGCGGTCGGTGTCCGAGCAGAACCTCGTGACCGACAAGCGGGACTCGCGCTGCGAGAGCCTGGCCTACGGCGTCGCGCACTCGCAGAACGCGATCGTCGGCAAGCTCGCGTACCAGAACCTCCAGCCCGCGGCGCTCGATGCCGAGGCGAAGATGCTCGGACTGACCGCCTCCGTGGCGCTCGGCATCCCGGGCATGGCCGGCATGGCCGGCGAGATGACGCTGCCGCAGCAGCACGACCTCGCGTTCGCGCAGGCCGCAGCCGGCTTCCGGGGCGCGCGCCTGTCCGTGCTGGGCGGCGCCCTGCTCGCCTCGACGTTCGCGAATGCGGGCGAGCAGCCGCAGCCCCGGCTCGTGGCGTCGATCGATGGCCAGCCCGTGCCGATCGCCGCGCCGCGCCGCGCGATCCCCGCGGACGCCGCGCGCGCCGTGGCCCGGATGATGGTGGGCACCTGCGCGAACGGCACGGCCGCGAAGACGTTTGGTAGCGGCCACGTGCAGGTTGCCGGCAAGACGGGGACGCTCACGACGACCGAGCCGTTCTACATGGAGCACTCGTGGTTCGTCGGCTTCGCGCCCGCGGACCGGCCGCAGATCATCGTGTCGGTCCTCCTCGGAAATCCGCAGAGCTGGTACCTGCGCGGACACGAGGCAGCGCGGCGGCTGATCGATCTCGCCCTCGGTCCGAAGCAGAGCTAGCGCATCGCCGATCGGTGTTACGCTTGGGCACGTCCGTCGTTTGGGGAGGAGCTACGCATGTCTAGACTGACTTTGTTGGGGGTGGCTGCTGGTGTGGTCTCGCTCGTCGCGGCCCGGGCGCCCGCGTTCGCGCAGAGCCAGGCGGCGATCGCCGAGAAGGCGAACGACGAGGGCAAGAAGCTCATGTTCGCAAAGAAGTTCGACGAGGCTGCGGAGCAGTTCAAGAACGCCGCGCAGCGCACGAACGAGCCCAAGTACTTCTTCAATCTGTGCACCGCCTACTACCAGGGCGGCCGGTTCCCGGAGGCGAACACCGCCTGCAAGAACGTGAAGAACAGCAACCCGTCGGCCGAGCAATCGCAGAAGGCCGACACGCTGCTCGCGAAGATCACCGAGCAGGCGACGGCGCAGAACATCTCGCTCGATGGCGGCGGCGGTGGTGGCGGGGATCCGACGGGCCCCGACGGCACCGATCCGACCGGCACGGACCCGACGCACGAGCCGACGACCACGACGGATCCGACGACCGGCGTCGTGACCACGACCCCGCCCACCGGCAACCCCACGGGGCCGTCGACGGTGAAGCCCGTCGTCGGCGCCAAGCCGACCGAGAGCCTGTTCGAGGCCACGAAGCCCGATAACCGCTACACGTGGACGCTCGGCGCCGAGCTGTTCGGCGGCGCCGGCACCATCGGCTCGAACCAGCGCTTCGGCACGACGTCCGCGGGCTTCCGCCTCAAGGGCGATTACCTGCTGAACGAAGCGCACCGCTTCGGGGCGCAGGGATATCTGCAGTACACGTCATTCACGCAAGGCGCCAACGCGCAGTCCGGCGCGAGCCCGCTGACGATCGTCGACGTCGGTGCGGCCCTGTACAAGGACCTGTGCCCGCCCGCGGCGGAGCGGCTGTGCCTCACGCCGCTCGTCGGCGTGCACCTCGCGCTCATGAATCCCGACGATCAGATGGCGGACGGCACCCAGACGTTTAACTACACGGCCGTCGGCGGCCGGGCGGAGCTCGGCGCGCACATCGCGCTCGGGCACCGCAACGAGCACGTGATCAGCGTGGCGCTGGGCGCGAACGCGTACACGAAGGCGCTCTCAACGCCGAACGACACGACGAGCACCGGCGGGACGCTGACGGCGGCCGACGTGAACCTCGACAAGGGTGGCGTTGCCGCGTACCTGAGCGTCGGCTACACGTACCGGTTCAACACGCCACTCGGCCGCGCTGCGGTCGTCACGCTCGAATAGGCCAGCGGGAGCGCGCCCTCGCCGCGAGCGGCACCGGCGCGCTCGCCACGCCTCCGGGCGCCGCAAAAAAATTGCGGCGACGCACCGCGTGATCGCTGCATCGAAAGCGGTATGGTCCGCCCCGACATGGCAGCAGCAGCCGCAGATCCCAAGTCCACCGCCAAGCTGATCTTGCCCGACGGCAAGGAGACCAGCTTGCCCGTGATCGTCGGTACCGAGAACGAGCCGGCCATCGACATCAAGGCGCTCCGCGCCGAGACCGGGTACATCACCCTCGACAGCGGGTTCATGAACACGGGCTCGACGACGAGCGCGATCACGTACCTCGATGGCGAGAAGGGCATCCTTCGCTACCGCGGCTACACGATCGAGGAGCTCGCCGAGAAGAGCGACTTCGTCGAGACGAGCTACCTGCTCATCAACGGCAAGCTCCCCACGAAGGCGGAGCGCGAGGCATTCGGCAAGGGGCTGACCCGGCACAGCCTCATCCACGAGGACATGCACCACTTCTTCGGCGGGTTCCCGTCGACGAGCCACCCGATGGCCGTGCTGTCCGCGATGGTCACGTCGCTGTCGGCGTACTACCCCGATAGCCTCGACCGCGACTCCGACGTCGGCATGCACATGACGCGGATCCTCTCCAAGGTCCGGACGATCGCCGCGTTCTCGTACAAGAAGAGCATCGGCCAGCCGCTCATCTACCCGAAGAACTCGCTGCGGTACTGCGCGAACTTCCTGCACATGATGTTCGCCGTGCCGAGCGAGGAGTACGCGGTCTCGCCCGTGCTCGAGAAGGCGATGAACCAGCTGCTCATCCTGCACGCGGACCACGAGCAGAACTGCTCGACGTCGACGGTGCGCATGGTCGGTAGCTCGGGCGCGAACCTGTACGCCTCGATCGCCGCGGGCATCCTCGCGCTGTGGGGACCGCTGCACGGCGGCGCCAACCAGGCCGTCATCGAGATGCTCGAGGAGATCCAGGCCGGCGGCGGCGACTACAAGAAGTTCGTCGACGACGTGAAGAACAAGCGCGGCAATCGTCGCCTCATGGGCTTCGGTCACCGCGTCTACAAGAACTACGACCCCCGCGCGAAGATCCTGAAGGCGATGGGCGACGAGGTCCTCGCGCACCTCGGCGTCGACGATCCGCTGCTCGAGGTCGCGAAGGGACTCGAGGAGATCGCGCTCCGCGACGACTACTTCATCTCGAAGAAGCTCTACCCGAACGTCGACTTCTACAGCGGCATCATCTACCGCGCGATGGGCATCCCCACGAACATGTTCACCGTGATGTTCGCCCTCGGGCGGCTCCCCGGCTGGATCGCGCACTGGAAGGAGATGGTCGACGACAAGGACACGAAGATCGGCCGTCCCCGCCAGATCTACACGGGTCCGACGGAGCGCAAGTACGTTCCGATCGACCAGCGCTAGCGACCCCATCGTCCGAGCGCACGATGCGCGGGTGACGTAGACCGTCGCGCTCGCGCTCGTCCGCGCCGCGCCCGCGACCCGTCAGCGACAGCTGGTCGGCAGCACGTTGTCGCGGTACTCGCCGTCGACGTTCCCTGGCGGATCGTACTCGCAGACCCACAGGTTCATCGCGCACGTCACCTGCGCGCAGCCGACAGCCGTGGTGCCGCGCCACACGAGCTGCGTGAAGTGCCCGGTCTGCATGGAGAACCCGCCGTCGGGGAAGCGGTACTGGCCGACCTCCTCGTACCACATGGCCGTCACGGCACTGCCGTCGAGGTACCCCGGCGACCCGCCCGCGAGGTTCTCCCCGTAGCTGTTGTCGGGCGAGTGCTCGAACGCGCAGTTGTGCGCGCTCAACGAATTCGCCCACGTCTGCGCCACCGCGGCGAGCCGCGGCGACCACGCGAGCGGGGCGGCGCAGTGCTTCGCGCGCATCGCATTGTGCGATGCGAGCAGGGCCTGCATGTCCGCCGGCGCGCCGCCGGCGCTCCCGCCGCCCGCTGGCGTGCGCGAACCCGCCGTCGGCACGGACGCCCCGGTGTCCGGATGCGGTGCCGCGGAGTCGTCCGTCGGGTCGCCCACCGGCTCGTCGCCCGTGCCCTCCGCGCCGGCTTCCTCACCCGTCTGGGGGTGCGTCGTCGGCTGGTTCCGCGGTACGGGTCCGCATGCGATCACGAGGGCTGACAGTGAGAGTGTTACTGCGCGCATGGCACAGGCTCATCATGCCACGCCTTGCAACGCGCCGCGCATCACGCCAGATTCAACCCGTGGAGCTCGCCGAACCGACCTCGAACGCCGTGACCGATGGCATCCGCGTGCGAGTGCAGTCGCAGTACCTCGCCGAGCAGTCGTCGCCGCCGAGTGGCCGCTACGTGTTCGCCTACACGATCACGATCTCGAACGAGAGCACGCGCACCGCACAGCTCCGCACGCGCCACTGGATCATCACCGATGGCCGCGGCGTCGTCGAGGAGGTCCGCGGCGATGGCGTGGTCGGCGAGCAGCCGCGCCTCGATCCGGGCCAGACCTTCCAGTACACGTCGGGATGCGTGCTGCAGACGGCGGTCGGCACCATGCAGGGCACCTACCGGATGTGGCGCGACGACGGCAGCTTCTTCGACGCGGAAGTCGGCGCGTTCTCGCTCGCGACCCCCGACTCCGTGCACGGCGACGCCGACGAGATGAATTGATCCTTCCAGTGACCAGCATTGCGAGCTGTGGGGCGCCCGCCTACAGCGCCGCCAAAGATTTCGCCAAGCCTCCGCGCGGCTGGTGCGTCTAATCTTCGAACGCTCGTGTCGCACCTGACTGCCGCCCAGCGCGAAGCCGCCACCGCGAACGCCCTCGTCGAGGCGGCGCGCAGTGGTGATCCACGCGCGTTCGAGGCCCTGGTGCTGCGCTATCGCAAGCGCATCTTCGCGCTCGCACTCCACATTTGCGGGTCGTCGCCCGAGGCCGACGACATCACGCAGGAGGTGTTCCTGAAGGCGTTCCGCGCCCTGCCCCAGTTCGAAGGCCGCAGCCAGTTCTTCACCTGGGTCTACCGGATGACGGTGAACCGCTCGCTGAACGCCCGCCGTGATCGCCTGCGCCGCGGCGAGGACACGCTGGATGACGCGCGCATCGAGCTCGCCGTCGCGGTGGACGCGCGGTCGGATCCGCGCCGCGCCATGGAGCTCCGCGAGTCGTACGCGCGGCTGCTGCGCGCACTCGACGGGCTGCCGGCCGAGATGCGGACGACCGTGATCCTCGTGTCGCTCCAGGGCATGTCGCACGGCGAGGTCGCGATCGTGCAGAACGTCTCCGACGGCACCATCGCGTGGCGCATGCACGAGGCGCGGCGCCGGCTCGTCGAGGCGACCGCGCCCCAGAAGCTGCAGCGCAAGCGCGACCTGTCGGCGGACCTCGCGAAGCTCCTCGGCGAGCACGGCCTGTTTGTCCCGGTGCTCCCGAAAGGCCGGGCGTGATCACGAGCGTGATCACGAGCGTGATCACGAAAGGCCGCGGCGCAGCGCGCCCCTCCGTCGGGGCTACCCTCCGAGCATCACGGGGCCGCCCTTGTCGAGGGCGCGCCGGTACGCCGGCCGCGCGTGGACCGCGTCGAGCCAGCGCTTGAGGTGCGGCGAGACGCCGAGCTCCGCCGAGCGCTCGACGAGGGCCTCGACCGGGTAGCTCATCTGCACGTCGGCGGCGCTGATCGCATCGCCCGCGAACCACGTGTGCGTCTCGAGGTGCTTGCCGAGGAACGCGAGGTGCCGGAGCAGATTGGGATCGACGACCAGCGCCTCGATCTTCTCGCACAGCTTCTTCGCGACCGTCCGCGCGAAGAACGGCATCGGTGACGTGGGGATCTTCCGGAAGATGAGCTTCAGCAGCAGGTAGGGCATCAGCGAGCCCTCGCCGTAGTGCAGGAAGTATGTGTAATCGCGCGCGGCCTGGGTGCCGGCGGCCGGCTTCCAGGTCCCCTTGCCGTACGTGTCGACGAGGTACTCGAGGATCGCGCCCGACTCCGCGACGCGCGCATCGCCGCTGGAGTCCACGATCACCGGGGCCTTGCCGAGCGCGTGCACGCTCTCGAGCGCCTTGGGCGCGAGCATGGTCTTCGGATCTCGCTGATACCTCACGATCTCGTACGGGAGCTCGAGCTCCTCGAGCATCCACAGCACGCGGGTGGAACGAGAGGCCTCCAGGTGGTGGACGGTGATCACGAGCCTTGCGTACCATGCGCGCCATGCGACGACCTCACGCGGTGATCGCGATGATCGGCAGTGCCGGCCTGGCTCTCGCAGCCACCGGATGCTCGCTGTTCACCGTCCAGCAGGACCCCTTCCCCATCATGGAGATCACGGCCGACCGGCCGCCGCCCGGCCCGTCCCGGGTCGTGCTGACGGCGTCGAGCATCACCATCGCGGACAAGGTCCAGTTCGAGACCGGCAAGGCCGAGATCCTGCCGCCCTCGTTCGGCCTGCTCGACGAGGTCGCCGCCGTCATGAACGAGAACCCGCAGCTCGAGCTGCTCCAGGTCGAGGGCCACACGGACTCGACGGGCAGCGCGGCGATCAATCGCAAGCTCTCGCAGGACCGCGCCGAGTCGGTGATGAAGTATCTCGTCGCGCGGGGCGTCAAGAAGGGTCGGATGACCCCGAAGGGCTTCGGCCCGGATCGCCCGATCGCCGGCAACGACGACGATGCGGGCCGCGAGGCGAACCGCCGCGTCGAGTTCAACATCCTCAAGCAGGGCCCCAAGAAGACGGTGGTGACGGATGAGTGAGAGCACCGAGAAGAATATGGATCGCCCGGCCCCCTCCACCCCGATGACCACGAAGTCCCTCCTGCAGACCGCGCTGCTCGCGGCGCTCCTCGGCGCATGTGCACACTCGGGCATGGGCCCGGGCGCGCGCGCCGATATCCAGGCCCGCATGGGCGAGGCCCAGCCGCCGATCGCCCAGTGCTATGCCGCGTCGCTGAAGTCGAACCGCAGGCTCAAGGGCATGCTGATGATCGACTTCACCGCCGAGGCGAAGACGGGGCAGTTCAAGAACATCCGGTTCGGCCGCGACGAGGTGAACGACACGCCGATCCGGCAGTGCATCCTCGCCGAGGTCGGCAAGCTGAAGATGCAGACGCCGACGTCGGCGAACGTGCAGATCAGCTATCCCCTGCGCTTCGCGCCGAACAACTGAGCTCGCGCCCATGGTGAAAGTTCCGACCCGCTCGCCGACGCACGAGGACATCGAGATGCGACGCCTCGCGTCGATGGGCCTCGAGCTCGAGGAGATCGCGGTCGACGGAGGCGATCAGCAGGCCGTCCCCCTGCCGGCGCTGATCGAGCTCGCCGAGGATCGCGGCCGCCCGCCGAGCCACTACCTCGCCGCGATCCCGCTCGCGACCGAGCTGACCGTCGATTGCGCCCCGGCCGCCCCGAGCCTCACGGCGAAGGTGTGCGCCGGGAACTGCCAGCGCTACGGCGCGCTCGACATCCTCGATCACCTGGTCACCCGCTGGGTGGCGAAGCCGAGCTTCCGCATCGCACCCGTCGAGTGCCTCGACCGCTGCGATCTGGGTCCCGCCCTGGAGCTCCACGGCGACCATGGCGTGCTCGTCCTGTCACCTGCGACGGCTGCGACACTCGACGAAGCGCTCGCGTCCCTGGGTGGGTGAAGCGCACAGCGCGGTACGAACCGCCTGGTGCCGGGCCGCTGGCCTGGCCCCGTCGGAGCGGTCGCGCTAGCCTCCGATCGCGTGCTGCGGCTGTCTCAGGTCAACAAGTACTACGAGGTCGGCACGCACCGGCTGCACGTCCTGCGTGATGTCGACTTCGTGGTGGAGACGGGCGAGCTCGTCTCGATCATGGGCGCGTCGGGGTCAGGCAAGTCTACGCTGCTGAACATCCTCGGCATCCTCGACGACTACGACAGTGGCGAGTACTGGCTCGGCGACACGCTGATTCGCTCGCTGTCCGAGAGCAAGGCCGCGAACTATCGCAATCGCTTCCTCGGCTTCGTGTTCCAGTCGTTCAACCTGCTGCCGTTCAAGACCGCGGTGGAGAACGTCGCACTGCCCCTCTACTACCAGGGCGTGTCGCGCCGGAAGCGCAATGCCACGGCGCTCGAGTATCTCGAGCGGGTCGGGCTCAAGGACTGGGCCGATCACGTCCCGGCCGAGATGTCGGGCGGCCAGAAGCAGCGCGTCGCGATCGCGCGCGCGCTCATCGGCAAGCCGCAGCTCATCCTCGCCGACGAGCCGACCGGCGCGCTCGACACCGAGACCTCGCAGCAGATCATGGCGCTGCTCTCGGAGATCAACGCGAGCGGCATCACGGTGATCGTGGTGACCCACGACGCGGAGGTCGCCGCCAAGACCCGCCGCACCATCCGGCTGCGTGACGGCAAGGTCGTCGAGCCCGACGAGGTGGCGGTGCCGGTCGTCGCTGCGCTCCCCGCGGCCAGAGTCGTTCACTAGTGTTCTCGCTCGACCGCTGGATGGAGGTGCTCGACACGCTCCGCCGCAACAAGCTGCGGACCACGCTCACCGCCGTCTCGGTCGCGTGGGGCATCTTCGTGCTCGTGTTCCTGCTCGGGATGGGCAACGGGTTCTCGAACGCGATCCGCGCCAACTTCGCCCGCGAGGCAATGAACGGCGTGTTCTTCCGCGCCGGCAAGACCTCCGAGGCCTTCGGCGGCTACGACATCGGACGCCGGCTCGTGTTCGACACGACGGACTACGCCCGCACGATCGACGTGCCCTCGGTGCGCCACGCCTCCGCCGAGCACAACATCCAGAGCACCGGGGTGTTCCTGACGAAGTTCGGCACGAAGGCGCAGCCGTTCGACGTGCAGGCCGTCTACCCGAACCACATCTACCTCGAGCAGCACACGCTCGTGGCCGGCCGCTTCCTCACCGAACCCGACATCTCGCAGCGGCGAAAGTCGGCCGTGATCGGCCAGACCGCCGCGCAGTATCTGTTCGGCGGCGGGGCCTCCGGGGCCGACCGCACCGACAGCGGACCGGGCGGCGGTGGGGGCGGCGGCAAGCCCTCCGCGGGTGACGGCGGCGACGGCGGCTCCGGCGCGGGGCGGAACCCGATCGGCCAGTGGATCACCGTGGCCAACGTACCGTTCCAGGTGGTGGGCGTGTTCACCGACCCGGGTGGGGCCGACGCCGAGCGCCGCGTCTACGTCCCGGCCACGACGGCGCAGCTCGCGTGGAACGGCGCCGACCGGCTCGGCAGCCTCGAGCTCGACCTCGGCACCGCGGACGCCAAGCAATCGCAGGCGGTGATCGACCGGGTCGTCGCGGACCTCGCCGAGCGCCACAAGTTCGACCCGCACGACAAGCAGGCGGTGCGCGTGCGCAACAACATCGAGGGCGCGCAGCGCTTCAACATGATGTTCGTCGTGATCGCGCTGTTCGTGGTGGTGATCGGCCTCGGCACGCTCGCGGCCGGCGTGGTCGGCGTGTCGAACATCATGATGATCGCGGTCAAGGAGCGCACCAAGGAGATCGGGGTTCGCAAGGCGCTCGGCGCGACGCCGTGGTCGATCGTCGGCATGATCGTGCAGGAGGCCGTGTTCATCACCGGGATCGCGGGGCTCCTCGGGCTCGCGGCCGGCGTCGGCCTGCTCGGGCTGATGGCGGACATGCAGAATCCGATCATGCGCTCGCCGAGCATCCCGCTCTCCACGGGCATCGCGGCCGCGGCCTTCCTCGTCGTGGCCGGTGCCCTCGCCGGCTTCTTCCCCGCCCGCGCCGCCGCCCGGGTCAACCCGATCCACGCGCTGCGGGACCAGTAGCGAGCACCCGCGCCCGTGTTCGACCTCGACAAGTGGAAGGAGATCTGGGCAACGCTGCGCAGCAATCGTCTGCGCACGTTCCTGACCGCGTTCGGCGTGTTCTGGGGGATCTTGATGCTGATCCTGATGCTGGGCTTCGCGTCCTCCATGGAGGTGGGGATCCGGCACCAGATGGGCGGCATGGCCACCAACATGCTGTGGATCTGGGGCCAGCAGACCACCGAGGCCTACGATGGCCTCCCGGTCGGACGCGACGTCCAGTTCATCACCGATGACATCGCGCCGGTGTGCGCGGTCCCGGGGGTCGAGCACTGTGCCCCGCGCATCTCGCTCGGCGGCTTCATGAAGTCCTCCACGGTGCGCCACGAATCGAAGGCCGGCAACTACACGGTGTTTGGCGACTACTCGACCCTCGCGCAGATCCAGGCGTTCACGTTCGATGCGGGCCGGTTCATCAACCAGCGCGACATCGCCGAGCAGCGCAAGGTGGCGGTGATCGGCAAGCAGGTGCGCGACGAGCTGCTGCCAGCCGATGCCGACCCGCTCGGCCAGTACATCCAGATCCGCGGCGTGTACTTCCAGGTCGTCGGGGTCACGCACACGCTGCGCAGTGGCCGGGAGGGCGAGCGCGATGCGCAGACGATCTACGTGCCGTTCACGACGATGCGCGCCGCGTTCAACACCGGCAATCACGTCACGTTCTTCGCGCTGACGGCCAAGGCGGGGCTGACGGGCACCGCGGTCCAGGCGGCCGTGACGACCACGCTCAAGGAGCGCCACCACATCGCGCCGACGGACGAGCTCGCGGTGGGCGGCTTCAACATGTTCGAGATCTTCTCGAAGCTCGGGATGCTGTTCCTCGCGATCCGCGTGCTCGGCTGGGTGGTCGGCGTGTTCACGCTCGCGGCGGGCGTGATCGGCGTCTCGAACATCATGCTGATCACGGTGAAGGAGCGTACGAAGGAGATCGGGGTCCGCAAGGCGCTCGGCGCCACGCCGTTCTCGATCGTCTCGATGGTCATGAAGGAGGCGGTCGTGCTCACGGCCGCCTCGGGGCTGATCGGCGTCTCCGCGGGCGTCGGCCTGACGGCCGCCTCGGGCTGGCTCATCGCGAAGTTCCCCGACCTGCCGTTCGGGCCGCCGCAGCTCCCGCTCTCCACGGCGCTGTTCGCCGTCGGCGTCATCGTCGTCGCGGGCGCCTTTGCGGGGCTGATGCCCGCGTCTCACGCCTCACGGATCAAACCGATCGAAGCACTGCGAGCCGAGTGAAATCATGAAAAGAGTACTGGGCTGGATCTTGGGGCTGCTCGTCGTGACGGCGATCGTCTATTCGTTCGTCTACCTCTACCGGAAGAGCAAGAAGCCGACCGTCGTCTTCACGACCGAGATGGCGGAGACGACGGACCTGACGAAGAAGACGGTCGCGACGGGCTCGCTCGTGCCGCGGCGCGAGGTCGAGGTGAAGCCGAAGGTGTCGGGCGTGCTCGCGGAGCTCTACGTCCAGCCGGGGCAGATCGTGAAGCAGGGCGCGCCGCTCGGGAAGATCGCGATCGTCCCCGACGCGATGCAGATCAACAACGCGGAGTCCGGCGTGCGCAGCGCGCAGATCGCGACCGACAACGGTCGCCGCGAGCTCGAGCGCAACGAGAATCTGCTGAAGCAGGGCGTGGTCGCGGAGGCCGAGGTCGCGAAGTACCGCACGGAATACGCGCTGAACAAGCAGCAGCTCTCGGCGGCGCAGTCGCAGCTGCAGCTGGTGAAGGAGGGGGCCACGCGCGGCTCGGGGCAGACGTCGACGCTCGTGGTGACGGCGACCGTCGACGGCATGGTGATCGACGTGCCGGTGAAGGCGGGCTACTCCGTGATCCAGGCCAACAACTTCAATGCCGGCACGACCGTCGCGACGATCGCCGACATGGACGACATGATCTTCGACGGCCACGTGGACGAGGCCGAGGTGGCGAAGATCAAGACGGGCATGAAGCTGTCCATCAAGGTCGGCGCGATCGACAAGGAGCTGCTCGACGGCACGCTCGAGTACATTGCCCCCAAGGGCGCCACGATCGACGGTGCGATCCAGTTCGAGATCAAGGCGGCCGTGAAGCCGCGCCCGGGGCTCGAGATCCGTGCGAATTATTCGGCGAACGCCGACATCGTCCTCGAGCAGCGCAAGGCCGTCCTCGCGATCCGCGAGGCGCTCGTCCAGTACGACGGCGACAAGCCGTTCGTGGAGGTCGAGACCACGCCCCAGAAGTTCGTCCGGCGCGACCTGAAGCTCGGCGTGTCCGATGGCATCAAGGTGGAAGTCGTGTCCGGCGTCACGGCGACCGACAAGATCAAGATCCCGGAGACCGCGGGCCCAGCGGAGGCGGTCGGTTCGCACAAGAAGCCGCCCCGGCGGTAGCGCACTCGCGTGCTAGCTTGCGCGCGATGAATTCGCCGGTCAGGCTCGGAGCCATCGACGCGGGCTCGAACGCGATTCGAGTCGTCATTGCCGAGTACGACGGGCGCGAGCTGACGCGGCTCGAGGCCGAGCGGATGCCGGTCCGGCTCGGGCACGGCGCGTTCACGCGCGGCGAGCTCGACAGCGAGACCATCGACGCGGCGGTGGCGGCGTTCATGCACTTTCGCCAGCGCTTCGACGCGAATGGCGTCACGATCTACCGCGCGGTCGCGACGTCGGCGGTGCGCGGCGCCTCCAACCGCGACGTGCTGCTGCATCGCCTCTATCACGAGGCCGGCATCGAGCTCGAGGTCATCGAGGGCGAGGAGGAGGCGCGGCTCGTCCGCAAGGCCGTGCTGTCGGCGGCGGCGAAGACGGGCGTGGTCCCCAAGGCGATCCTCGATCTCGGTGGCGGCAGCCTCGAGGTCAACCTCGATCGATCGGCGACCCCATCGGGGCCGACGGCGGCGCGGCGGCAGGGTGCGGGCGTGGACCAGGATCGGGGCTGGCGCGGGTTCTCGCTGCCCGTCGGGACCGTCCGGCTCATGGAGACGTTCGGGCTGACGGACGCGATCGGCGACACCGAGGCCGGCATGGTGCGGCG
>JAYSYE010000499.1:0-10974 GCA_043716635.1 Deltaproteobacteria bacterium | reverse complement strand
CGAGCACCCGGTTGCCGCTCTTCGCCGCGCCCAGCACGCGCGCGACGAGCTCGGGCGTCGGCTCGTAGCCGCGCTTCTTCAGCCAGTACACGACGTTCGATTCGCCCGAGTAGTGGCCGATCTCGATCGCCTGCTCCTTGCCGAACATCCCCGCGGGCACGCCCGAGTAGATGCGATCGGCAAGCCACGCATCGCCCTTCTTCTCGGCCTTGATGATGGCCGCGGCGTGCACGCCGGTCGCGGTACGAAACGCGTCGTCACCGACGAGCGGATACTGCGGGTGCAGCGCGACCCCGGTCGCCTCCGACGCCACCCGGCACCACTCGACGAGCCGGGTCAGATCGTGATCGGGCAGCTCGCCGAGGAGCTTCAGGTTCAGCAGGATCTGATCGAGCGCGGCGTTGCCGACCCGCTCGCCGATGCCCAGGGCGGTGCCGTGAATGCGGTCGGCCCCGTACTCGATCGCGAAGATCGCGTTCACCACGCCGAGGCCGCGATCGTTGTGGCCGTGCCAGTCGATGCCGACCTCGGGCCGGCCTGCCCCATCGAGCACGTTGCGCGTGAACTTGAGCAGATGCTTGATGCCGTCCGGCGTCGCGTGGCCGACCGTGTCGCAGACCACGAGCCGCGCCGCGCCATGGTCGACCGCGGTGGTGAACATCTTCGTCAGAATCTCGGGCCGCGACCGCGTGGTGTCCTCGGTGACGTAGCCCACCGGAAGGTTGTACTTGCGCGCGAGATCGATCGCGTCCGCCGACAGCTTCAGCATCCGCGGGAGGTCCCAGTCCTCGGCGTACTGGCGGATCGGCGAGCTGCCGATGAAGCACAGCACCTCGATCTCGATCCCGACCTCCTGCGAGATGTCGATCACCGCCTGCACGTCCGCCTGGTGCGTTCGCGCCGCGCAGGACACCTTCATGTGGATGTTGTTGGCCTTGATGTGCTTCGCGATCGTGAGCACGTCCGCGACCGCGCGCTTGCCCGCACCGGGTAGCCCGATGTCCATGGAGTCGATCCCGAGCTCGGCCGCGAGCTCGACGAGTCGCAGCTTGTCCGCGATCGACGGATCGGTCACCGAGGGCGACTGGATGCCATCGCGCAGCGTCTCGTCCATGAACTGGATGCGACGCTTGGGCGACAGCGGCGCCACCTTCTCGACGGAGTTCCAGTCGTAGATCAGCTCGTGGTCGGTCATGGGTGCTTCGGGTGCTTCCTTCAGAGGACGGCGTGCAAGATCACGATCAGCACCGCCGCGGCGCCGATCACGACCACGATCATCAAGAACCAGCCGAGCACGATCGCCGCGCCGGCGAGCGCGAGTCCGAGCAGCAGCAGCGGATAGGCGCCAGGCTCCCGGCGCACCAGCGACAGGCCGCTCGCGATCACCACCAGCGCGAACGCCGGCAGGCTGACGCGCGCGTCCGGTAGCGACGTGACGCCCCCCTGCGTGATCGCGCACACGAGGAACGCGAGGATGCCGAGCGCGAGTGCGCCTGCACCCCACGGGCGCTGCGCGAGCCACGACCCGGGCCCCGTCACCCCGACGAGGTGCTCGGGCTTCTGCAGCGGACGGTCGGTCACTGTGTTCGTTATAGCGGATCGCCGACGACAGCGAAGGCCCTTAGCGACGGCGCACCGCGGCACGAAGCTGCACGTGGGCCGCCGAGAACGCGAAGTCCACGAGATCGCGGTCGAGGTCACCGCTCTCCCGTGCCCCTGCAAAGGCGGCGGGCACGTCGCCGCAGAACAGCATGCCGGTCCGGTCGGCCGTCCGCGACAGCGACCGGGCCCACTGCGATAGGTTCAGCCCGGTGCCGCGCGACAGGAGGCGCAAGGCTGCGGCCCGGGCCTGCACGCGCACCTCGTCGGGGAGCGCGGCGAGCGCGGCCGCCGCGGCTTCGGCCATGCTGTCCTCGGCGCCGAGGTCGGTCGCCGACGCCTCGCGGAACACCGCCATCACCACGGCCTTCAGCACGCGCGCCGGGCGGGAAGCGCCGACGGCCCGGCCCGGCCACAGGAACGTCATCGCGCGCACGAGCCGGAACACCATGTCGGTGCGATCGGGCGCCATGAGCGCCTCGTCGCCGGCGACGAGCACCGGCGGATCCGACGCGACCACGTGGATCTGCGTCCCGAGCTCGACCTGCGAGTACACCGGCGCGGCCGGTACGCCGAGCAGCGCCGCGCACCGATCACGCAGCGCGACGAACCCCCGGGCGAGATCGGCGTCGTCGACCCGCAGGCTCGCATCGAGCTCGCTGTCGGCGAGCGTCATGGGCGAGAGCGCGTGGATCGCGGGCGCGACGAGCTCGATCAGCCCACCGATCTCGACGCTGTCATCGCGGTGTCGGAGCGCCGCCCACTGGTCGCGCCCGAGCGGCTCGGAGGGGAGCGCGACGCCGTGGACGCGATGCTGCTCGTACATCGCCCGCATGGAGGCATCGGCGGTGTCCATCGCGACCATCGAGGACGCCGCGAGGAACGCCGCGTCGACGTGACCGCTCGCCTGCGTGCTCGCGACGAGGGCCGCGCCCGCCCGTGGATCGGCCAGCGCCTCGCGCCAGCCCACACGGATCGGCTCGGCAGGCCGGCTCCCGAGGCGTGCGACGAGCGCCATGGCGTCGGTGTCCCGGGGGTTGATCCGCGTCGCGTTCGCCACCGCCGCGGCCGCCGCCACCGGATCGTTCAGGTGATCGAGGTACAGCTTCGCGAGCCGCGTCCACGCCTTGCCCTCGGGCTGCGTGCCCTTGCCGCGAAGTCGAAACAGCAGGCGCTTCAGCACGCGCTCGTAGCGGCGCAGCTCGCCGCGCGCGAACATGAGCGTCTCGATCGCGGTGATGGCGCCCTGTCGCGTGGGATCGAGGTCGACCGCGCGCTCGAGGTGGAACAGCGCCTCCGCGTCGTCATCCTTCAGCGCCGCATCGATCCGGCCCTTGTACTCGTGCGCCGCCGCGTGATCTTGATTGATCTCGAGCGCGCGATTGAGGTGTCCGCGCGCCAGGTCCGCCGCGCCGGGTTGCTGGCGCCCGACCATCCACTCGACCCAGCCGAGCGCAGCCTGATAATCCGCCTCGCCGGGCGCCTGCGCGATCACCTTGCGGATGTGGCCGATGGCCGCGTCCCACTGGCTGCGCTCCATCAGCTCCTCCGCCATGCGGAAGCTCATCTCGGCGTCGATCGACGGAGCGACCTGGACGAGCTCCCCGCCCGCGAGCTCGCGGTCGTACGCATTGCGCTTGAGGAAGTCCGCCAGCACGCCGCGCGAGTGCTGGTAGGCGGCCCGGATCTCCGCGAGCTTCGCGCGATCCCTGGCGTCGGCGAGCCCTGCCTCGAGGTGCTCGAGCATGCTGCCGCGGATCACGTGGGCGGCATCGATCTCCTGGGGCGTCGCCTTGCGGCTGATCATGAGCACCGCGTAGTGGTCAGCGCCCTGCACGCGCTGGTGCTCGGCGGCGAGCTGTTCGCGCAGTGCCCCCTCGTGGTCGTGGACGACGTTCGCGTTCTCGAGCTCCTCGAGCGACACGACGCCCGAGTCCTCCGCGCCCTGCTCCTCGAAGTCGATCGGCGCCGCCCCCTCCGCGGCCTCCGCGAGATCCTCGAACAGCATGTCGAACAGCGCGGCACCCGCGAGCTGCGGGCGGCTCGGGGCCCGCGCCACCAGGGGCGCCGTGAGCTCGACGGGGATCCGGTCAGACCCGCCGCGCACGTCGGCGAGCACCGGGATGGGCACGCCCCGGTGACGGCTGGACGTGGTGAGCTTCATGAAATCGGGCACCACGCCCGTCACGATGCCGAGCCCGCCGTGAGCCACCGTCGCCTCGACTGCGTCGCACAGCACCATCGCGTCGAGTGCGAGCCGGGCGTGCGCGCGATCGGGGAAGCACCGCTCGAGCTCGTCGACGGCGGCCCCGGCGTCGAGCAGCTGCATCACTCGCTCGGGGTACGCGCGCTTGAGCTCGCTCTTCAGCTGCTTGCCCCGCGGCGTGAGCGTGAAGCGCATCCCGTCGAGGCGCGCGAGCCGGGACAGATCCTCCACTTCGGTCTCGCGCAGTCCGTCGAGCACGACCTCCACCATGCGCAGCTGGATGCCCGCGACGGCCTCCGCCGTGTCGTCGAAGCGCCATGCCCCCTGCGGCCAGCGCAGCGCTTGTACGATCTTGTGGCGCGCCTGGCGCCCCAGCTGCTCGATGAGCTGCTCGACGGAGACCACGGACATCGCCACGAGCGCCTCGCCGAGCTTGCCGCCGGTGCTGGCCGCACGCTCGACGGCCTTCGTGTGCTGCTCCTCCGTGATCACGGCATTCGCGACCAGGAAGTGGCCGAGCGTCTCGTCGCGAGGCGTGGACGTGCTGCTGACGGGGTTACCGTTCACCAGATCGACGCTCTTGCTCACGCGCCCGCGGCGGAGCAGCAGCTTTCCCGTGGCGAGGTCCTCGTGCAGGTCGAGCAGCACCGCCGGCAGCGGTCGCATCGCCAGCTCGCCGGACCGCACGGACATCACAGAAATTCTAACCCGATCCGCGACGGGCTCCGGCTATTCCGCGACGTGACATGCGGCCTGGCTGCCGTTCGCCAGCACGCGCAGTCGCGGCAACTCGGTGAAGCACGCAGACGGCTTGGTCGCGACGGGGCACCGGGGGTGGAACGGACACCCGGGAGGCGGTGCGAGGGGGCTCGGGACGTCGCCCTGCAGGATCACGCGGGCGCGCCGCGCAGCCGGGTCGATGGTCGGGACCGCCGACAGCAGCGCCTGCGAGTAGGGATGTTTGGGATCGGCGTACAGGGTCGCGGCCGCGGCGAGCTCGACGATCCGGCCGAGGTACATCACGGCGACGCGGTCCGCGATGTGCCGCACGATCTTCAGATCATGGGAGATGAACAGATAGGTGAGGTGCTCGGCCTGCTGGAGGTCGCCGAGCAAGTTGACGATCTGGGCCTGGATGGAGACGTCGAGCGCGCTGATCGGCTCGTCGCACACCAGGAACGCGGGCTTGCTGGCGAGCGCGCGCGCGATGCCGATCCGCTGGCGCTGGCCCCCGGAGAACTCGTGCGGATACCGCGTGGCGACGTCGGGGCGCAGGCCGACTCGCTCGAGCAGCTCGCGCACGCGGGCGCTGCGTGCGGCCGCGGTGGGCGCGAGGCCATGGATGTCGAGCGGCTCGGCGATCGCGTTGCCCACGGACATCCGCGGGTTCAGCGAGGCATACGGATCCTGGAAGATGATCTGCATCTCCCGCCGCAGCGGGCGGAGCGCTGACGCCGAGAGCGTCGTCACGTTCGTATCCCGGAACGTGATCGTGCCCGCGGTCGGCTCGTACAGGCGGAGCAGCGTCCGACCGAGCGTGGACTTGCCGCAGCCCGACTCGCCGACGAGCGCGAGCGTCTCGCCCTCGACGATCGCGAGGTCGACCTCGGTGACCGCGCGGACGGTGGCGGGCATGCGGGTGACGCTGCGCCACAGCCTCACCGGCGCCGACGCTGGCGTCTTCGGCCACTTCACGAAGGTCGGAAAGTGCTTCGACACACCCTCCGCGCGAACCAGGATGGTCACGCGGAAGCTCCGGTCAGGGCCCGCGGCGCCGCATCGAGTGGGTAGTGGCAGCGCACGTGCGATGCCCCGAGCTGCACCAGCGGAGGCTCGTCGGCGAGGCACAGCGGCTCGGCGGCCGGGCAGCGATCGGCGAACTTGCAGCCCACCGACAGCTCGGACAGCGCGGGCACCATCCCGGGAATCTCGACGAGCCTCCCGGTATCGCCGGCGCGCGGGATCGAGCGCAGCAGTCCGGCGGTGTAGTGATGCCGCGGCGCGGCGAACAGCGTGGCGGTGGCCGCGCGCTCCACCACGCGACCGGCATACATCACCACCACTTCGTCGCAGCTCTCCGCCACGACGCCGAGATCGTGCGTGATGAGCAGGATCGCCATGCCGAGCTCGCGCTGGAGCTCGCGCAGGAGCTCGAGGATCTGCGCCTGGATCGTGACGTCGAGTGCCGTGGTGGGCTCGTCGGCGATCAGGAGATCCGGCTTGCAGGCGAGCGCCATCGCGATCATCACGCGCTGGCGCATCCCGCCCGACAGCTGGTGCGGAAAGTCATCGACGCGCGTCTCGGGGCTCGGAATGCCGACCAGGCGGAACATCGCCACCGCGGCCGCGCGCGCATCGCCGCGAGACTTGCGCTGGTGGAGCCGCACCGCCTCGGCAACCTGCTCGCCGACGGTGAACACCGGGTTCAGCGAGGTCATCGGCTCCTGGAAGATCATCGCGATGCGGTTGCCGCGGATCGCGCGCATGGCCTCCGGCGCGAGGCCGAGCAGATCCGTGCCGCGGTACTCGATGCGACCGCTCGCGATCCGGCCCGGGGCTCCGACGAGGCGCATCACCGACAGCGCGGTGACGCTCTTGCCACTGCCCGACTCGCCGACGACACCGAGCGTGCTGCGCGGCGGGATCGAGAACGACACGCCGTCGACCGCCCGCACGATGCCCTGCTCCGTGCGGAACTCGGTCACCAGGTCCTGCACGGCGAGGACCGGCTCGTGCGCGCCGGGCTCGGCCATCGTCACGGGACGATACCCCAAGCGCACGCGGCGAGCGCGCGGAGGGATCCGTCGCCTGCGCTACGCGCGAATGGAGACGTTGATGTTCGGCTGCGGTGGGGGCGCCGCCGGAGCTGCCGCGGCGACCTGCTGGCCGCCGCCGCCGCCGCCCATGCCTCCCATCATCATCATCATCATCGGGTCCATGCCCGTGCTCTGCTTGGAGCCTGCGAGGTCCTTGATGCTGGAGGTGACCTGCGTGAGCATGGCCGTCAGCTGGTCGTTGTTGCCCGACCGTGAGCTCACGCGCGAGGCGCCACCGGTGACGTGGGCCAGGAGCGACGGAGCGATCGCGGTGAGGTCAGCAGGCTTGGAGTTGGGCATGGCGAACACTGGAGCACCCGCCGTGCCACGTCGGATCCGCGTCCGATCAGCCACTTGCGAAGACGCGCACGGGTGACGCCGCGTCCTCGGCCCCGCAGATCGCCGCGACCGGGTTACAGGGTTCGCGGCAGGTCGAAGCGACGCACGAGCTCGCCGATGTCGGCGGGCTTGACCAGGTGATGGTCCACCCCGGCCTCCGAGGACCTCGCCTTGTCGGCGGGGGTGCCGTGACCGGAGAGCGCGATGATGGTCAGCGCGGACAGCTCGGGGAGCGACCGGAGCCGGCGCGCGAGCTCGTGGCCGTCCATCCCAGGCATGCCGATGTCGATCACCGCAATCTGCGGCTTCTCGGCCCGGGCGGTCGCCAGCGCGGTCACGGCATCGCCCGCGGTGTGCACCGCGAACCCGCGCAGCTCGAGCAGCGTCGCGAGGAGCTCGCGCGAGTCATCGTGGTCGTCCACCACGAGCACGCACGCACCTGTGGTCGCGTCCGCGCTCACTCGCGTGCGGCCTTCACGTGGGCGACGAGCACCTCGACCGCGCGGCGCGCGAGGTCTGCGGTCGCGCTGTCCTGGAACACGGCGTGGATCGCCGGATGCGAGGACTGGATCTCGGCGAGCACGACGAGGCGACCCGCCTCGAGGGCATCGCGCACGAGCGAGCGCGACACGAACGCGACGTAGCCGCCTCGCGCGGCGGCCTCGACCATGTACATCGCGTCGTCAGCCTCCGCCGCGATGCGCGGGTGAAGGCCGGCCGTATCGAGGTAGGTCTCGACATCCCAGCGGTACGACGAGCTCGCGCGGTAGTGCACGAGGCCGACGTTCTGCCAGTCGGGGAGCGGCTTCACATCCGGCGACGACACCGCGACGAGATGCACGCGCTGGATCAGCGTGACCTCGAGGCCCTGGCGCTGGGCGACGCTGGGCTCGGTCTCGCAGATCACGAGGTCGAGCTCGTTCGCGCGGAGCTCGCGAATGAGCTCGACGCTATCGGCGCTGCGGATCGAGGGCATGCAGCGCTCGAGCGCGAGCAGCGGCATCACGAAGTCGCTCGCGGTCGTGCGAGCGACGGCGCTGCTGATCCCGACGCGCAGCGTGCGCACGATCTCCTCGTTCGACTGTCCGAGCGACTCGACGAGTCGCTCGCCGGCACGGAACATCACCGACGTGTGCTCGAACGCGAGCTTGCCCGCCTCGGTGAGCCGCAGCCCCGACGGCGTTCGCTGGAACAGCGCCACGTTCAGCGCGCGCTCGAGCGCCTTGATCTGCTCGCTCACGGTCGGCTGCGTCACGCCCAACCGCTCGGCCGCAGCCGCGACGGTGCCTTCCGTCGCGGCGACATGGAAGTAGTTGAGGTGGTTGTAGTTGAGCATCGCCGAGCCCTTTGTAGCGGCATCCGAGTGGACCCGAGCCGCCGAGGACCCGCTAAATCGGATCATCGGAAAATCCGATGCACGCTCCCTCGGGCTCCGGAGTCGAACCTCGGGGCCGGGGTCGGGGATTCCGTCCGCGCGCCGGGACCTAACGCGTCGCCGGCGGCGCCGTCGCGACCGTGGTGAGGTACGTCACGATCAGCCGGTGCTCGGGCGCGGTGAGCCCGGCTCGCTCGGCCATCTCCGCGACGTGATCGGGCCACGCGCTGGCTGGAAGCGTCCTCGGCCCGACGGCCGAGTGGCAGGACGTGCACTTCGAGAGGTACAGCACACGGCCGTGCTCGAGGTCCTCGAGCAGCACGCCGCTCCGCTGCGAATCGAGCAGCGTGGCTCGCGGCACGTCCACCGCCCCGCACCCGGCGCTGAAGATCCCTGCGCTGAACAGGTGGAGCGCCAGCGCCAGCGTCCGCACCAGCGTCGTCCTGCCGCTGCTCATGTTCGCGCCCGTTGACACCACGTGCAGGCTAGCGTAGTCGATGCGTTCTGAATATGAAAATGGTTTTCATAATCTTCACCGCATCGATCGCCACCGCCTGCGCCGATCCGCGCGAGGGCGGCCCCGAGCTGGACCCGCCGGGTACGATCGTGAACGCCAAGGACGTGCCCGTGGACGGGCTATCAGCTACGGACGTGGCGCGGTTCCGCGACGGCGACGCGCTGTTCGGAGTGCCGTTCCGCGCGCCCGACGGGCTCGGTCCGCTGTTCATCCGCAGCTCGTGCGGTGCGTGCCACGCCGAGGGGCTGCGAGGTCCTGGCCTGGTCCAGAAGATGGCGCTGGTGGGCGCGGACGGCATCACCGCGGAGGCCGATCAGTCGGCGCTCGCGTTCGGTCACACGCTGCGGCCGGGCCTGGCGGCCGGCGCGAGCACGCCGATCACCCCGCCCGCTCTCCCGAACGTCAAGGTGACGATCCGCGTCGGACCGCCGGTGCTCGGCCGCGGCTATCTCGAGGCCATCGAGGACAGCGAGATCATCCGCATCGCGGAAGCGCAGGCTGCGGCGGGCGGGCCCATCCACGGCGTGGTGCCCGCGACGACCTTCGATGCGGTGCCGAGTGGCGACGGGTTCTCGACGTACACCACCGGCCAGGCCGCCATCGGCCGCTTCGGGTTGAAGGCGCGGATCGCGACCCTCGACGAGTTCTCCGCCGACGCGTTCCAGGGCGACATGGGCCTCACCACGCCGATGCGCCCCGCGGAGCTTCCGAACCCCGATGGGCTCGTCGACGACCTGCGGGCCGGTATCGACCTCGACCAGGCCCACGTCGACCGGGTCACGTTCTACCTGCGGCGCATCGCGATTCCCAAGCGAGTGAAGCTCTCGCCGGACGCCGCCGCCCTGTTCGAGCGGATCCAGTGCGCCGGTTGCCATGTCCCGACGCTGCACACCCGCGCCGACTACCCCATCGCGCAGCTCGCCGACATCGACGCGCCGGTCTACACGGACATGCTGCTGCACGACATGGGCGATGCCCTCGCCGACGGCATGGTGGATGGTACCAGCGACTCGCGCGCCTGGCGGACGGCTCCGCTCATCGGGCTGCGCTTCGAGAACCTCTACCTCCACGACGGGCGCGCGGCGTCCGTCACCGACGCCATCCTGGCGCACGACGGCGAGGCGCGAGCGGCAGCGGATGCGTTCCGCGCGCTGTCGCCCGCCGATCGCGATTCACTCGTTCGCTTCGTCGAAGCCCTCTGAGGAGACCCATGCTGAAGGCCACCCGCGCGCTACCGATGGTCCTGATCCTCGCCGCCTGCGGCGGGGACGCCGACCCCGATGCGAAGTTCGAGGCGCAGGTCGTGACGGCCATGCATGACTCGATCGGCGACGAGCTCGCCGACCTCGTGCAGGCCTCGATCGATCTCCAGGCGGCAGCGCCCAGTGGCCACGGCTGGGATGCCACGGCCGATGCGGGCGCGATCGCCGAGATGAAGGCCGCGTGGCGGCGGGCGCGCATCGCGTACGAGCATGTCGAAGGCGCGACGGCACCGATCTTCGCCGGTGCGGATGTCACGATGGATGCGCGCTACGACACGTTCCTCGCGAGCCTCAGCGGCACGGGCGACCAGGACCTGTTCGACGACCGCGGCGTGACGGGCATGCACGCGATCGAGCGGATCCTCTACGCGCCCACGATCCGGGCGAACGTCACGGCGTTCGAGCAGACCCTGCCCGGCTACCGGGCCGCGGCGTTCCCGGCGACTGCCGCCGAGGCGAACGAATTCAAGACGAAGCTGGTGCAGAAGCTGGTCGACGATGCGAGCCAGCTCCACGACGAGTGGACGCCCGCGGCGATCGACATCGGCGTCGCGTACCTCGGGCTCGTCGGCCTGATGAACGAGCAGAAGGAGAAGGTGAACCTCGCGGCGACGGGCGAGGAGGAGTCGCGCTACTCGCAGGTGACGCTGTTCGACCTCCGCAACAACCTCGCCGGCACGATGAAGGTCTACGCGTTCTTCGAGGCCTGGGTGGCGTCGAAGCGCGGCGACGAGAACGAGAAGATTCACGCGGGCTTCGACGCGCTCGATGCGCTCTACAGCGGTGCGAGCGGCGACGCGCTGCCGCCGGTGCCGGAGACGTGGAGCTCGGACGCCCCGACGGCAGCCGATCAGGCCACC
>JAYSYE010000498.1:0-32245 GCA_043716635.1 Deltaproteobacteria bacterium | reverse complement strand
GCGCGAACCTCGGCTTCTCGCACGTCGAGCTCCTGCCGCCGCTCGAGCACCCGTTCTATGGCTCGTGGGGCTACCAGGTCACCGGCTACTTCGCCCCGACGGCGCGGTACGGCACGCCCGACGACTTCATGGCGATGGTCGACACGCTGCACCGGCGCGGCATCGGCGTGATCCTCGACTGGGTGCCCGCCCACTTCCCGACGGATGCCCACGGGCTCGGTCGCTTCGACGGCACGCACCTGTTCGAGCATGCGGACCCGCGCCGCGGCTTTCATCCGGACTGGACGAGCTACATCTTCAACTACGCGCGCCACGAGGTGAAGGCGTTCCTGATCTCGTCGGCGATCTGCTGGCTCGATCGCTATCACGTCGACGGGCTGCGCGTGGACGGGGTCGCCTCGATGCTCTATCGCGACTACTCGCGCAAGGCGGGCGAGTGGGTGCCGAACGAGGACGGCAGCAACCACGATCGCGACGCGATCGCGTTCCTGCAGGACTTCAACCGCGCGGTCTACGGCGCGTTCCCCGATGTGCAGACGTTCGCCGAGGAGAGCACGGCGTGGACCGGGGTGACGCGGCCGCCCGAGCACGGTGGCCTCGGATTCGGCTACAAGTGGGACCTCGGCTGGATGCACGACACGCTGGCGTACTTCCACGAGGATCCGATCCACCGGGCGCACCACCACGCGCAGCTGACGTTCCGCACGATGTACTCGGCGAACGAGAACTTCGTGCTGCCGCTGTCCCACGACGAGGTGGTGCACGGAAAAGGTCCGCTGATCGACAAGATCCCCGGTGACCCGTGGCAGAAGTACGCGTCGCTGCGGCTGCTGTTCGGCTACCAGTGGACGCTACCGGGCAAGAAGCTCCTGTTCATGGGCGACGAGCTCGGCGTCCGGAGCGAGTGGAAGCACGAGGGCGAGCTCGACTGGGCCCTCGGCGACCACCCGGCCCATGCCGGCATCGCGCGCTGGATCGGGGACCTCAACCGCGCGTACCGCGAGCATCCGGCGCTGCATCGTGGCGACTGCGAGGCGGGGGGGTTCGGCTGGCTCGTCGCCGATGACTCGGCCGCGAGCACGCTCGCGTACGCGCGCTACGGGGTCGGCACCGACGAGCCCGTGATCGTCGTCGCGAACTTCACGCCCGTCCCGCGCGAGAGCTATCGCGTCGGCGTGCCGCGCCCGGGATTCTGGCGGGAGCTGCTGAACAGCGACGCCGAGACGTACGGCGGCAGCGGCGTGGGCAACCGCGGCGGCCTCGATGCAGAGCCGGTCCCCCAGGGCGACTTCCCGCAGTCGCTCGTCCTCACCGCGCCGCCGCTCGGAATCGTCGTGCTAACTTCCTCGGCTTCGTGAGCGAGAAGTGGGTCTGCATCCACGGGCACTTCTACCAGCCCCCGCGGGAGAATCCGTGGCTGGAGACCGTGGAGCCCCAGCCGAGCGCGAAGCCGTACCGCGACTGGAACGAGCGCATCACCGCCGAGTGTTACCGGCCGAACGCCGCGGCGCGCGTCGTGAACAACGACGGCCAGATCATCAACATCGTCGATAACTACGAGCGGATGAGCTTCGACGTCGGCCCGACTCTGATGTCGTGGCTCGAGGAGCACGCGTCCGACGTGCACGGGGCGCTGGTCGAGGCGGATCGCGCCAGCATGGCCCGCTTCAGCGGCCACGGCTCGGCGATGGCGCAGGTCTACAACCACGTGATCATGCCGCTCGCGACCGCGCGGGACCAGGCCACGCAGGTGCGCTGGGGGATCACGGACTTCGTGTACCGCTACGGTCGCAAGCCCGAGGGCATGTGGCTCGCGGAGTGCGCGGCGGATACCGCGTCGCTCGAGGCGCTGGCAGCGGAGGGCATCGTGTTCACCGTGCTCGCGCCGCACCAGGCGGCGGCATGGCGTGCGCCGGCCGGGGAGTGGCAAACGGGTCCCATCGAGACCGGGCGGGTGTATCGCTGCCCGTTGCCGTCGGGGCGAGCGATCGACCTGTACTTCTACGACGGCTCGACGGCGCAGGCGGTCGCGTTCGAGCGGCTGCTCGCGAACGGCGCCCAGTATGTATCGCGCGTGCTCGGGCGGGGGGCGATCGAGGGGGGCGGACCGACGCTGTGTCACATCGCGACGGACGGCGAGACCTATGGCCATCACCACCGGCACGGCGACATGGCACTCGCGTGGGCGCTCGCGCGGCTCGAGGCCGGCGTGGGCGGGGCGCGGCTCACGAACTACGGCGAGTTCCGCGCGCTCGTGCCCGCCACCTGGGAGGTGAAGCTTGCCGAGGCCACGAGCTGGAGCTGCGCCCATGGCGTGGCGCGGTGGCGCGACGATTGCGGATGCCACACCGGCGGACGCGACGGCTGGAATCAGCGCTGGCGGCGGCCGCTGCGTGACTCCCTCGAGTGGCTGCGGGGCCAGTGCGAGGTCGTGCTCGAGCGCGTCGGCGCGGCGCTCTTCCACGATGTGTGGGCGGCACGCGATGAATACGGCGCCGTGGTGGTGGCGCGGACGGCGGAGGCGCGCGAGCGGTTCCTGGCCGCCCACGCGCGGCACCCGCTCGCCGAAGCCGACCGGGTGCGCGCGCTGTCGTTGATGGAGATGGCGCGGCACGCGATGCTCATGTTCACGAGCTGCGGGTGGTTCTTCGACGAGCTCTCGGGCATCGAGACCGTCCAGTGCTTGCAGTACGCGGCGCGCGCGATGGAGCTCGCGGAGGCCGCCGACGGGGAGGAGGGAGGACAGCGCGGAGCGATCGAGACGGCGTTCGTCGAACGACTTGCGGCCGCGCGGTCGAATCTTTCCGAGGAGGGCGATGGCCGTAGCGTGTGGACGCGGCGCGTGCAGCCGGCGCGCGTCGATCTGACGGCCGTCGCGGCGCACGCCGCGGTGCAGACGCTCGTCGAGCCCGGCGCGGACACCGAGTTCGCGGTGTTCGGATACGACGTGAAGCTGCTCGGGCGGATCGAGCAGCGCGCGGGCCGGGCGCGCATGGTGGCGGGCACGGTCTCCGTGCGGTCGCGGCTGACGGAGGTCGCGACCTCGCTGTGCTTCGCCGGGCTCCACCTCGGCGAGCAGCACGTCACGGGTGGGCTGCGCGCCCGGCCGGGTGCCGCGGAGTGGAGCGACATCGTGGCCGAGCTCACGACGGCGCTGCAGACGGCGGACGTATTCGCAGCGCAGCGCGCGATCGACAAGCACTTCTCCGGCGCAGAGCTTTCGCTCGGTTCGCTGCTGCCCGGGACCCGGGAGCGCGTGATCGAGTTCCTGCTCGCGGAGCCGATCGCGCGCGCGAACGCGGACCTCGCGAAGTCCTACGATGACCACGCGCCGCTCATCCGCTGGCTGGTCGCGCACGCGATGCCGGTGCCCGACGCGCTGCACGTGATAGCAGCGGCGGCCCTGCGCGGGCGCGTGCTCGGCCACCTGACCGATGCGCGCGCGAGCTTCGCGCTGCTGCAGCGCGATCTCGAGGAGGCGGCCGCGGTCAAGATCAGCCTCGACGACCCCGAGGTCGCACTCGCGGCGAGCGTCGGCCTGCGCCGCCTGCTCGCGGGTGTCGCGACTCCCGACGGCGAGCTCGACCCGGCCGCGCTCGATACGATCGCGAGCGCGGCCGAGGTCGCGGCGCGCATGAAGAGCCCGGTCGACCTGTGGTTCGCGCAGAACGCGGCGTGGCGCCTGCTCGAGCGGTTGCCCGCGCTGCGCCTTCGCGGAGCCGCGGGCGATGCGAGCGCCCTCGCGATTGCCAGCACGCTCGTGACCCTCGCGTCGGCCCTCCGGCTCGCGGTCCCCCAATCATGACCACACCTGCTGATCTCGCGGTCGATACGGCCGTGCGCCGAGATGGCGCCGTGCCGGGGCGCTATTTCATCGCGATGCCGACGCACTGGGACTACCTGCTCCCTTCGGGCGGCGTGATCATGACCGCGGCGCTGCGCGCGGCCGCTGCCGAGCTGGGCGATCCCGGCATGCGGCTCGCGTCCGCGACCACGATCTTCGCGTCGCCCATTCACCCGGGTGCGCTCGTCGCGGACGTTCATGTGATCCGGCGCGGCCGGGGGGCGTCGCAGCTTCGCGTGGTGCTCAAGCATGCGACGCCCCCCGCGGATGCACCGGCCGAGGAGAACGCGGGGCTCGAGTGTCTCGTCACGTTCGTGCGCGACGGCCGAAAGGGTCCCGACGTGATCGGCACCGCGATGCCCGGATGGGCGAAGTCGCTCGCGGACTCGGTGCCCGTCGAGGACGAGGATCCCGGCAACCCGCACGTGCGGATGCGCTTCTATCACCAGCTCGAGTGCCGCATCGCGGACGGCGCTCGCCACTGGCGGGCCGGAGATCCTGATTTCACGGCGGGCCCGGCTCGCTACGCGCGGTGGATCCGCTATCGCACGCCGCAGCGCGGAGCCGATGGCCTGCTCGATCGCCTGGCGCTGCCGCCGCTGCTGGACACGATGCCGACCGCGCTCCATCGCGCGATCGGCCCGCGGCCCTACCGGTTCTACGCGCCGAGCCTGGATCTCACCGCGTATGTCGTCGACGACACCGCGAGCGAGTGGCTGCTGGTCGCGACCACGGTGAAGCGCGCACGCGGCGGCTGGGGGATCGGGGATGCGGAGATCTGGGATGACGCGGGGCGTCTCGTGGCCTACGGCACGCAGGCGATGTATCTGCACGGGCTCGCGGGCGAGCCGCCGATCGTGGACGCGACCCAGCAGTGACCTGGTAGGCTGACGGGATGCGCAACCTTGGCGTGGTCGTTGTCATGTGGGCGTGCGCGGCCACGGGCTGCGCGAGTGGCGGTAGCGCGAGCGGGCCCGACGGTGGCCCGGGCGCAGCCGACAGCGGGAGCCACGATCTGGGAGTCGATGCACCGCCGACCTGCGGCAGCATCGACACGGTGCCGTGCGAGGCGATCTACGTCGCGCGCACGGGCAACGATGCGGACGCCGGCACGCGCACGGCGCCCAAGAAAACGATCGCGGCGGGGCTCGCGGCGGCGATGGCGGGCGGCTCGGTCGTCGTGCAGACGGGCATGTATCCGGAGCAGGTCGTGATGCGGCCCGGCGTCTCGGTCCTCGGCGGCTTTGATGCCACGTGGACGCGGACCGATGTCGCCGCGACGGTCATCACCGGCGCGTCGCCGGCCGTCAGGATCCCGGCGGGCAGTGCCGCGGTCGCGCTCGACCACGTGACGGTGGTGTCGACCGATGCGACGACACCGGGTGCGAGCTCGGTGTCGATCGTCGTCGAAGGCTCGCCGATGGTGGCGCTGCGCGACGTCACGGTGAGCCCGGGCAACGGCGCGGCAGGCCTCGACGGGACCGATGGCGCGCCCGGCGCAGCGGGCGGACCGGGCTCTGTCGGCCAGCCGGGCTGCGAGGACTCGAGCAGCTTGTTCTGCAGCAGCTGTTCGCAGCCGACGGGCGGGAGCGGGGGGGCCTCGGCGTGCGGCCGCACGGGTGGTCGGGGAGGTGCGGCGGGGCGGGATAGCAGCGGCGGGGCGCCCGGCGCGGTCGGCACGTTCGATACGATGTTCGGGGCGGGTGCCCCGGGTGAGGCCCAGAGCGGGTTCCCGGGCACGGCCGGCAGCCCCGGCGGTCCTGGCTCCGCGGGAAGCGCGGGCGGGGCGGCCGGTACGTTCACCGGCAGCACGTACGTCGCCGCGAGTGGCGGCAACGGCGGCGATGGCACCGACGGTAACGGCGGCGGCGGTGGCGGTGGCGGTGGTGGCGGCACGGTGGACTGCAACTCGTACGGCTCGTCGGGGGGCGGCGGTGGCGGCGGCGGATGTGCCGGGGTACCCGCGACGGGCGGCGGTGGTGGCGGCGGCTCGTTCGGCGTGATCGCCGTCGACTCGACCGTCGTGATCTCGTCGTCGATGGTCGTCGCGAGCCGCGGCGGTGCGGGCGGCCGGGGCGGGCGGGGCGGCGCGGGCGGCGCGGGCGGACCGCGCGGTGCCTTCGGCCCGTACGGCGGCAGCAGCGAGCAGGACGACGGAGGCATGGGCGCCAATGGCGGCGACGGCGGCGGCGGTGGCACCGGCGGGAATGGCGGCGGTGGCGGCGGCGGACCGTCGGCGGCCGTGGTGTGCGTGGGGTCTGCCACGATCACGATCCCGCAGTCGATGCTCGTGGGCGGTACGGGCGGCGGGGGTGGGACGGCGATGGGCGCTGCGGGCGCGCCTGGCACCTCGACGAACGCGATCGGCTGTTCGTTCTTCTGATGAGCCGTGATCGCTGGCGCCAGGGGCAGTGCGCCGCAATGGTGCTGATCGCTGGATGCGGGCGCCTCGGGTTCGAGCGCACCGATGCGTTCGATGCGTCCGATGCGTCCGATGCGTCCGACGCCGCGGCACTCTGTGTTCCCACCGGTCACGACGAGGACCTCGATGGGGTCGACGACGCGTGCGACGTGTGTCCCCATCTCGCCGGGGATCAAGCCGACCAGGATGGCGATCGCGTTGGCGACGCGTGCGATCCCGAACCGTCACTGGCGCGTCAGCACATCGTCCTGTTCGATCCCTTCGTCGACGTCGCCGCGTGGAATGCCATCAATGGAACGTATGTCGCGAACGACCAGGTCGTGATGGACTCGACGCTTGATTTCCGGATCCTCCGCAGGCCGTACACGCGTGCCCATGATCTGTTCGTCGTCCATGGCACCACCGCCAACGCCGGCAGCGGTCCCGCGCTGTTCGCGATCATGGCGACCAATGCGGCCGGCGGTCGCTACTACTGCGAGATGTTCGACACCGGCGTCAAGTCGGCGCTGCAGTACAGCTACACGTTCGACGGCACGAGCTACACGACCCAGGGCAGCCAGCCCCAGGTGCAGCGAGTGGTCGGTGGCTCCGGTGATCTGACGTACGAGCTCGCGGCGAGCACCGCGACGTGCACCTCGAGCTGGCACGGCGAGGCCTCGACCTCCAATGCCGTCCTCCCGACCTTTATCGTCGACTCGATCGAGCTGTATGCCGAGAACCTCGCCGTACGGTTCGACTACTTCCTGCAGATCCGGACCGACGACTGAATTTCCTAGAACCAGCCGCGCTTGCGGAAGAACCAGACCTGGATGGCGACGGCGATCGCGAAGATCGCGACGAGCACCCAGAACGCCCACTCGGAGTGTTGCAAGGGAACGCCTCCGACGTTCACGCCGAGCAGCGCGCACACGAAGCCGAGCGGCAGGAACACCGCCGTGATCATCGAGAGCATGTAGAGCCGCTGGTTGGTCTGCTCGGTCTGGCGCGACGCGAGCTCCTCCTGCGTCACCGCGGCGCGATCGCGGGCGGCGTCGAGCTCCTCGATGACGCGCAGCATGTGATCGGCAGCCTCGGCAATGCGCGCCCGCTGCGAGGCATCGAGCCAGCCCAGCGGGGCGAGTGCGAGCTTGCCGAACGCATCGCGCTGCGGCGCGAGGAACCGGCGCAGCGCGATCGCCCGGCGGCGCTGATCGGCGAGCGTCGCGCGGAGCACGCCGCGCGTCTCGACGACGACGCGCTCCTCGGCGGCCGCCACCTCGTCGCCGAGCGTGTCGACGCGGATCACGACGTGGTCGACGATGCGCTCGATCAGCACCGCCGTCAGATCGCCGGCCGTCTTCGGGCCGCGCCGCGCCGCGAGATCCGCGGCGATCGATTCGATCGAGCGCGACACGCGGTGGCGCAACGTGAGGACGCGGCGCGGCTCGATCCACGCACGGATCGACACCATGTCCTCCGGCGCGGCGCCCGCATTCTGATTGATGCCGCGCAGCACGAGGAACAGATCGTCGTCCCGGGGCACGGCCCGCGGTCGCGGATCGTGATCGAGCAGCGCGTCGCGGGTGAGCTCGTCGAGGCCCGCGCGCTCCACGAGCCACGTCGCGACGTCGGGCGCGGTGTAGTCGAGGTTCAGCCACAGGATCCCGTCCGCGGGGAGCCAGGCATTGACGCCGGCCCAGTCGAGCTCGCGGGCGCCGCCGCGTCCGTCGAGGACGAGCGCGTGGAGGAGACCCGTGGACATGAGGAGGGGTTGTACTACGCTCGCGCGGTGGGTCGCGTCGATCGGTACGTGCTGGCGCTCGTGCTCGTGCGGGGACTCCTCGGGCCAACCCCAGATGCGCGTGCCGACCGCCCCGACGACCTGGTCGACGTCGCGCCCGCGATTCCCGACGCGGTGATGGACCTGCGGTACGCGACGGCGAACAACATCACGGGCGAGGTGCTCTACCCGGCGGCGGTGTGCAAGCTGCGGCGCGCCGTCGTCGAGCGGCTCGCCACCGCGGCCGCGCTCTTGAAGGCCCGGCACCGGCGCCTGCTCGTGTGGGACTGCTACCGCCCGCTGGCGATCCAGCAGGTGCTCTGGGACCGCGTCCACGACACCCGGTACGTCGCCAACCCGAAGACGGGCTCGCGCCACAATCGCGGCGCCGCCATCGACCTCGCGCTCGTCGACGAGGATGGCAAGCCGGTCACGCTGCCGACGGAGTTCGACGACTTCACCGCGGCCGCCCACCGCAAGCGCGCACTGAAGGGTGCCACGGGCGCCGAGGCGCGCACGCTCGCCGCGGCCATGGCGAAGGCCGGCTTCACGGGCCTGGCCACGGAGTGGTGGCACTTCGACGCACCCGGTGGTGCGCACTACGCGCTGGCGGACGAGCCCCTCCAGTAGCCCCACATCGGTCGCACGTCGGCCGCACATCGGGTGACGCCCGTGGGCTCGCGGTAGCATCCAACGGCACGTGACGTCCTCGATTCCGCACTACCCGGTGAACACATTCGGGCCGCTGATGAAGGGGCTCGTGATCGGAGGCGTCGGCATCCTCCACGTGTTTCTCGCGCAGTTCGCGATCGGCGGCGGTGCGCTGCTGTACCTGTTCGAGCGGCGCGCGCAGCGCGGCGATGCCGACGCGCGCACGTTCGTGGACGGCTACTTCAAGGTGCTGGTGCTCGTGAGCTTCGTGCTCGGCGCGCTCACCGGCGTCGCGATGTGGTTCACGACGATCCAGGTCGGCGCGCGGACGATCGGGCTCATGGTCGACGAGTTTCACTGGCTGTGGGCCACCGAGTGGGCGTGGTTCAGCGTCGAGATCGTCGCGGGCTACGCCTTCTATCGGTTTGGCCCGCGGCTCGACGATCGAGCGCGGCGGCGCCTGCTCGCGCTGTACGCGTTCGCGGCGTGGATGAGCCTGTTCTGGATCAACGGCATCCTCTCCTGGCAGCTGACGCCGGGCCGGTGGCTCGCCGGCGCCGGGATGTGGGCGGGGTTCTTCAACCCGAGCTTCTGGCCATCGCTGGTGTTCCGCACGGCCGTGGCCGCGACCCTCGCGGGCCTCGCTGCGTGCATCGTGATCAACACGATGGACCTGCCGCGCGAGCGCAAGGCCGCGCTGCTCGCACGCGCCGCGAAGTTCGCGGTGCCGATGGTGGGCATGCCGGTGATCGCGGTGTGGTTCTTCGCGGTGATCCCCGCCGACAGCCGCGCCTGGCTCATGGGCGGCAGCATGCCGATGCTGATGTTCGTGGGCGTCGCGGCAGGCTCGTCGGTCTTGCTCGGGGCGTACGTGGTCGTCGCGCTCGTGCTGAAGCGGCTGTACATCAACGGCGCGACCGCGACGCTGCTGATGGCGCTCGCGTTCGGGGCGACGGCGGCCGGCGAGTTCGTGCGCGAGGGCGCGCGCAAGCCGTACACGGTGCGCGGCGTGCTGTACTCGACATCGATCGCGAAGTCCGAGGTCGCCGAGCTTCGCCGCACGGGCGTGACGGCGGACGACCCGTATCCGCTGCGCGATGCGGCCCGCTATCCCGACGCCACGCTCGCGCACGGAGCACGCGTGTTCCGCGCGCTGTGCGACGCGTGCCACACGATGAGCGGCGCGAATGCGCTCCTGCACCTCACGACGACATGGACCGACGATCAGCTGCGGCTGAACGTGGCGAAGCTGCAGCGCACGAAGGGTTTCATGCCGCCGTTCGCGGGGAACGCCGACGACGTCGAGTCGCTCGTGCAGCTCGTGCACTTCGAGCGCGCGGGGGCTCCGGCCGCGTGGAGCGCACCGCCGCCCGACCCGGTGGTGCTCGCGCAGATCGCGCGGTGGCTCGACGAGGCCGGCACCGAGCCCGCGGCGGAGGTGCGCTGATGTGGCCTCTGAACGGACCGGTACCGAGCTCGTGGCTCGTGCTGTACCTGGTGACGTGGGCGCTCCACTTCGTGTTCGTCGGCTACGTGCTCGTCGGGAGCGCGTACGCCCTGGTGCAGTCGCTGCGCCGCCGCGATGATGATCCGATCGCGGCGCGCGCCCGCGACGTGCTGCCGTTCATGCTCGGCTGCGGCATCACGGCCGGGGTGGCGCCGCTCTTGTTCCTGCAGCTGCTGTATCAGTCGCGCTTCTACACGGCGAATCTGCTGCTCGGTCCGCGCTGGGGCGCGGTCGTTCCGGCGCTGATCGTGGGGTTCTACGCGCTGTACACGGCGAAGGCGGCAACGACGGTACGGTTCCGCCGGCTCGCGCTGGCGACCGCGACGGCATGCTTCGTGTTCGTCGCGTGGTCGTGGAGCGAGCTGCACCTCGTGATGGCCGACGATCCAGCGTGGCGGGCCATGTACGCGGCGGGCGCGCGGTTCTACCCGCAGGGCGCGGTGCTGCCGAAGCTCGTGCTGTGGCTCGGCGTGATGCTCGTCGCGTTCGCGGCGGTCGCCGCCTGGTGGGCGCCGGCAGCGCTGCGGCGCCGGCTCGCCGCGGTCGCGATCGCGGGACACGTGATCGCCGGTGCGGCCGCAGGGCTCGTCGCCGTGCGCGGAGGCAGCATCCCGGCCGCCGCGCACCCGTGGCTGTACCTCCTCGCGGTCGCCGTTGCCGTCGAGCTCGTGGGCTGGGGGCTCGTCGTCGTCGCCCCCGACGGCGCGGGCGTCACGGTCGCCACGGGTGCCGCGACTGCCGCGCTGCTCGTCGGCACCGTGGTGCGCGAGTCGCCTCGCCTCGCGCAGCTCGTGCCGCCGCGCCCCGAGGCCGCCTCCGCCGGCGGCGCGTGGGCCTTCGCGCTCGTCGGCGCGCTCGCAATCGTCCTCATTGCGTGGGTGGTGCAGACCATCCGAACGGCCGCGCCCGACACGAAGTAGGGCGCAGACGCTACGCGCTCGCGAGCGTGAGCGCGACCGCGTGGACGACCGCCGCGATGCGCACCGCATCCTGGACGTGCTCCTTCGAGCCGCCCTTCTCGCGCACCGTCTTCTCGTGCGCGCCGACGCACATCTCGCACCCGGTGATCGCCGAGCACGCGAGACACCACAGCTCGAAGTCCACGTGATCGACTCCGGGCCGCGCGATGATCTGCATGCGGAGGCGCGCGGGCAGGTCGCTGTATCCGGCCGTGTCCGCCCCGCCGTGCTGCATCACGTGCTGGAAGCGGTAGTAGACGTTGTTCATGCCCATGATCGCCGCGGCCCCCCGCGCCGCGAGCGCGGCCTCGGGCGAGAGGTGCGGCTCGGCCTCCGCCGCGATGGCCTCGACGACCTCGCGGTTCTTCGACGTCACGGCCGCGGCGAGTGCGGTGCCCCACGCCTGCTGCGGCGTGAGCACCGTCGAGGCCGCGATCACCCCGAGGTTGACCCGGAGATCCTTCGCGTACTCCGGCAGTCGGGTCTTGAGTGCTTCGATCGTCATGGGGCCCTACGCTGCCGTGAGCGTCTGCTCGCCCTTTTTCCAGTTGCACGGGCACAGCTCGTCGGTCTGCAGCGCGTCGAGCACGCGCAACGTCTCGGCGGGGTTGCGGCCGACGTTCATGTCGTTCACCGACACGAAGCGAATGACGCCCTGAGGATCGACAACGAACGTGGCGCGCATCGCAACGCCCTCGTGCTTGTCCAGGATGCCGAGCTGGTGCGAGAGCTCGCGCTTGAGATCCGCGACCATCGGGAACGGGAGGTCCTTCAGGTCGGGGTGCTGCTGGCGCCAGGCGAGGTGGACGAACTCGCTGTCGGTGGACACGCCGAGGAGCTGGGTGTCACGGTCCGTGAAATCGCGCGCGAGCTTGCCGAACGCGGCGATCTCGGTCGGGCAGACGAAGGTGAAGTCCTTGGGCCAGAAGAAGTAGACCTTCCACTTGCCGTCGAAGGACTCGTTGCTGAGCTCCTTGAACTCCTTGCCCTTGTCGAGTCCGACAACTGCCTTGGCCTTGAACGCGGGGAACTGGTCGCCGATGGTCAACATGTTGAGGTCAACTTAGGCGTCACGGCGTGACTCGTCCAATCACGCAACGCAATCGGGCTGATATGCTAGTCCTATCAGCGTGCCTCGCAGCGATCGCCCCAGCATCCGTCAACTCGAGTGCCTGGTCGCCGTCGCGGCGCAGGGGAGCTTTCGCCGGGCGGCGACGACCCTCGCGATCTCGCAGCCAGCGCTGTCAGCTCAGGTGCAGGCCGCGGAGGCCCTCCTGGGCGTGCAGGTGTTCGAGCGCGATCGCCGCAGCGTCCTCGTGACGCCCGCGGGAGAGGACGTCGTGAGTCGCGCTCGCGAGGCGCTGGCGTCGGTCGACGCGGTCGGCGATGCCGCCCGGCGCCGCGCCGAGCCGCTCGTCGGCAACTTGCGGCTCGGCGTGATCCCGACGATCGCGCCGTACTGGCTCCCCGCGCTGCTACCCCGGGTGCGCGCGAAGTTCCCGCGGCTCGAGCTCGTGCTGCGCGAGGAGCAGACTCATCGGCTGCTCACCCAGCTCGGAGCCGGCGAGCTCGATGCCGCGCTGCTCGCGATCCCGGTGCCGGGCGACCTCACCACCGCGCCCGTGGCGCGCGAGGAGTTCCTGCTCGCCGCGCCGCGCGGCTCGCTCGTGCTCAACAAGCGCGGCAAGCTGCGCGACGAGGACCTGGATGGCGAGTCCGTGCTGCTCCTCGAGGACGGCCACTGCCTGCGCGATCAGGCGCTCGCGGTGTGCACCCGCGCGGGAGCCGTCGAGTCGATGGAGGTGCGCGGGACGAGCCTGCCGACCCTCGTGCAGATGGTCGCGGGCAAGCTCGGCGTCACGCTCCTGCCGGAGGCGGCCGCCGCCTCGCTGGTGCCGTCGAAGGGGCCCGTGGCGCTCGCGCGCTTCGCGAATCCAGCGCCGGGCCGCACGCTCGGGCTCGCGTGGCGCACGTCGTCGGGTCGCCTGCGCGAGTTTCGACTCCTCGCGGAGACCCTGCGCGAGGCCGCAGACGTGTACCTCGCGAAGCTGCACCGCAAGTAGTCGCGTGCGCAGCCCGGCGCTGTCAGCGCGGTGATGGCGCGAGGTGCACGGTCATGCGGAGGCCAACCGGCAAGTTGGGCGGGGCGCCGTCGAACGTGGCGAGGGCCTCGAGGATGCGGGTATCGACGCGCGCGCGCGGATCGTCGTCGCGGACGCTCTTGCGCCCGAGCTCGCTCGCGAGCCGCGTGATGCGCACGGGGAACTGGCGGTCGCCGAACGCGTCCGCGGTCGCGTACGCCGTCCCACCCACGGCGACGGCGCCTACGTCGGCCTCGTCGACCTCGATGCGCAGCTCGAGGTGGTGCAGATCCGCGAGCTCGACGATCGGCTGCGAGACCGTCAGCGAGACCGTGGCGCCAGGCTCGGCCGTGCGCCGCAGGATCACCCCGGCCGTCGGGGCGCGCAGCACCGTCTGATCGAGGACGACGGTGGCGGCCTCCAGGTCCGCCTGCGCGAGCGCGACCGCGGCGGCGGCCTCCTCGACCTGCTCGACCCGGGTGCCTCGGGCGAGCGACTGGAAGCGCGCCCGCGCGGCCGCGGCCTGCGCCGTCGCGACGCGAGCGGCGGCGCCATCCGCATCCACGAGGGAGTCGGTCATCGCGCCCTGCTTGCCGAGCTGCTCGCTGCGCGCCTCCTCGGCACCCCGGTGCGCCGCCATCGCCTCGGCGGCCTCGGCATCCGCGCGCGCGGCGGCGAGATCCTCGCGCCGCGGTCCGCGGCGCGCGAGATCGTGACGCGCCTGCGCGGCCGCGAGCGCAGCTCGTGCGGAGGCGACGCGCGCGCGTGCAAGCCGGTCATCGAGCCGCGCGAGCACCTGGTGAGCCTCGACGGGATCACCCTCGTCGACGAGGATCTCCGCGATGCGACCTTGCGCCTCGAACGCGAGCCGCACCGGGTCGCGCACGGGCTCGACTCGCGCGGGCGCGACGAGGGCCGAGGGTCGCGCGAGGACCGCGCCCGGTCCGGTGCCGGCAGCGCTCGCGGGCCCGGTAGCGTGACCGAATGCGAGATAGCCGCCAGCGGCGAGGGGGAGCAGCGCGAGCGCGAGATAGCGGAGCTTGGACATGGTCATCATCTTTCGTGCGCGTTCGGTTCAGGCCGCCGAGCGCGTGCTCGGGGTGTCGATGCTGTGGATGGTTCCGTCCTCGACGCGCACCACCCGGTCCGCGAAGCGCTCCAGCCGCGGATCGTGCGTGACCACGACGACCGCACGCCCCTGGGTGGTCGCGAGCTCGCGCAGGAGGTCCATCACGGACAGCGCGGTCTTCGTGTCGAGCGCGGCGGTGGGCTCGTCGCCGATGAGGATCGGCGGATTGCCACCGAGCGCGCGCGCGATGGCGACGCGTTGCTTCTGCCCGCCCGACAGGTCCGCGGGCAAGTGATGCACGCGCGGTCCGAGCCCGACGAGCTCGAGCAGGCGGCGCGCCTCGTCCTTCGGGCGCTTCACGCGCGCGTCCTTCATCTGGATCGCGATCGCCACGTTCTCGAGCGCGGTGAGCGCGGGGAACAGGTTGAAGCCCTGGAACACGAACCCGAAGTTGCGAGCGCGCAAGCCGGGCAGGTGCCGCTCGCCGAGCCCCGCGACGTTCTGACCCTCGATCCACACCTCACCGGTGGTGGGCGTGAGCAAGAGCCCGAGGATCGAGATCAGCGTGGTCTTGCCGGACCCCGATGGCCCCTCGATGAGCGTGACCTCGCCGGGGAGGATGTCGAGCGTCGCGCCCGCGAGCGCGGCCACGGCGGTCTCGCCCGCGCCGTAGGTCTTGCCGATGTTCACGATGCGCGCGAGTGCCGATGCCGTGGTCATGTCTCCCATGCCTCCCGTTAACCCTTGAAGACCGATGCGGGGTCGAGCCGCAGCACCTTGACGATCGAGAGCAGCGCCGCGAACGCGCACATCACGCCGGTGATCGCCGCCGTCGCCGCGTACAGCGCCGGGGTGAGTGCGACCGTGAGATTCGCAGCGGCCATCGCGGCTCGCATTCCCATCGCGAGCGGCGCACCGGCGAGAAAGCCGAGCGCGGCCGAGATCATCGCCTGGGCGAGGATCACGCGCACCACCGCGCTGTTGCGCGCGCCCATCGCCTTGAGCGTCCCGTACTCGCGGATGTACTGGAGCGTGCCGCTGTAGAGGATCTGGCCGACGACGACGAACCCGACGATGACACCCAGTACGGCCGTCGTGAAGAAGCCCGCGCCGACGCCCGTGCGGCTCGACCAGTACGAGCGAGTCCGCTTCGACATCTCGCTCCGCGTGTACACCGCGAGGTGAGGCAGCGCGGCGATCCGAGCCTTCACGGTCGCGAGGTCGGCGCCGGGCGCGAGCTTCACGAGCACGTACGTCACCGGCTCCGCACCGAGCTGCGGCAGGTAGCTGCGCGCAGTGCGGATGTCCGTGAACACGATCGGCGAGGTCGTGAACGACCGGATCCCGCTGGTGAGCGCGACGACCTCGGCGCGTACGCCCGCGATCTCCGTGATGACACCGACCCGGTCGATCGCGAGCTTCGCGTACTCGCTGCGGTCGACCACGATCGCGCCCGGCTCGGACAGCCGACCGATCTCGCCCGCGACGACGTTCCAGGGCCCGAGGAGGGGGGCGTGCCCGGCCGTGGTCTCGACGCCCACGACCTGAACGCCGAGGTCGCCGCCGCTCGCGAGCTTGAACTGCGAGAAGCTCATCAGCACGCGCTCCGTCCGCTCCACGCCTGGCACCGAGGCGACCCGGTAGAGCGCGCGCTCGTCGAACGGCGTCGCGAACTCGAACGAGTCGTTGCCGGCCTTGCCGACCCACAGATCCGCGTGGCTCGCGTCGATGATCGACGAAGCGGTGTCCATGAAGCCGAAATAGAGGCCGACCTGCACGAGCACCAGCATCACGGAGACGGACACGCCCGCGATGGCGACGACGAAGCGCAGGCGATCGTGTAGCAGCAGCTTGCGCGCCAGGGTCCACATGTCCGATGGAACCGAAAGCACGTCGCATGCCGGCACTCACGGCGAGCGGTTTCGGGCGGTTGAGCGCGCCCCGGTTCGCTCGAACCTCACGCCGGCTCACGCGACGTAATGAGGTGTTACCTCGCGGCAGGCAGCAGCACGGTGAACGTCGAGCCCGCGCCGACCGTCGAGCGCACGCGGATGTCGCCACCGTGCGCGCGGATCACCTTGTGGCAGATCGCGAGGCCGAGCCCCGTGCCATCGGGCCGCGTCGTGAAGAACGGATCGAAGATGTGAGCCAGGTCGGCGGTGCCGATACCACGCCCGTGGTCCTCCACCTCGATCGCGATCTGTCCCGACTCGGCGGACCCCGCGCGCAGCATCACGCTCGCGCCGCGCTCCGATGCGTCCGCGGCATTGTCGATGAGGTTGACGAGCACCTGGCGCAGCCGGCTCGCGTCGCCGTGGACGGTCAGGGCCTTCGCCGCGTCGTCGATGGCGACGCCCAGCGCGACACCGCGCCCCGACAGCACCGGGGTGAGCCCACGCGCGGCCGTCTCGAGGAGCTCGCCGACATCGATCGCCTCCGCGACGAGGCGCACGGGCTTCGCGAAGTCGAGGATCTCTGCGACCGAGCGGTCGAGCCGGCCGAGCTCCTCGAGCGCGATATCGAGGTGCTCGCGATCGTCGGCGGAGAGCTCCAGCTTGCGGCGGAGGATCTGCACGTTGAGCGAGATCGACGTCAGCGGCGTCCGGATGTCATGCGCGATCGCAGCCGCGAACTGACCGAGCGCGGCCAGGCGACGGGCATCACCGAGCGCGGACACGGCCTCGGCGCGCTCGACGGCCAGCGCTACCCGGGCCGCGAGGTCGCGCGCGACGAAGTAGGTGTCGCGATCGATGTTGCCACCGTCGAGCGCAAAGGCGCCGACGAGCGCACCGTCGCCGCCGAGCGCGGGAACCACGAAGCTCGCGGGCAGCTCGAGCGCATCGGGGCGCCGCCGCGGCTCGCCATCCTGCAGCGCGGTCGCGAGCGCGGCGGCGAGCTCGGAGGTCGGGATCCACGCGACGGTCGCGCCGTCGCCGATCGTCGCGATCCGCAGCGACGCCTCCGCGATCGCGCTGGTCGCGTCGACGGGCAGCGGCTCGCCGTGGACCGCGAGCCGGCGCGCGCGCCGCTCGTCGAGCGGTGCGAGCACGCGGCGCTCGACGCGCGGATACAGCATCCATCCGAGCATCGCGAGGCCGAGCGGCACGAGCGTGGCGCCCACGAGCAGGGCGTCGTGGAGCGTGCCTGGCGCGACGCGGGTCTGGATCGCCCACACGCTGGTACCGCCGCCGAGGATGACCACGAGCGCGATCGTCGCCACGGTGGTGACCTCCGACGCCGCCGAGCGCGCGGAGAACAGCTCGCTGCGCAGCACCGCCGTGCCGATCACGACGAACGACACGAGTGTCGCGACGGTGGTCTCGGCCCATACGCCCTCCTCGAACCACCCGAAGTGCGGGGCCACGAAGTACGCACCGAGCCCCGCGAGCCAGCGGAACACGAGCATGCCGATGACGGCGCGCTCGCTGCGATCGGAGCACCGGCGCCACGCGCTCGCGAGCATGCCGAAGATCACGAGCGCCGACGGAAAGAAGAACAGGTACTGCGACAGCGCGAGCGGCTCGCGCGGATCGATGACGATCATCGCGATGCCGAACGCGCCCCACGTGCCGAGGACGCACCGCGTGGACCCGCGAATCGCGGGGCGCCGGGGGAACGCGGACACGAACTCGATGGTGACGAGGGCGAGCGCCACGGTGCCGACCGCGCAGGGCACGGTCACGTTGCGATCGATGATCGAGTCGCCGGCGAGCACGTTGAGGCCGCGCCACGCCGTGATCGCGGCGTCCGTGAGGGCGAGCGCGCCGAACGTCAGGTTGTCGCGCCGGTGAGTCGCAGCGCGCAGCACGAGCCCGCCGTACGCGGCACCGATCGCGGCAATCGCGAGCGTGATCAGGCCGGCGAGGACCGTCCCTGCGTGGCCACTCACGCGTCGCTGCTCGCCGCGTCGTCGCGGCGCAGGCCGTACTCCTCGATCTTGCGGTCGAGCGTGGGGCGGCTGATGTCGAGGATCGCGCACGCGCGGCGCTTGTTCCACTCGGCGTGGACGAGCACCCGCGCGACATGCTGCCGCTCGACCTCGCGCAGCGTGGCCAGCGGCCCATCGGGCGCGGTGCTGGCAGGAGCAGCCGCGGCGGCAGCGAGCGAGGTGAGCAGCGTCTCGTCGAGAATATCGGTCTTGGCCATCACGACCGCGCGGGTCAGCGTGTTCTCGAGCTCCCGCACGTTGCCCGGCCACGGGTATGCCTGCAGGCGCGCCATCGCCGCGGGGGTGACGTAGCGCAGCTGCTTGTCGAGGTCGCGGTGGATCTTCGCGAGCAGGCCCTCGATGAGGAGCGGGATGTCGGACGCGCGCTCGCGCAAGGGCGGCAGACACATCTCGACGACGCGCAGGCGGTAGAACAGGTCCTCGCGGAAGCTGCCCTTCGCGACCATCGCGGGCAGGTCGCGATGAGTCGCCGCGATCACGCGCGCCTCGAGCGGCAGCGTGCGCGCATCGCCGACGCGCTCGAACGTGCGCTCCTGCAGCACGCGCAGGAGCTTGGCCTGCAGCTCGAGCGGGATCTCGGCGACCTCGTCGAGGAAGATGGTGCCGCGCCCCGCGAGCTCGAAGCGTCCCGGGCGATCGGCGATGGCGCCCGTGAACGCGCCCTTCACGTGGCCGAATAGCTCGCTCTCGAGGACGCCGTTCGCGAGGGCGCTGCAGTTCACCGCGACGAACGGTCGCTCGCGGTCAGCCGAGGCGCCGTGGATCGCGCGCGCGACCAGCTCCTTGCCCGTGCCCGACTCGCCGAGGATGAGCACGGGCGCGCGCGTGGTCGAGACGGCGCCGATCTGCTTCCAGATGTCGCGGATCGAGGCGCTCTTGCCAAGGATGTCGCCCGCCAGCGGGGCATCGCCATCGGTCCCGATCGCAGGCAGCGACGCGCGCGACTCGCGGCTCTCGAGCGCACGCGTGATCACGAGCCGCAGGCGATCGATGTCGACCGGCTTCACCATGTACTCGTAGGCGCCGAGCTGGACGGCCTTGACCGTCGACTGCATGTCATCGCGCGCGGTGACGACCACCACCGTCGGGGGATCAGGGCGCTGGGCGAGCGCGGCGAGTACGTCGAAGCCGCTGCCGCCGGGGAGCCCGAGATCGAGGAGCAGGAGGTCGGCGTGAGCGGCGGCCTCGATGGCAGAGGGGGCGTCGCTCGCGGTGGTGACGGCGAAGCCCTCGGCGCCGAGGAACTTCTCGAGCGTGCGGCGGATCGAGCGGTCGTCGTCGACGATGAGGATGCGCGCCACGGGAGGGCCATCGTTCCACGGATCGTGCCGCCTCCACGGTTGTTGACAGTGTCATGTGACAGTGTTAGATAGAGAGCATGGACGCCGCGTGGACGCTGCCGGAGCTCGTCGGGGAGGTGGCGGCGCGGATCGCCGCGCTGCCCGCGCAGGCGAACGGTCAGGTCCGCGGGGTGCCCGACGATCGAACGATTCGTTACTACGGCACGATCGGATTGCTCGATCGGCCCGTCGCGATGCGCGGGCGGACCGCGGTGTACGGGCGGCGGCACCTCGCGCAGGTCGTCGCGATCAAGCGGCTGCAGTCGGCAGGCAAGAGCCTCGCCGAGATCCAGACGCTGTGGGCGACCCTCACGGACGAGACGCTCGCGCGGATGTCGGGTGTCGCGTTGTCGGGCTCGGGCTCGGGCTCGACGCGGAAAGAGTTCTGGCGGGTGCAGCCGGATGCAGCGACGCCCTCGCTGCGTCCCGGGCCGAGCGCGGCCGTGGCACTGCCGGCGCTGACGACCGGGTCACCGCCACCGATGCCGATGGAGCTGCGGATCGAGCTCGCCCCGGGCGCCGTGCTGTCGCTCGTGCTGAGCGAGACCGCGCCGCTGACTGCCGAGGCGCTGCGCGCGATCCGCGCGGCAGCCCAGCCCCTGATCACCGAGCTGGCACGCCGCCCGCTCGCCTCCCATGATCGAGACCACGAACCAGGAGATGCTCCATGACTGCACTGCCGATCGCGCTGATGAGTGATGACGAGGTGGCTCGCTACGGGAGCGATCGCGAGGCCGGCTTCGGCGCGCTCACCACCCCTCACGGCGCGCTGCCGCTGACGGCGATGGAGGTCGATGCGCGGGTGACCGGGCTCGTCGCGGCGGTCGAGGTGGCGCAGACGTTCGTGAACACGTTCGCGACCGCGATCGAGGCGACGTACATCTTTCCGCTCCCCGACCGCGCGGCGGTTCATCGCTTCCGCATGGAGGTCGCGGGGCGCGTGGTGGAGGGCGTCGTCGAGGAGCGTGGCGCCGCGCGCGAGCAGTACGATACGGCGATCGCGGCCGGTCACCGCGCCGCGATCACCGAGGAGGAGCGGCCGGGCGTGTTCACGCTCCGCGTGGGCAACCTCATGCCCGGCGAGCGCGCGACCGTGCGAATCTCGCTGGTCGGGCCACTGCCCGTCGACGATGGCGAGGTGACGTTCCGGTTCCCGCTCGTCGTCGCGCCGCGCTACATGCCGGGTGCGGCGCTCGACGGCGAGCAGGCGGGGCTCGGCAGCGAGCGCGATACGTCACTCGTGCCGGACGCGTCGCGGATCTCGCCCCCGACGCTGCTGCGCGGGTGCTCGAACCCGGTGAGCCTGGGCATTCGCGTCGCGTTCGCGCCGTTCCAGGGCGAGATCCGGGAGCTGTCGTCGAGCCTGCACACGGTCTCCGAGACCCGGAGCGATGCGCGGATCATCGCGCTCGACTCGCAGCGGCGACCGGGTGGCGAGCCGTCGACCGAGGCTCACCCGCGGCTCGACCGCGACTTCATCCTGCGCTGGCGCGTCGATGGCGCGGCGCTCGCGAGCTCGCTGGCGTGCATCGACGATGCGGACGGCGCCGGTGGCACGTTCCTGCTCGCGCTCGTCCCACCGAGTACGCGGACGCTCGCCGCGAAGCCGCGCGACGTGGTGTTCGTGATCGATCGCTCGGGCAGCATGGGCGGCTGGAAGATGGTGGCCGCGCGCCGGGCGGCCGCGCGCATGATCGACACCCTGACGTCGCGCGACCGCTTCTGTGCGATCGCATTCGACGATCGGGTCGAGGGGGTGCCCGAGCTCGGGCTCGTGGAGGCGAGCGATCGCAATCGCTTCAGGAGCGTCGAGGCGCTCGCGCGGCTCGACGCGCGGGGCGGCACCGAGCTCGCGGGGCCACTCGTCCACGCCGCGACCCTGCTCGCCGGTGGCCACGACGATCGCGAGCGCGTGATCGTGCTCGTGACCGACGGGCAGGTCGGCAACGAGGATCACATCCTGAAGGAGCTCGCCCCGCGGCTCGGGGCGACCCGCATGTTCGCGCTGGGCATCGATCAGGCCGTCAACGCCGCGTTCTTGCGTCGCCTCGCGGCGGCCGGCGGTGGCCTGTGCGAGCTCGTGGAGTCCGAGGATCGCCTCGACGCCGTGATGGCCAAGGTGCATCGCCGGATCGGCTCGCCGGTCGCCACCGAGCTGGCGCTGCGCGGGGAGGGCCTCGACGTCTACGCGATGGACACGGCGCCGGCGAAGCTGCCCGACGTGTACGCCGGTGCGCCGGTGACCGTGCTCGGTCGGTATCGAGGGCGCGCGGCGGCGGGCGCGGCGATCACGGTCACCGGCACGACGCTCGGTGATCCGCTGGCGCTCACGGTCACGCGCAGCGCCGCGCCGGACCTGGCGGGCGCGGGCGCGGGCATGGAGAGAGGCGCGGCGGCGCCGGCAACCTGGCTCGGGGCGAGCTGGGCGCGCGCGCGAATTCGCGACCTCGAGGACCAGTACGCGGCGGGGGCCCGCTCGCTCGAGGGCTCGATCGTTTCGGTATCGAAGCGGTTCTGCGTCCTGTCGCGCTTCACCGCGTTCCTCGCCGTCGACCGCAGCCAGATCGCGAACCCCGATGGCAAGCTGCACACCGTCGTGCAGGCCGTCGAGGAGCCCGCAGGCTGGGCCGCGCCGGGCAGCGCGCGCGCCCCGATGCCGCGCTCGCGGCACGCAGCTCCGACGGGCGCGACCGCGGCGGTCTCGCAGTCGTACTCTTCGATGCGGGCTCCCGCCGCGCCAGGCTCGGCGATGCCGTCGGGCGCTCCCAGCGGCGCGCTCGCGTTCGGCGGTCCGCCGGCCATGCCCACGCCCGCAAGCCCATCACCGCAGGCACCCCGGAGCATGCCGGTACCACCGGCGTCGTACTCGACCATGGCGCCGTCGCCTTCACCGCCCTCGATGGCGAAGGTCGTCATGCACAGCTACGCGCCGGAGCGGCGAGAGGAGGGCAGCGGTGCGGCGAACGACGAGCTCGCCGACGCCTACCGGGCCTCGCTCGGCGGCCTCGCGCGCGAGCTCGACGCGCAGGCGACCGCCGCGGCTGACGCCGCGAGGCGCGTGCCGTACCGCGTGGGCACTGCCACGGCATCGCAGCCCGGCGTCCGTGGGGCGGAGGCCGCGGCCGTTCGCGTCCTTCGGGTCCGCTTGATGGAATGGGTCGAGGATGTCCGCTCGACGGGAACGGGTCTCGCGATCTCGATCGAGGTCGAGCGGCTGGTCGAGCGACTGAGCGTCGCGCTCGCCGCCAGCAGCTTCGTGTACGACGCCCTCGCCATTGCCGCCGAGCTCGCCGCGATCGCAGCGCGCACCAGCATCGCTCCGACGCCGCCGGCGCCGAAGAAGAGTCGCCTGGCGTTCTGGAAGTAGCGGCGGTACGACGGGGCGGTGGCCTCTCACCGCTCCGTCGTCGTCTGTGCGGCGCTCCTCGCGTGCTCTGCGAAGGCGCCCGAGCGAGCGCCGCTGCCGCTGCCGGTAGCCGTGCGCGTCGACGCGGCGCTCGTCGCTCCCGACGCGGCGCCGGACGCCGCGCCCGACGCGGCCCCCGACGCAGCAGCGGTGGCCGCGGTGTCGATCGTCGATGCGCCGATGAAGTGGAGCGCGGAGCGCGAGCGGTTGACGCTCGAGTACCGGCGGGCGCACAGCGATCCGACCGCGACGGACCTGACGATCGGGCCCACGGTGATCGTCCTCCACTACACCGGTGGGGGCTCGGCGAAGGCGACGCGCGGCTACTTCGACACGGCGCGCATCGAGGCCAGCCGGACGGCGCTCGCCCGCGCGGGGGCCGTCAACGTGTCCTCCCACTTCCTGATCGATCGCGACGGGACGATCTATCAGCTCCAGCCCGCGACTCGATTCGCGCGCCACTGCATCGGGCTCAACCACCTCGCGATCGGCATCGAGAACGTCGGTGACGAGGCGAAATGGCCGCTCACGGATGCGCAGGTCACCGCGGATGCTACGCTCGTCCGCGCGCTCGTCGCGCGTTACCCGATCACGCGCCTGCTCGGCCACCAGGAGGTGATGGGATTTCGCGACCACGCCGAATACGTGGAGCTCGACCCCACGTATCGCAACGACAAACCCGATCCGGGACGGCGGTTCCTCTCGCGCGTGCGTGCGCTCGTGGAAGACCTGCACCTCGGCGGTGCCGACTGACGCGGCTACTTGCCCTGTTTCTTGAGCAGGCTGTGAAGCGTCTGGTTGTTCTGCTTCGCCGTGAGCTTCTGGGTGTCGCTCGTGTAGCCCGCCTTCGAGAACACCACCGAGGTGAGCTCGAATGCAGGCAAGCGGGCGGTGGTCGGCGTGACGCCGATCGACCTGCCGCCCACGGAGACCGTGGCACCCGGGGGGCTCGAGCTCAGCTTCACGGTGAACGTCACCTTCTCGAGCTTCACGCGCACGGCGTTGCCGTGGTCCTTCGGGACGATGGTCCGCACGGCCGTACCGTAGTGGAACTTACGAAGCGTGAGCTTCGTCTCGACGCCACACCGGAGCGTCAACTTCTTCGGGGTCGTCCCGACGGTCGCGCCGCCGACCAAGAGCTCCGCGCCAGTGGGAAAGGTCTCGATGGTCGTCGGGCAATCGACCGCGGCCACCGCGGGAATCGCAGGGGTAGGGACTGGCGGAGTGGTGCTCGGTGGCGTCGCCGGTGGTGTCGTCGGTGGTGTCGTCGGTGGTGTCGTCGTCGTCACCGCAGCGGCGGGCGCGTCCGCCGGTGTGGTCACGGCCGTCTCGGCGGCGGCGTCGGCGACGGCCGTCTCCACCGTCGCTGTCGGGGCCGCAGCGGCGTCGATGTCGACCGTGGGCGCCGTGACCGCGCTCGCACGCGGAACGCCGGCATCTACGACCGGCGTGGCCACGTGGTGCCGGCCGCGCGAGAGCATCACGAAGACCACCACACCCACCGCCACGGCGAGAAGCGCGCTCGCGATGATGACGAGCGTGCGGGTACGGCTGCCGCCGCCGGTCGCGATGAACGCGGTCCCGGAGTCCTCCCCCACGTACGATTGGCCCGGGGTGGCGGCCCGCGGGGTGGCGGCCCGCGGCGCGGGCGCGAAGCCCATCATCTGCTGCTGGGCGGGCCCCTCGGGCATGACCGGATACGCGGAGTGCGTGCCGTTCGCGAGGCGGCCGGGCACCGGCGTCGGCGTCACCGGGAGGCGCAGTCCGGACCCCGGCGAATGGACGTGCGGCAGCGCAGCGGCGACCTGGCCCGAGACCGGACCCGAGCCAGTTCCCGCCATCTCGGGTGCCGGCGACTGGGCGCGGAGCGCGGAGGCGCTCGCAGACGTCGGCGCGGACTCCCGCTCGCTCGGCGGCTCGACGGCCATCATCGTATCGCTGAAGGCGCCATTCGAGGTCGCGACCGGGCGCGGCGCCGTGGTCGGGACGGGGACCGCGTCCTCGACAGGCTCCTCGATGAGCGAGGGGTCGATCTGGACCTTCGGCCCGGCGACCGCCGCAGGCTCGGGCCTCGCGGTGGTGTCGACGTCCGTCGTGCTCGCGACCGCGGAGACGGGCGGACCCGGAACCGTGAGCGCGCGCCGCTCCACCTTGGAAGGCTCGCTCCAGCCGTCGGGACTCTCGGGGAGCACCGCGATCGACCAGTCACCGGTCAGCGATCCGGCCGGTGCCGTGATGGCGCTCGCCTTGACTGCGGGCGCCACGGTCCCGCGCGGCTCGAGTGTCGGCTTGTCGGCTCCGGGCGTGATCGTCCAGTTGCCACTGGGCGTCGGCTCCTCGATCGTCGGTGCCATCGGCGGCGGCAGCGGCGAGGTGATCACGCTCGTGTCGTGCGTGGCCTCCGCGCTCGCCGTCGTCGGCGCGGGCAGGACCGTCATCCCGTCGGGAACCACCGCGATACCGAGCACCGTCTTGCGCGGAATGCGGTCGGTGCGCACCTCCGCTCGCTTGGCGGTCTGCAGCGGTGGTGCCCCGGTCGCGGCCGCCGTGCGTGCGAGCAGCGCGGCGCTCGGGATCTCGGTCAGGTCGGTCGGCTCCTCGACCTCGATCGCGGGCACCGAACCGGACGCGGACAGCGGTGCAGCGGGCGCGACGATCGGCGCGGACGGCACCCCCGACTCGAACGCCGAGATCGAATCGTTCGGGTTCGGCGGACGCAGGACCGAGGGCATCTGCACCGTCGCGCTGGAGCGCACGTTCGGCATCGCGAACGGGGAGGGGAGCGGCGGCGGGGGAGGCGGCACCACCGCGGACGGCTGCGTGGACGTGACCGTCAGCCGGACCGGACCTGACCCGGGAGGAGGTGCGGTCGGCTGCTTCGGCCGCGGCGCCGACGCGACGACCGGCGGCGTGGACGGATGGCGTGGCCGCAGTCCGAGCGGCGTGGCGCTGGGCGTCCGGGAGCGCTGGGCGTCGGGGACCGGGGCGACCGCGGGCATGACAAACTTCGTGATCGGCTTCGGCGCGGCGGGTGCGACCTCGAGCGCCTCGAGATCGCCGATCGCGACGCACTCCGCGAGCGCGTTGCTCGCATCGATACGGCCCGCCGCGGGTGGCGGCACGGGCCTCGGCGCGGACGGCACGTCGGCGGGGCGCGGTGGCACGCTCGGCGGAGGTGGCTTCATCGACAGCCGCGCCTTCTCGAGCTCGACGAGCACGATCTTGCTCGGCTCGTCAGGCTCGCCAAACCGCAGCGTCATGCCGATGCGCCCGTGAAGCACAGACGGGGTCCGCGTCGAGCTGACGACCTCCGCCTCGCCCTCGACCATCACCCCGCCGTCGGTCAGCGTGACGGCGAAGCGACCGCGCTTCCCGACGGCAATCGGCTCCGCGATCGGGATGAACAGGCCACTCCGATCCGCATAGCGGCGGAATGCAGCGACGAACTCTTCGCCCGTCGTGCAACCCGAGACCAGGTAGATCGGAACCCCAATCGACACCGTCGGATAGTGTAAGGCAGCACGCGCTTCCGGGGAAGCGTTCGCGACCTCGCGTTGGGCTCGCACCCGACGCGCCGGAGCACGCAGGGGCCTCCGCTCCAGCGGAGCGATCCGGTACGACCGGAGCGACCCGGTACGACCGGAGCGACCCGGTACGACCGGACCGACCCGGTACCACCGGAACGACCTGGTACTACCGGAGCGACCCGAACGACTAGAGGTGGAAGTCGTGCGCGCGGACGGTCTTGCGACCGTTCTCGGCGGCGCGTCGCGTCGCCTGGGAGATCAACCAGCCGACCGCGTTGTTCAGACCGTCGAGCGCATCGCCCGCCGTGTTCAGACCCGCGTCCTTGATCATCCCGCGAACCTTCGAGGACACGAGCAGCATCTCCATGGGAGCTGCCTTCTTCGCAGAGCCCTTACCGTTCTTCGCCTTGGCCATCGGTATCTCCTGCTTTTCGAAAGTGAAAGCCCGGCCCTTTTACACGAGTCACCGGTCGAAGCGCACCACGAAGGCATCCGGTTTCGGGATCCGGTCCTCGGGCGCGTGCGCGGACTCGACCGGCGTCGGCGCGATCGGAAGCTTGAAGTGGAAGATGCCGGCGACCGTCGCGTGACCCGCGCCATCCATCGCGACGACGCGACCTTCATCGTGATCGTGATCGCCGAACGTGGTGGACCACAGCACGTCGCCGGTGACGGAGAGCTTCATGACGAACGCGTCCTTGCTGCCCGCCGTGCGGATGGCCCCCTTCCCGAACTGCGCGAGCCCGTCGAACCAGCCCGTCGTGACCGTGTTCCCCGTCGCGTCCCCCGCGATCGCGTAGCCGATATCGGGGCGCTCGCCGCCGAAGACCTTGGCCCACTCGAACACCCCATCGCCGTCGAAGCGCGCGACGAACGCGTCGGCATCACCGAGCGCGGTGTGGCTCTCGGCGTCGCTGAACTTGATCGTGTGGGCCCAGGCCCCGGCCATCGTGACGTGTCCGGCCGGATCCACCGCGATGCCGCCGGGGACGTCGTCGTCGTCGCCGCCGAAGTTCTTCGACCACAGGTGATCGCCGTTCGCGTCGTACTTCGCGAGCACGATGTCCTCGTCCGCGCCGCCACCGGCGGTGAGCTTCGCGCCACCGAAGGCCGCGACGTCGCGAAATGACCCCTGCGCGAAGATGTTGCCGCGCGCGTCGACGGCGAGGTGCAGGAACGTGTCGCTGTACACGCCACCGTACTGGCGCACCCACTCCGTGGCGCCGGTCGCGCTGATCTTCATCAGGATGGCATCGCTGCCGCCCGCCGACTTGAGCTCGCGACCGCCGATCGTCGAGGTGCCGATGAACGATCCTCCGACGACAAACCCACCATCGGGGGTCGCCGCGATCGTGTTGAGGCCATCGGAGTCGATGCCTCCTCCCGTGACGAGCCACTTCGAGGCGCCGGTGGGATCGAACGCGGCGATGAAGTAGTCGTCGTTGCCAGCCGAGTCGCGCGACGTGGATCCGATCGTGAGGGTATCGGCGAAGTTGCCGACGACCACGATCGAGTCACCCGCGATCGCGACGCCGCGCCCGGTATCCTCGCGCTTGCCGCCGAACCCGGTCGCCCACGTGATCGCGCCGTCGGCGCCGAGCTTCATCAGGTAGGCATCCGTGCTGCCGCCGCTGTCGTGCTTGCCGCCCGCGCCCGCGATGCCGAAGTCCGCGACTCCGTCGACGTAGCCGGTGAGGTACGTGTCCCCACTGGCGGCGAGCGCGATGCCGCGCGGCACCTCGGTGCCGAGCCCGCCGTAGCGGGTGGCCCAGACCACCTTGCCGGTCGCGCCGCCTGGATCGGCGCCGAGCGGTGGCAGGGGAGCCTTGTCGATCGGGTGCTTGATCTCGCCCGCACTGGCGGCACTGCCCGCGCTCGCGAGGCTCGTGGCTGCAGCGCTCCCGGGGTGCGGATCGGGCTGCGAGGTGCTCGACTTGCCGCAGCTCGCGGTCGTTGCGAGCCCGCATGCGAGGGCGATCGTCGTCGTGCGCATGACGTTGACGATGTCACGCGGTCCGCGCGAACGCGAGCCATCCGGTACGATGCGCGACGATGATCCGGCGTGGTGCAACTGGTGGTGTCGTCGCGTGTCTCGCCTGGTGGGGCGCGTGCTCGGCGCCGCCTCGGCCGGTGACGATGGATCCCGAGCCGGTCCGCTCCATCGAGCGTCCACGGATCACCGGGGAGAGCGACGTGCCGGTGGCGTCCGTCCGTTCGACGGTCGCGGTCGCCGAGGCCAGGCGAGATGTCGCGTCGCTGCTCGCGCTCGACGATGCAGGCGACCCGGCGGACCGCGTGCTCGCGCTCCGCGGTCTCGGTCGCGTCGGTGGGCCACGCGCGCTCGCGCGTCTGCGCGCCGCGCTCGCAGCCCCGGATCCGCTCGTCGTGAGCGCGGCGGCGGCGGGACTCGGGGTCGCTGCGGCCCTCGACGACCGCGCCGGCGAGGGGGCGACCGCGCCGCTCCTGGCCGCGTACGAGCGCGTCAGCGCCGTTCGCCATCCGGCGGAGGTGATCGAGGCGCTCGGGCGCGCCGGCGACGCGACCGCGCTGCCACTGCTGGTCACGCTCGTGGACGCCGCGCGCGCGAAGCCCACCGATGCCAGCACGATCACGGCCGGCGAGACGGCTGCGTATGCGCTCGCCCGCTACGGCCGCCGCAAGCTCCCGATCGACGCCGCCGCGCGCACGGCGCTCGTCGCCGCGCTCGCTCACCCCGACGCGCGCATGCGCTACGCGGTCGTGTACGCACTCGCCCGCGAGCAGCGCGGAACGGCGGACGTCGATCCGGCACAGACGGTGACCGCGATCGCAGCGCTCGCGACCGATCGCGTGCCCGAGATCCGCGCCACGGCGGCGGCTGCGCTCGGGCGCCGAGGCGATCGCGCGAGCGCGCGGGCCACGCTCCTGGGCCTCCTGGACGATGGCGACTGGCGCGTGGCCGTGGAGGCCGTGCGCGCCCTCGGGGGCAGCGAGGGTGGTGCGGATGCTTCCGGCCAGCGTGCGGTCGCGGCGGCCCTGCTGCGGCGCGCCGCGAACCTTCGCGAGTCACCCCTCGCGAACACGCACGTCGTGCTGGAGGCGCTGCGCGTGCTGCAGGCCGCGACCGATGTCACCGTCGGCCGTCGCGTTGCCGGGGTGAGCGCGGCCCTTGCCGATGGAGGCGGTGGACCGGACTCGCTCACGGATCGCGCGTGGGTGGAGTGCCTCGTCGCCAGCCACGCGCTGCGCGCGACGAAGCGGCCGAAGCCGAACGCGCTCGGCGTGCTCGACACGTGCGGCGGGGCCGCCAGCCTGCCCGCATCCACCCGCGCGACCATCATCGCCGACGCGATCGTCGCGGGGGCAGGGACGCTGGACGATCGCCGCCGTCACGCGGCCGCGCTCGTCGCGAGCGCCGACGTGGGCAGCCAGCTCGCTGCGTTCGCCCCGCTGGCGGCGCTCGCCGCGCTCGATCCCGCAGACGCGGCCACCGCGCTCGCCGCCTTCGCGCGTGCGCTCGCCACCGGTGACGCGATCCTCGCCGGGGGCGCCGTCGACGCGCTGCCGACGCTCGTGACCGCGCTCGCCACCCGGCTGCCACCCGCGACGGCCCTCGATGCGGCGGTCGTCGAGCGCGCGGGGCGCGAGCTAGCGGCCGCCGACCCCGCGCTCGGCATCTCGCTGCTGGGCGTGATCGGCACGCGCAAGCTCGGTGCGGGATTGCCTGCGTGCCGCGCGGCGCTGGCGTTACATCCCGCGCTCGCGCGCGCGGGTGGCGAGTGTTTGCGCGATGCGGGCGAGGCGATGCCACCGCTCGCGGAGCCTTCAGCCGCACCGCTGCCGCCGCTCGACGTAGACGCGCTCGGCACCGCAGACCTCCAGTGGACCGTCGTCACGACGCGCGGGCCGCTGCATATCCGGCTCGCCGCGCAGGCGGCGCCGTGGGCCGTCGCGGCGATCACGCAGCTGTCGGCCCGCCACTTCTACGACGGCACGGTCTTCCACCGCGTGGTTCCGAACTTCGTCGCGCAGGGCGGAGACCCCACGGGAACCGGCGCGGGTGGACCCGGGTTCGTCCTGCCACCGGAGCCCGCGTCGTTGCACGACCAGCGCCTCGATGGTGGGTTCGCGGTCGGCGGCGTTGGCCTCGCGGACGGCGGACCGGGCACGGCGGGCTCGCAGTGGTTCGTGATGCACTCCCACGCGCCGCATCTCGACGGCCGTTACACCTGGTTCGGCACGCTCGCGCCCGATGATCAGGCGGTGGCGGACGCGCTGCAGATCGGCGACCGGATCGTCTCGGCGACCGTGGAGCCGGCACCGCCCGCGGCCGCGACTTCGCGGTCACCGTCTCCGACGTTGTTGCCCTAGGCTCAGCTCGACGCGCTCGTGTAGCTGCGGATCGCGAGGCGCCACACGAGGCGGCTCACCACGAGGAGCAGCGCCGCACCGCCGATCGTCGCCGCCACCATGCGCAGCGACAGCTGCCCGAGCAGTGCCATCGCGGGGAAGGTCGTCATCACGGCGACGGGGAACACGAACGTGAATACAAAGCGCCACGCGCCGCGGAAGACCTGCACGGGCCACCGCGCGGTGTCGAAGATCGCCGCGAGCAGGTACTGCAGGTTGTCGAGCCGCACGACCCAGAACGACGCGGCCGCGCACACCACCCAGAGGGCGTACATCGCGACCACGCCCGTGACAAACAGCAGACCGCCCGCCACGAGATCGGCGGCGCTGGGTCCGAATCCACGCCGGTGGAACGCGTAGACGGCGACGCCGATCGCGCCGAGCAGGTCGAAGAGCTTCCACGGCTCGAAGCGCGACGTGGACACCATCGCCTGCGCGTCGAGCGGCTTGAGGAGCACGTAGTCGAACGAGCCGCTGCGGATCCGCTCGGTGAGATCCGTCAGCGACGGGCTCACCAGCCCCTCGAGGACGGCCCGCACGCCCATGAAGTACGCGATCACGACGAGGGTCTCCGGCGCCGTCCACCCCGCCACGGTCGCCCGCCCGTCGAACAGCACGTAGATCGGCAGGAGCGTCAGGGCCATCCAGGCCACCGTCATCAGACCCTCGAGGAGAAAGTCGGCGCGGTACGCCATGCCGGCGGCTGCACTCACGCGGAGCTGCGTCGCGAGCACGCGGCCGTAGCGGCTCACGTGCCCACCGACTCGAATCGCCGGAGCCCGAAGCGCCACACGCCGAGCGCGAGCGCCAGGGTCGCGGCGGCCCACGCGAGCTGGCCGCCGAGCAATTCGGCGAGGTCGCGGCCCGACAGCGAGTGCGTCATCAGCTCGATCGGGACGCTCAGCATGAAGCGGAACGGCAGCACCTCTGCAATCCCGCGGAGCACCCCAGGCAGCAGCGGGATGGGCAGCAGATAGCCGGAGAACAGCGAGAAGAGCCCGAAGTAGAGCGTCGTCAGCGCCATCGTCTTCGTGATGAAGAACGCGAGGGAGCCGAGCGCGTACATCATGCTGAACGTGATGAGCCACGCGAGCGCGAGCGAGGGTAGGAGCAGCGCGAGCTGCAGGGGCTCGTGGACGAGCGCGCTGGCGCCCGACGACACCAGCAGCACGACCGCGACCGGCAGGGCGACGATCGCGCGAAACGGGATCGCCGCGACGTGGGTGGCCGCGATCGCGACGAACGGGTGCAGGGGCCGCAGCAGCCGCATCGCCATGGTGCCGAGCCGGATATCCTCGCTGAGCTGCCACGCGACCCACGAACCCGTGATGTTCCGGACGAT
>JAYSYE010000497.1:0-3640 GCA_043716635.1 Deltaproteobacteria bacterium | reverse complement strand
AGCACGCGGCCGTAGACGCGCGGGACGATCACGCGACTCTCGACCTCCTGGTAGATGAACATGACCGCGAGGACGCTGCCCATCTTGAGTGGCTCGTGTGCCATCGAGAGCGCGGCGGGAATCGTCCCGATCGCGCCGCCGATCAGCGGGATCACGTCTGCGACGGCGGCGAAGATGGCGAACGCGATCGCGTTCTCTCCACCCATGATCTTCATCAGCGTGAACACCACGAGGCCACAGGCCGCCGACGTGATCAGCTGCCCGCGCATGTAGCCGCCGACGATGACCTTCAGCTCGAGCATGACGCGCGCGAGCTTGACGTGGTAGTGGCGCGGCACGACCGCATAGACCAGCGCCTGCGAGCGGACCGGGTCGGCGAGCCAGTACACCGACAGGAACAGGGTGGTGAGCGCGAGCGTGAAGGCCTCGAGCACGTCGCCGCCGTGGCCGAGCAGCATGGTGCCGGCGCTGCCGGACACCTTGTCGAGCTTCATCGTGCGCACCTGCTCCGCGAGCGATTTCGCCCAGCTGTGAGCCTCGAGCCACTTCACGAAGTCCGCCTGGACCTTCGGGAGGTCGGCGAGCACCGTCAGGATCTGCGAGACCAGCGGCGGCACCGCGAGCAGCAGCAAGGTCGCCAGCGCGATCGCGAGGAGGAAGAACACGACGGTCAGCGCCCGGCCGCGACGGAGCCCGCGCTTCTCGAGGAACTGCACGAGGGGGTCGATCGTCCCGACCATCACGAGCGCGATCGTCACGACGATGATGACGGTCGCGAGCTTGAATGCGAGCCACACCGCGGTGATCGCGAGCAGCACGTAGACGATCGCGCGAGGCGAGATCTCGATGCGCACGCTGCGCTTGTCGTCGGCGTGCCCGTGCTCGCTCATCGTGGTCCCCTCACCAGCTCGCTCAGGATGCCGCGCCGCGCGTGGATGCCGGATGCCGGGCGGGTCCGGTCGCCTCGTCCTCGACGATCAGCACCGGTCGCAGGCTCCCGAGCACGCGCGTGACGACGTCGACGATCTCGGAGGGCTCGCAGGGTGTGGGCACGAAATGGACGGCACCGATGCGGGCGGAGATCTCGGGCGCGGCCGGCGAGCCCGACGCGAGCACGATCGGAGGGGCATCGGGCAACGCCTCGATGTTGCGGGCCAGCTCGACCACGCCCGCGAGCTCGCGGCTATCGTTGCCGTGCGCATCGCCGTGCGCATCGCTATGCGCATCAATGATGACGACATCCATGCCGCCGCTGCCGACCTGCACGAGCGCTTCCCGGAACGACGTCACGACCACCACCGAGTGCCCCGCCGACTCGAGCGCCTCGGACCATGCCGTCGCGACGTCTAGCTCGGGTTCGACGACGAGGATACTACCCACGCCGCGAGCGTACCGCAGATGGTGCCGCTACGAGGGCGGCGGATTGGATTTGGTCTTGGCGCGCTCGTGGCCCTCGACCCAACCGATTTCCTTCGTGAGTTGCATCGCATCCTGGATGCGCGAAGGCAGGACGACGGCCGCCGACTTGGCCGGCGTGTCGTTGAGCAGCAGCTCGGCCGTGGCCCGGCGGTCGCCGAGGTTTCGCATCTCCGCGATCGCGGCGAGCCGGTAGCGGTCCGCCTTGCCACCGAGTCCGGTCTTCTCGCACAGCGCCGCGAGGAGCTGCTGGACGCGCGCCGCTCCCAGCCGCGATCGCACGCGCTGGGCATGGAACAGCGCGGCCTCTGCGAGCCGCAACGCCTTGTATGCGTCGCCGGTGTTGTCGACGATCTGGGCCTGGGCGCGCAGGATCCGCCAGAACGGCTCCGGGCCATCGATCGCCGAGAATCCCTCGCCGAGCGTCGCGAGGTCGATGCACTCGACCAGCTCCTTCAGCGCGCCGTCGCCGTCGCCGGAGCGGAGCAGCGCCGTCGCGAGGTCGAGATACAGCTCGCATACGAGGTTCATGTCGCCCGTCGAGATGGCGCGGCCGACCCCCTTGCGGAGCGTCGCGATGGCCCCGTCGACATCGCCTTCCGAGAGCGCGATCGAGGCCCCGGCGCGGTCGATCATCGCCACGAGCATCGGCATGCCCGACCAGTCGCGCGCCTCGGCGAGCACCCCGCGCGCGAGCGAGGTCTCACCCCGCGCGCGCAGGACGTCCGCGAGCCGCACCGAGAGCTGAACGAACTGCTTCTCCGCGCCGCCGTCATCCTCGCCGCTCTGGACGGCCTGGCGGACGGCGACGAGCGACCGGTAATAGAATTGCCCGGCGCCGTGGTCGTCGAGCTGCGCCGCGGCGTGGTCGCCCGCGCGGCGCAGTAGCGGGATCGCGTCCTTCGCGTGGCCGGCCAGATCGTGGTGATGGCCGAGGAGCGCGACATCGGGCGACAGCGCTTCCACGGCCGCGGCCGCGCTCGCGTGCAGCGAGCGGCGCACATCGGCGGGCGTCGCGTCGTACACGATGTCGCGCACGAGCCGGCTCGAGAACGTGAGCTCGCCCGACGGGTCGTGCCCGAGCAGGCCCGAGCGCTCGGCATCGTGCATGGCCGATTCGATCTTGGTCCCCGACAGCATCGCGCGCAGCAGATCGAGCTGCGGCTCGATCCCGAGCACGGCCGCCGCCTGGAGCACGTCGCGGGTGGACTGCTTCTGCAGCGACAGCCGGGCCGCGATGAGATCGGGCAGCGAGGTCGACGTGTCCTCGGCCTTGCCCCCCTCGAGGATGTAGCGCACGACGTGGTCGACGTGACCCGGGTACGCCCGCGTGGTCTCGAACAGCGACTGCACGGGCGGCATGCCCACGACCCCCTGATCCTCCAGGCCATCGACGAGCGCGCGCAGGTCCGCCGCATCGAGCGCGCCGACCTCGAGGCGCGGCACCGTGCCCGGCCACTGCGTTCCGAACGCGGTGGTCGCCGTCATCACGATCGGCGGCAGCGAGAGGTCGGCGACCTCGGTGGCGCGCCGCAAGATCTCGAGGCTCGGGTGATCGAACCGGTCGATGTCCTCGCACACGACGGTGACCGGCCCCTGGCTCCCGGCACGCTCGAGCGCTCGCAATGCGGACCACACCATCTCGCGCCGGCGGACCGGCGGCTCGAGCTCGAGCAGCGTGGTGGGGTGACCGAAGAGCTGGGCGATGCCGGGGACATCGCGCTCGTTGAGGCCGACCCCGAGGACGGCTGCCCGGAGCTCGTGCTCGGTGGAGACGGGCGGCAGCTGGAGCACGGCCGCGAGCAGCGAGCGGATGGGATAGAACGGCGCGGCCAGGCCGCTCGGGTCCGGACCGATCTGATAGATGACCCGCGGCGTCGGATCGCCCGCGACCAGCTCGTACGCCCGGCGCAGCAGCGCGCTGCGACCAGAGCCCTCGAAGCCCATCACGAGCAGACCGGCGTTCGCGGCGCCGGCGGCATGGGCCTGCGCGGGCCGCCGCATGTGCGAGAGCAGCGTGATCAGCTCCTGCTGGCGTCCGACGAAGTGCAGCGGCACCAGCTCGGGGGCGACCGCGGCCGGCGGAGGGACGATCTCGAACGTCTTGCTGACGCGGCCACGCGGCGTGCCGCACTCGGGACAGAACTTGAACGAGGCCGCGCAGGACGTGCCGCACTGGAGGCACTTGTCGCTCTTGGTGGCCGTGCGCGCGCGCAGCGCCAGC
>JAYSYE010000496.1:0-3641 GCA_043716635.1 Deltaproteobacteria bacterium | reverse complement strand
GACCGCGACCGGCGCCGCGGTTGCGCCGGAGCGCCTCCTCGAGCAGATCGGCGCGCGTGATCTGATCCGTGTTCTTGCGCGCCGCGAGCGTCTGCGCTGCCGAGTCGTCGCGTACGGGTGCAGCCGTCAGGACCCCGGCGCGGACGCAGTTGTCACAGGTGCCGCACGGCGGCGCGTCCGTGTACCCGAAGTATGTGACGAGCAGCCGGGTCCGGCACAGGTGCGACTGCGAGTACAGCAGCATCGATGCGAGGCGCGCCCGGTCCTGCGCCCGCTTCTGCTCGTACCGGGTCGCGGCGCGAGCGAGGTTCTCGATGCTCGGCGGCTCGAGCGCGAGGGGCGCGAACCGCGCACCGGGAGCCTCCGCGGCGAAGCCGACCTCCTTGAGGAACGACAGCACCACGCGCGCCTTCTTGGCTGGCGTGTCGGACCGCTCCGCGATCTCCTTCACGCCCACGAACGCCTCGTCGTGCTCCGCGCCGTGCTCGCCGGCCTCGGGCGAGCTGGCGACCCGGCCGCCCGCGCAGGCCACGAGTGCCTCGGCGACGGCGCGCGTCTGCACGGGCGTCGGGTAGCGTCCCCCGAGGAAGAAGCTCTGGATCCGCTTGTCCTCGGGCTGATACAGCAGCACGCAGTCCGCCGGCTTGCCGTCGCGGCCCGCGCGACCGGCCTCCTGGTAGTAGCTCTCGAGCGACCCCGGGAAGTTGTAGTGCACGACGAAGCGCAGGTCCTGCTTGTCGACCCCGAGCCCGAATGCGTTCGTCGCGACCATCAGCCGCGGCTCGCTGTGCTCCATGAACGCGGTCTGGACCTTGTCGCGGTCCTTCGCGCGCATGCGCCCGTGGTAGCGCCCGACCTCGATGCCCTGCTGGTGGAGGAAGTCCGCCAGCGCGTCGACGGTCTTCACCGTCGCGGCATAGATGATCCCGCAGCCCGGCTGCTTCTCGATCAAGCGCAGCAGCATCGACTGCTTCTTGCGCTCCGTGGACGCCTGCAGCACGTGATACCGGAGGTTCGGGCGGTCGAGCCCGATGTCGATCACCGACGCGTCCGCGTGCGTCAGGCCGAGCTGCGCGAGGATGTCGTCCTTGACCTTCGGCGGCGCTGTCGCGGTGAGCGCGAGCACGGGCGGCTTGCCGAGCGCACGGACGGCCTCGCCGAGCCCCAGGTACGCGGGCCGGAAATCGTGGCCCCACTGCGAGATGCAGTGCGCCTCGTCCACCACGAACAGCGAGACGTTGACCGTCGCGAGCCGCTCGCGAAACTTCGCATCGCCGAGCCGCTCCGGCGTGACATAGGCGATGCAAGGACGGTTGTCGGACAGGCGCGCCAGCGCGGTGGCCTCGTCGCGAGGCGAGAGGGTCGAGTCGAGTCGCAGCACGTCCATGTGGAGGTGCTCGAGCTTGTCGTGCTGATCCTTCATCAGCGCGATGAGCGGCGACACCACGAGCGTGACGCCCGGCAGTTCGAGCGCCGGCAGCTGGTAGCACAGCGACTTGCCCGCGCCCGTCGGCATGATCGCGAGGGTGTCGATGCCGGCCATCACGTTGCGGATCGCGAGAGCCTGCCCGGGCCGGAACGCGCGCAGGCCGAAGCGACGCTGTGCGATCTCGAGCATGCGTGCATCCACGGCCGCGTCCGCGGCATCGTCGACCTCCAGGTGCGCGTGCTCGTGGCCGTCGTCGCCGTGATCCCCATCGGCGTGCAGCGTGTCGTGATCGTGGGCGTCGTGGTCGGGCGCGTCGTGCCGAGTGCGAACGGGCGCGTCGCCAACGTCGACCACCACGGTGTCGTCCTCGTGCTCCACGGGGGGGACGGAGCCCCGGCGCGCGCGGATGGCCGTGCGCTCGACCGTGCCCGGCGCGACCTTCGCCGCGAGGTCGCGCGTGCCGCGTGCAAGCTTGGTGGGGACGCGGGGCAGCGTCGTCGAGGTCGGCGTGCGACCCGCGCGCGTGGCCACGGGGGCCCGCGTGAACTCGGACGGCGGTGGCAGCGCAGGCTCACGCCCCGCTGTCACCCCTCGCTTCCGGGCCCGGTCAGGGTCGCCAATTCTGGCCATGTGGAGCACACGGTCTCGCAGGATCTGGCGGACTCGCAAGGCAAACCTCGGCGAACCTCGTGAGAGCCGCGTGTGTGCCCCTGCGCGCACTGCTCGAGGGGGTGGGTGTCGCTTTACTTCGCAGTAATGTAACCGTCTGCTTTCAATAGCTCCGCAGTCAGCACGGCGCCGCCGGCGGCGCCACGTACGGTGTTGTGCGACAGCGCGACGAACTTGAAGTCGAAGATCGCGTCGGTGCGCAGGCGGCCGAGCGAGATCGCCTGGCCGCCACCATTGTCGCGATCGAGCTTCGTCTGCGGCCGCGAGTCGTCCTCGAAGTACCGCAGGAACGGCTTGGGGGCGCTTGGCAGATCCAGCTCCTGCGCGCGCCCGCGATACTCGCTCCACGCGGCCAGGATCTGCTCTCGTGACGGCGGCCGCTCGAAGCTGACGAACACGGCCGCCATGTGCCCGTCGGACACGGGCACGCGGAGACACTGCGCGGTGATCGCGGGCGTCCGCGCGGGCTCGATCACGCCACCCGTGACGGTGCCCCAGATCTTCAGGGGCTCGCGCTCGCTCTTCTCCTCCTCGCCCTTGATGAAGGGGATGACGTTGTCGACCATCTCGGGCCACGTCTCGAAGGTCTTGCCGGCGCCGCTGATCGCCTGATACGTGCACACCGCGAGCTGCTTCGGACCGAACGCACGCAGCGGATGGATCGCGGGCACGTAGCTCTGGATCGAGCAGTTCGGCTTCGCGGTCACGAAGCCACGCGTCGTGCCGAGTCGCTTGCGCTGGGCCTCGATCACGGACTCGTGCTCGGGATTCAACTCGGGAATGATCATCGGCACGTCGGGCGTCCACCGGTGCGCGGAGTTGTTGGAGATCACGGGCGTCTCCGCGCGCGCGTAGTCCTCTTCGAGCTTCGCGGTCGCAGCCTTGTCGAGGTCGACGGCGCAGAAGATGACATCGACGCTGTCGGCGACGCGCGTGACCTGGGAGGCATCCAGCACGGTCAGCGCACCGATGCGCGTCGGCACGTCCATCGGCAACGTCCAGCGGCCCGCCACCGCATCCGCGTACAGCTTGCCGGCGGAGGCCGGGCTCGCCGCCACCGCGACCACCTCGAACCACGGGTGATTCGCGAGCAACTGGATGAACCGCTGGCCGACCATTCCGGTGGCACCCACGACCCCGACGCGAAGACGCTGGCTCATCGCCGGAGCCTAGCAGAACACCCCTGCAAGCCCTTGCGCGCTCGATGCCGATCGGGATGATCCGCGGTCATGCCGTTCCTCGATGGGCTCAGGATCGTCGCCTCGAACATTCATGGCTACGGGGGCGTCACGACGCGCACGTTCAAGGCCGGCGACATCCTGTGTCGCGGGGACGGCGTCCTCTATCGCGAGGACGACGAGTTCGATGACACCTACGCCCTCATCCTCGACCCCGAGGAACCGAGTCTCGGCGACACCGTGTTCTACGATCTCGTCTGCCAGACGCGCTGGTTCAACCACTCGTGCGAGCCGAACAGCGATGTCATGGCGAAGTGGAACAAGGCGACGCAACAGGTCGACGCCTGGTGGGTCGCCCTGCGCGA
>JAYSYE010000495.1:0-3673 GCA_043716635.1 Deltaproteobacteria bacterium | reverse complement strand
CGCCGCTCGCTGCTCGCCCGCATCCATCACACGCCGCACCCGCGCCTCGTCGAGCTCGTCGTCGACGAGCTGGCGGCCCGCGGTGCCGGTGCGTTCGGCACGCTCGTGGCCCACACGCAGCTCACACTCGATCAGCTTCGCGCGGTGGGGGCCAGGCGCCCGGAGCTGCGCGGCCAGCTCGGCTGGGTGGCGGCCTGCGTGCAGCGCATGCGGCCGCATCACACGGTCGATCTGGAGCTCGACCGCGACGCCCGCGGCGAGTACCTCGAGCGGCTGTGGGACTTCGTCGAGCGGCTGCCCGCGGCGATGGCGTCTCTCAAGGCGCACGTGCTGTGGCACCTGCTCGACACCGAGCGACGTCGCCGGCCCGACGCGCCGATCGAGCCCGCGCATGTCCGCGCCTATCTCGGGCTGCCGCGCACGGCGAGCTACCTCGCGCCCCAGTGGCTGCAGGGCTTCGAGCGCCGTGACATCGCGCAGGTCGGGCAGGATTTCCTCGCGGTGACCGGGCTCGCGCCCGCCGGCTCCGACGAGGAGCTCGTGCGCGATCTGCTCGCGCGCGATCTCGCCCACGCCGACCAGTACCGCGAGTGGTTCGAGCGCGAGTGGTTCGAGGCCGAGCTCGCGACTGCGGCGCTGCTCGCGGGGGCCGCCGCCGCGGAGGCCACCCGTGCGACGACGACGCTCGGGCCCGCGCGTGCCGCCGCGCTGCGCGATCGCGTCGAGCTCGCGTGGAGTCTCCACGATCCGGTGCTGCTCCGGGCGACCGACCCGGTCGTCCTGGACGCGGACATGAAGAACGTCGCCGAGCTCGTGATCAAGGTGTTCCGGATCGATCCGGTCGCGTACTTCCAGCACCACCGCCGCGAGGTGAACACCGACCTCGATCTCGACGGGCTCGCCGCGAGCCACGAGCGCGTGCTGACGTTCACCACGCCCCCGGTGCAGCGCGTGCGCCGCCGCATCGAGCTGCCCGAGTGCGCGCGTCCGGGCACCTACGTGATCGATCTCATCGGCAGTGGCACGTCCAGCCGCGCCCTCGTCACGAAGGGTCGGCTGCGGTACGCGTCGCGCCTCGGCGCGGCCGGCCACGTGGTCGCGCTGCTCGACGAGACCGGCGCTCCGCGACCCGACGCGCGCGCCTGGATCGGCGAGCGCGAGTACGTCCCCGACGAGGCGGGCGTGATCGTCGTGCCGTTCTCGACCGCGCCCGGTCGCGTGCCGATCTTGCTCGTCGCCGCCGACCTCGCGACCGTGCAGTCGATCGAGCTCGTGCGCGAGACCTACGCGCTCGGGGTGAACCTCGTGATCGATCGCGAGGCCCTCGCCGCCAGCGGGACCGCGCGCGCCCTCGCCCGCGTAGCGCTGACCGTCGCCGGCGCGCCCGCGTCGCTCGCGCTGCTCGCCCAGCCGTCGTGGGACGTGACACTCACGGACCGGCGCGGGGTCGCGACCACGAAGTCCCAGCCGCTCGTGCTCGCCGACGCGGCCACGGCGGTCCTCGAGTGGCCCATGCCGGACGACATCGCGGCCATCACGGTCACGATCCGGGGCACCCTCCGCATCGCCAGCGAAGGTCGCGACCAGGCGGTCGCGGAGTCGCGCACCGCGACGCTGTCGACGATCCACGGCACCACGTCGACCGAGGCGCTGTACCTCGTCGACACCGCGGCGGGCTGGGTGCTCTCCGCGCTCGGCAAGTCGGGCGAGCCCCGCGCGGCGCGGGCCGTGACGGTCATGCTCGTACATCGCTGGGCCCGCTCGCAGCTCGACGCGGAGCTCGCGACGGACGCGGCCGGGCGGATCGAGCTCGGCCCCCTGCCCGGCGTGGAGTGGATCAGCGCGGCCCTCGCGGGCACGAACCAGCCGTGGCTCGCCGGCGACGTGGGCATCGGCGCGACGCTCGCGGTGGCCCACGGCACGCCGGTGCTCGTGCCCCTGCCACCGCGACGTTCGGCGGCCGAGGTGCTGCGGCGCCTCTCGCTCGTGGAGCTGCGCGCTGGGGTCCCGATGCGGCACCCGGAGGTGCAGATCGAGTCGCTCGAGAGCGCACTCGAGGTCCGCGGCCTGCCGATGGGCGAGTACGAGGTGCGCGGACCCGGCCTGTACGTGGCGATCACCGTCGCCGGTCCCGGTCCCGAGCGGCTCGGCTCCACGGTCGCCGCCGGCGAGGTGGTGCAGACGCCCAGGCCCGCTCCCGCGATCGCCGCGCTCGAGCCGGACGAGCGCGCGATCCGCGTGGTGCTGCGCGGCGCGTCGCCGCGGACGCGCGTGCACGTGATCGCGACCCGCTTCCTCAGCGCGCTGGTAGATCCGGTGCCGCTCTCACCGCCCTCGGCGCCGACCCGCCGCACGGACCGGCCACGCCGGGCGTACTACGTCTCGGGGCGCGAGCTCGGCGACGAGTACCGGTACGTGCTCGAGCGCCGCTCGCAGCAGCGGTACCCGAGCCTGCTGCTCGACAAGCCGAGCTTGCTGCTGAATCCGTGGTCGCGGCGGATCACCACGACCGAGGTCGCCATCGCGCGCGACGGGCGTGCGTTCGCTCCCTCGCCGATGCCCCCTGGCTCCTCGGCGATGGGCCGGAGGGTCGGGCGCCCCGCGCCGCCACCGAGCCCCGACGATCTGGTCTCGTACGACTTCCTCGCGAGTGGCGTCGCGGTGCTCGCGGATCTGGTCCCCGATGCGGCCGGCGTGGTGACCGTTCCACGCGCGGCGCTCGGCGAGGCCGTCACTCTGGCGATCGTCGTCGACGACCCCGCCGGCTGCACCCGCCGGCACCTCGCCCTGCCCGAGCGTCCGCTGGCCCCGAAGGATCTGCGGCTACGCGTCGCGCTCGATCCCGAGCGCCATGCGCAGCAAGCCAAGGCGGTCGCGCCGCTCGCCGCGGGTGGCACGCTCGCGATCGAGGATCTCGCGACCGCGAAGGTCCATCTCGTCGACAGCCTCGAGCGCGCGCACGCATATCTGCTCGCGCTGCGCGACGACGAGACGCTGCGCGAGTTCGCGTTCGTGACCCGCTGGCACGCGCTGGCGGAGCCCGAGCGACGCGCGCTTTATAGCAAGTATGCGTGTCACGAGCTCACCCTGTTCGTGTGGTTCAAGGACCGGCCGTTCTTCGATGCCGTGATCGCGCCGCACCTCGTGCACAAGCGCGTGAAGACGTTCGTCGACCACTGGCTGCTCGGGTTCGACCTGGCGCCGTATCTCGAGCCCCGGCGGCTCGAGGCGCTGAATGCGGCCGAGCGCGCGCTGCTCGCGCTCCGGCTGCGCGCCGATCGCGAGCTGCCGCGCCTCCTCGAGGACGCGGTCGCGGCGATGGCAGCGGACCCCGCGCAGGACACCCGCCTGGTGGACACGCTCCTCGGCGCGTCGACGCTCGATGGCGACGACGAGGTGCAGTCCGCGAGCACCGCGGCGTTCGGCGCGGCCGATGCCAGCGCGGAGCAGATGATGACGCGAGGCGGCGGCGGACCGTCCGGCATGCCGCCAGCCTCGATGCCCGCCGCGCTCGCCGCGCCCGCCGCGCCCGCCGCGCCCGCGCGAGCGATGATGATGAAGAAGTCGGCGAGCGCCTCGCGCGCCGCCGAGGCCGAGGCCGAGGCCGACGACTACGCCGACCACGACGCGGACGACGCGCTCGCCGAGAGCGCCGACGAGTCGCCCGAGCTCG
>JAYSYE010000494.1:0-32412 GCA_043716635.1 Deltaproteobacteria bacterium | reverse complement strand
TGCGCTGCACGCGGAGATGCAGCTCCTTGCCGGGCGAGGCGCGCACGGCGGTCTCGATCTCCTCCCAGTACCGGACGGTGTGACCGTCGATCTCGAGCACCTTGTCGCCGGGCTCGAGGCCCGCGCGCTGGGCGGCGCCGTTGTCGAGGACATCGCCGATGACGGTGGCGGGGAGCGTGGTGTGACCGGCGAAGAACACGAAGTAGATGCCGACGGACAGGGCCAGGTTGGCTGCGGGACCCGCGAACACGATGAACAGCCGCTGCCACAGTGGCCGGCTCGCAAAGCTGCGCCCCGCGTCGGAGCGCACGGCCGCCGGCGACAATGTGCGCTTCGCGGCGCCCGGCTCCTCGTCGGACACCTCGACCCCGAGGATCCGCACGTACCCGCCGAGCGGAAACGCGGCGATCTGGTACTCGGTCTCGCCGAGCTTCACGCGGACGAGCGCGCGGCCGTAACCGAACGAGAACCGTAGGACTTTGACATCCAGCAGCTTGGCCGCGACGTAGTGCCCGGCCTCGTGGATCAGCACGAGGACGCCGACGAGGAGGAGGAAATAGAGGACTGACACGGCGCGATGACCGACGGCGGGCGCCTCGCTATAGCAGAACTGCTATCCTCGGGATACGTGGCGCTGAAGTCGGCCCAAGGCGAGCCAGACCGCTCCGAGGTCATCGAGGAAGCTCTCGAGCAAGTCGACAAGACCCTCGACCGGGTGAAGACCCTGTACGAGCAGTATTTCCTCGGGATCCAGAAGCAGCCGCCCGCGCACCTGCATACGGACTGCGAGCGCAAGCTGCGCGACCTCTCGCAGCTGAACATCCGGAACACCGGGCTGCGCTACCGCATGGCGACGCTCCAGCAGAAGTTCGGGTCGTACAACACGTACTGGCGGCGGACGCTGCGGCAGATCGAGAACGGCACGTACCACCGCAATCTCTCGAAGATCGGCCGGCAGTCGGCCGCGAGCGGGAAGGCGGTACCCGAGGAGATCCTCGCCGCGATGCCGAAGCGCATGCGCGAGCAGGTGCAACGCGATCGCGACGCGGCGCTGGCCATGGCGAAGCTCCGCAACCAGGACCTCCCGGCCGACGACGACGTGATGGCGCTCGACGATGCGGACGTGATGGAGGGCGACGACGCGCCGGCGAACATCGAGGAGCCGAAGCAGCCCCGCGAGATGCATCAGAGCGCGCGACTCAAGCGCGGCGGGGCCCACGTGCTCGACGAGGCGGATGCCGACGTCGACCTCGACGCGCTGTTCGCGGCCGCCACGAACGAGGCAGGTCCCGAGATCGAGCTCCCGACGCCCAGGGTTGCTCCCGCGCCGGTCGCGCCCTTCCGCACCACGGTACCCATGCCCGTGAGCACGTCCGCGCGGCAGGGGCTGCCGACGGGCATGGTGCCGCGGATGCCGACGAGCCATTTGCCACCCGTGACCCGGGCCGCGCTCGAGGCTGCGGGCGTCGGCGACGGCGTCCCGCACCCGGTCGACCAGGTCGGGTCCGGCGAGATTCCCGTGGTCGCTGGACCGCTCACCGGTCCCGTGACGGTCATCACCACCGGCTACATCCCGCGCATGGGCCAGACCGCGATGCTCCCGCGCATGGGCCAGACGGGCACGATCCCGACGATCGGGCCGGCGGACGCGACCGCACGCGACGATGTGTCCACACCCGCCGGCGGCGTGGTGGCCGTCCCGCAGGCGTCGGCACCGCTGCCGGGTGTCGCGCCGACGGCGCCGGCGGGGGCCGCTGCAGGCGCCCGGACGCCCGCGAGCGGCATCCCCTCGCGCGCGAGCACGCCGCACACGGGAGTCCACGGGCTCACGCGCGCGATGCCGGTGATCCGCTACGCCTCGTCGTCGGAGTCCGGGCCCGCGTCCGCGTCTACGCCGGTGCCCGCGCCCGCCGGGACACGGACCGCCGCGGGCGTGCCAGCGGCGCCGTCGCAAGCCCAGCCGTTTGCGCCGTCCCAGGGCGCACGTCCGAACCCGATCGCGCCGGGGTCGTCGAGTGGCAAGTCGACGCCGGTCGAGACGATGTCGGGGCCGTTCCCGCGCGCCCCGGTGCCCGCCGCCTCCCCGGTGCCCTCATCGATCCCGGTCCGGGCGGCGCCGCCGCGGCCCGATCGCTCGGAGAAGCCTGCGACGCCCGAGCGGCCCCCGGCCGGAATGACGGACGCGGACGTCAACGCGCTCTACGCGAAGTACGTCAAGGCGAAGGCGATGGTTGGCGAGACGGCAGGGCCGGGCGCCTACGGCAAGCTCCTGAAGACGATCAAAGCGCAGGCGCCGAAGATCATGGAGCAGTACAAGGCGAAGGCCGTCGACTTCTCCGTGGTGGTCAAGGACAACCAGGTCATCATCCGCGCGAAGCCGAAGCACTGAAGGGGCACGCGAAGCCCGTCGGCGCGAAGCCCGTCGGCGCGAAGCCCGTCCGGAACCAGGTAGGCTGCGCGCATGGCGTTCTCGGCGGAGTTTCGATGCAGTGCCGGGTGTCCCGGTGGCTACCCGCTCGACCAGGTGATCTACCGGTGCCCGACCTGCGGGGACCTGCTGGAGGTCGTCCATGACCTCGCGGCGCTGAAGGAGCGGAGCGCGGACGAGTGGAAGGCGCTGTTCGATCGGCGCTGGCGCCAGGTCGAGGAGCCGTACGGTTCGGGAGTGTGGGGCAAGCACGAGTGGGTCGCGCCGCAGCTCGAGACCCAGCACGTGGTCTCGATGCTCGAGGGCGGCACACACCTGATGCGCGTGCCGAGATTCGCGGCCGACCTCGGGCTCGGGGATGTCCGCGTGAAGCAGTGCGGCACGTCGCACAGCGGATCCTTCAAGGACCTCGGGATGACGGTGCTGGTCTCCACGGTGAAGCAGATGATCGCGCGTGGGCAGCCGATCCGCGCGATCGCGTGCGCGTCGACGGGGGACACCTCGGCGGCTCTCGCGGCGTACGCGGCAGCGGCTGGTATCCGCGCGGTGGTGATCCTGCCGCGGGGCAAGATCTCCACGGCGCAGCTGGTGCAGCCGCTGGCGACGGGCGCGCTCGTGCTTGCCATCGACACGGACTTCGACGGCTGCATGAAGCTCGTGCAGGAGCTCGCGACCAAGGAGGGCGTGTACCTCGCGAACTCCATGAACTCGCTGCGCCTCGAGGGCCAGAAGACGGTCGCGATCGAGCTCGCGCAGCAGCTCGGCTGGCAGATCCCCGACTGGGTCGTGATCCCCGGTGGCAACCTCGGCAACGTCTCGGCACTCGGCGCCGGGTTCGAGATGCTGCTCGCGATGGGGCTCGTCGACCGCCGGCCTCGCATCTGCGTGGCGCAGGCGGCGCACGCGAGCCCGCTGCACGCGAGCTTCGCGCGGGGCTGGGCCGACCTCGAGCCGGTCAAGGCCAGGACCACGCTCGCATCGGCGATCCAGATCGGGAACCCCGTGAGCTTCAAGAAGGCCGTGAAGGCCCTCCGCGCCTGTGATGGGGTGGTCGAATCCGTCACGGAGTCCGAGCTCGCGGACGCCTCGGCGCACGCCGATCTCGACGGGATGTTCACCTGCCCGCACACGGGGGTCGCGCTCGCGGCCGTGACGAAGCTGGCGGCCGCAGGCACGATCACGCAGCGCGATCGCGTGGTCGTGATCTCCACCGCGAGCGGCCTGAAGTTCGCGGACTTCAAGGTCGGCTACCACGAGGGCCGGCTGGCCGAGGTCGCGACCCCGAAGTACCGCAACGCGCCCGTCGAGCTCCCGGAGGACTACGGCGCCATCCGGGACGCGGTCCACCGCGGCCTGGCCTGATCGCACGCGCGCGTCAGAAGCACGCCCCGTGAAACGGCAGCCACACCCGGACGTGACGCGGTCACGGTAGGTCTGGCGCGGGGCGGTAATCAAACCCGGTAGTTGGCCACGTGACGAGGCCGGCCCCGCGGTTGCAATGTCCGGTCTGGTGCGCTCCATCCTCTCCATCCTGGTCGTCATCGCGACGGTGCTGGGCACGGTGTGGGTGGCGGCCACCCATCTCCCTGGGGAGGCGCGTGCCGCTGACGAGGTGCCGCTGGTCACCGCCCGCGCGCAGGAGATCCAGAGCATCGCGTTCGACGGCCAGGATCTGCCGCTGGCAGCACTCCGGCAGACGCTCCATACCGAGGTCGGCGGCTACGCGGACGCGCCGACGCTCGAGCGCGATCGCGTGGCCCTGCTCGCGACGCTGGCAGGCCAGGGCTTCCTCGCGGCCACGGTCGAGACCCCGAACGTCACGTTCACGCCCAGCGGCGCCTTCGTGGTCTTCGCCATCACGCAGGGTCCGCTGTTCCACCTCGGCGATGTCACCGTGACGGGACCCGGCGTCAAGGATGCCCGCGTCGTCACGCTCGCGGCCGGGGACGTCGCACAGGTGGATCACCTCGAGCGGGCACGCGCCGCGCTCTCGCAGTATCTCGATCGCACCGTCGCGCTCGCGCAGACGGTGAACCCGACGACGGCGACCGTCGACGTCCAGCTCGTCACGCGCTGACGCCCGGCTCGCGACTCGCGCGGACACATTTACGCGTCGCCGGGATCCTTGCGGGCCGGGAGCAGTGCCGTCGGTCGCTGGCGCTCGTCCTCGGCGGGGCTCGCGAAGCGGCGATGACCGGAGTCGCGCCACCACGACATCCAGCGCGCGGCCGCCGCATCGCGGTCGCGGCGTGGCAGATCGTAGTGATAGCCGAAGAACTCGCCGGTGAGCCTGCGCAGGTCGTTGATGGCGGTCTCGCGGATCGCATCGTCGCGGTGGGACAGGCCATCGATCAGCCACTCGATGCGGTGACGCTTGCGCTGCGACTCGTACCACTTGCGCCACTTGCGCTCGGACAGGGCGAAGTCCTGCGCCGTCATCGCGACCAGCGCGCGACGGGCATGCTCGGCAGGTCGATCGCCGCGCGCGAGGGCGCTGATCAGATCGCTGACCGCCTCGACATCGCCGAGCGCGACGACGGCCATCGCGGCGGCGCCGACGACCTCGGGATCGGTCGAGTGCAGGGCGCGGCGAGCGCGCACGAGCGCCTGCCCGAGATCACCGAGCGGATATCCGGCCAGCGCCTCGATCGCGGCGCCTCGCACGCCGAAGTCCTGGTCGAACAGGCGCTCCGCGAGCGCGAAGACCGCGGGGCGGGGCCGCAGCTCCGCGCAGCACACGGTCGCGTAGAAGCGGGCGTCGCGCGCCGCGGATCCCATCTTCTCGACGAGGAGCTCCGTCGCGGCCGTGCCGAGCGCGATCACGAGCTCGAGCAAGCCGCCGTACTGCGAGGCTCTCAGCGCGCGCCCGTTCACGGCGAAGCGATCGACGCGGAGCGTGCCGGGGAAGCGCCGGTTCAGCGCACCGAGCGTCTCGGTCGCGCGCTCGACGGCCTCGCCGATCGCCGCGTCGGCCGCACCCTCGCGTGCGGCCTCGATGGTGTCGAGCAGAGACTCGATCGGCGTCGACGCTGCGGACGGTATGGTCGCAGCGGTCGGCGTGGACGCGGCGGCGGGAGAGGCGACCACGGGCCGCGCCGGCGACGTGGCGGGTGCGCGCCAGGCCGAGTCGCCCGGCTTCTGACCGCGCAGGGTGTCGCCGGCCGCCTTGTGATCGATCACGACCGCGGCCGATCCGGTGCCTGCCATGTCTCCGCTGGCCTGCCCCGCGGACACGGATCCGGACTCCCCGGCTCCCGTGAGGGCACGCGAGCTCGCGGCCTTCGTGCGCGCGATCAGCCGCCCGAGCGCATCGGACGCGGCCGTGGCCATCGGCAGGAGCTCCGTGACGTCGACGAGGCGCGTATCGGCCATCACGCGGTGGGCCACGACGATCGCGACCGTGCGCTCCCGCAGCACGATCGGCAGCACCAGCGCCGACGGGGGAACGGTTCCGCCGAAGCGGCTCAGCATCGCGTCGATCGCCGCGTTGCCGCTCGTCAACGCTCCGACGTACGGCTGCATGCTCTGCACGGCGTTGCGAAACGGCGACGCGACGTCGAGCGGGATCACCACGGTCGTCACGGCGGCCGCGTCGATGGATGGCTCGGCGAGCGCGACGCGCCCGACGGCGGCTCCGCCCTGCACCGTGAGCAGACCCGCCCAGCGCGTCTTCGAGCGCGCCGCCCGCAGCAGCGTGAGGAACACGGTGTCGCGATCCTCGGCGACCCCGATCAGCTCGCGGGCGTTCAGGATCGAGAGCGGCGCATCGCGACCCTCCGTGACGATGGGCTGCGACTGCGCGCGCTGCGAGCTCGCGTCGCGCGCGACCGGCACGCCGGAGCTCGGCGTGAGCGCGGCGCTGGGGATCCGGGGCGCGGTCAGCCCCGCGACCAGTGCGGCATCCGTGACGGCGCGGTTCGGCACGTGGCCGACCATGGTCGAACGGCGGTTTCGCGCCGCGTCGGGGATCGCCTCGATCTCGATCACGACCTCCACCTCGGGCGCGCGGTCGACCGCAGCCTCGAAGCGCATGGTCGCATCGGCCTCGCCGACGGGCCCCAGCGGGTTCGTCAGGCGCGTGGGCGGCACTGCTGCTGCTGCGGGCTCGGGGGCTGCGTGGTCCCGCGCGGGCGCCGGGGCTGCCGGACGGCGGCCGGAGGGCAACGGCTGCGTCGAGCCGCGGGGGACCTCGTCGATGATCACCGACCGGGCGCGGCCGACGGGCAGCGAGCTCGGGTCGACCTCGAGGGACCGCGCCAGCGTCGTGAAGCGCGCCGGGGCATCGACCTGGTACGCGACCGCAAAGGCCAGGTGCCATCGATACTCGGGCACGATGAGCGGTTGCAGCGGCCGGTCGATCAGATCCGCGAGGTCCTCGAGCGCCGTGATCTCGAGCGGCGAGCACACGAGCACGCGCACCGCTTCGCCCTCGATTGCCACGGGAACCGCGCGGTACTGCTGGGCCCGATCGCGCTCGATCAGCGCCGTCGCCGCGGGGTCGGCTGCGTTGCCCTCGTCCCGCGCCGCAGGCGGTAGCCCGGACGCGAGCGCGAGGTACTGCACGAGCCGCTCCTCGGGCACGAGGCTCATCTCGAGGAGGATCGTGTCGAGGCTGCCCCCGTAGATCACCTGGCGTTGGAACGCCTTTTCCATGCGCTTCACGCCGACGAGGCCGTCGCGCACCAGCAGCGAGCTCAGACGCGACGGCATCTCGCGCTAGGCCTTGATCACGTAAGTCCCGGCGATCCAGTCGTGGATGCCGCGCTTCTCGCTGTCGAAGCCGATCCACAGGAAGCCCAGAAACAGCGTCGCGATGCCGACGAGGTACCCGGCGCAGCGCACGGCGCAGCGCGCAGGCGACGGGCGGTCGCCGTAGATGTCGACGATCCTCATGCCGAGCACGCGCATGCCGAGCGTGCGTCCCAGAACGATGTGGAACACGAGCGCGTAGACGAGCCCGATCGCCACCAGCATCCCGAGCCCCATGACGAGTGCCGGGTCCGTGACCAGGACGAGATCGATCCACCCGTCGAGATCTCGCAGGCGCAGGTTGCTCGGCGGCAGATGCACCCCGGCGAGCTTGCTGACGATCCACGTGACCAGGATCGCGCTCGGGATCACGATCGCGAGATCGATCGCCGCGGCCACGCCGCGCTTCCAGAAGCCATTCACGAAGACCGTCGGGGTCGCGCGGCCGGACGGACGGAGGGGCAACGATGCGGGAGCCGGGGTCGGGCGGGTGGGGTCGTCAGCCGCGTCCGGCGTGACCATCCCCTCGGGGGCGGTCAAGGAAGGCAGGGTGGCCCCATCGCCCAGCAGGGCTGGCTCCGTATCCGCCATCACCCGGATATGTAGCGCGCGCCCGCCGACGAACGCAAATATGCGGTCCGGGGTACGCTGCCCTGGTGAAGCTTGCCGCGATGCTGGTCCTGACCCTGGTGGGCGCTGGCTGCCACAAAAAGACGGAGATCGAGGTGCGCGAGGGCCCGCGCGTCGTGCTGATCGAGGACGGCGGCGTGGCAGACGCGCCCCGCATCGATGCCGACCTCACCCCGTTGCCCGTCCGGGACGCGACGCCCGTCCGGCCCCTGTGGAGCTCCAACCTGGTCGACAAGGCCACGTTCGACGCGTACTCCAAGGAGGTCAACGGGGAGCGGTTCGCGAAGTTCGTGGTCGACCTCAAGAGCGACCGCGTCTACTACTTCGACGTCAACCTGTTCCCGCTGCACAAGGACTTCGTCTTCGCGGAGATCTACGGCAAGCCCCAGACGCCGGCTGCGGTCGCGGCGTTCGAGCGCAACTACAACCCGAGCAAGCCGGAGTTCCTGCTCTGCTACCTGGTGCACCACCTGGCGCAGGACATGTGGACCTTCGCGTTCTGGGCCGGGGACCGGGCCACGGCAGCCGACGTGCGCCGCGCGTACAAGCGGATGGCGTCGTCGTTTTACCTGGCCGACCAGGTGAAGTTCCGGCCCGACTCGAACGCGCAGGAGGTCGTCGCGAAGGCGACCGGCGACGTGCCCTTCGTGCTGAACGACCAGCTCTATCGCCAGGCGGAGTACCAGCTGTTCAACGCCGGGCGCGCCGTCGGGCCGCTCCGGCTCGTCCCGCCCGATGCGGACCCGGCCAAGCTCGACCTCGGCGCCAACGAGATCGTGGTGCTCTCGACGCAGCTCGCGGACCTCACGCCCGTCGCGGGGATCATCGCCGAGTCGTTCTCGTCGCCGCTCGCGCACACGAGCCTGCGCGCGAAGGGGTGGGGCATCCCGAACATCGGGCTCGTCGGTGCGAGCACGAAGCTCGCGGCCCTCGCGGGCAAGCAGGTCGTCTTCGAGGCAACTCCCGCCGCGTACACCGTCCGGCTCGCCACCTCGGCGGAGGTGGAGGCGGCGATGTCGTCGCGCACGCGGCGACCCGCGGTCGTGATGCCGACCTCGGACCTCGCCTCGGCGGAGCTCGAGCCGCTCGCGCACATGGACGCCGACGACGTGCATCGCTTCGGGTCGAAGGCGGCGAACCTCGGGGTGATCGCGCATGCCGGGCTGCCGGGCTTCACGGTGCCACCGGGGTTCGGAGTGCCGTTTCACTACTACGACGTGCACGTGCGAGCCGCGGGTGCCGACAAGCTGATCGCTGCGCTCACGGCGGGCGCCGCGGGAGCCCAGGCGCGCAAGCGCGAGCTCGCCGCGATCCGCGAGGCGATCACGGGGACGGCGATCGCCCCCGAGACGTGTGCCGCGATCGGGGCGTCGCTCGCGACGCTCGGCGCCGATACGGCCGTGTTCGTCCGCAGCTCGCACAACGCCGAGGACCTGCCGGCGTTCTCGGGCGCGGGGCTGCAGGACACGGTGGCCAATGTCCGGGGCGCGAGGGCCGTGTGTGACGCGGTCAAATCAGTGTGGTCGAGCGCGTGGAATCCGTCCGCGTACGATGCGCGCGCGCTGGCGGGGATCCCTCAGACCAGCGTCCAGGGTGCGATCCTCGTGCAGGTCGGGGTGCCAGCGACGGCCGCGGGAGTGATGGTCACGCAGCACCCGGGTGACCCCACCGATACGCACAGCGTGACGATCAATGCCAAGGCGGGCCTCGGCATGGCCGTGGTCGACGGGCGCAAGACGCCGGAATCGCTGCTCGTCGACTGGGACAATCACGGGGTGCGCATCCTCAGCCGGTCGTCCGAGCCGACGGTGCTGGTGTTCGATCCGTCGGGCGGCACGCGCGAGGTGCCGAACCCGAACGTCGGGCAGGCGGTGCTGACCGCGTCGACGGCGATCGGGCTCGCCGATGCCGCGAAGCAGCTCGTGAAGCTCCTCGGGGTGCCCCGCCTCGACATCGAGTGGGCCGCCGTGGGCGACAAGCTGTACATCGTGCAGGCACGCCCGCTCGTCACGTTCTGACGCTACGAGTGGGTGAGCGCCCGCACGAGGGCCATGGCGATCACGGGCGCGGTCTCCGCGCGCAGAATGCGAGGCCCAAGGCCGATCGGCGCAAACGCCGCGGCGAGCAGCCGGTCTAGCTCGAGCGGTGTGATGCCGCCCTCGGGGCCCGACGCGATGGCGACCGCGCCGGCACCCGCGAGCACCGTGGGCGCCAGAGGCGTGTCGCTGGCGGGATCGAGCACGAGCCGCGTGGTGTCACCGGCGAGGAGCGCGAGCGCGGCGGCGAGGTCAGCCGCGATCTCGAGGGTCGGCATCCCGGCGCGCCCGGACTGGCGGGCCGCGGCCTGCAAGGCGGCGCGGTACTTCGCGGCGCGCGCGTCGCGGCGGTCGGGCTCGAGCTTCACGACCGAGCGGCTCGCGGGCCACACGACGACGCGGTCGACGCCGGTCTCGACGAGCTTCTCGAGCGCGTAGTCCATCCGGTCGCCCTTCAGGAGCGGCAGCAGCACCGTGACGTGCGGGAGCGTGGGCGTCACGAGCGTGGGCTCGGCGACCTGCAGCACCGTCTCGGTGTCCGTCATCCGCACGATCCGCGCCGCGGCGCGGCGACCGGCGCCGTCGAACAGCTCGACGGGATCCCCGACGCGAGCCCGCCGCACCCGTCCCAGGTAGTGATGCTCGTCGCCGCGCACCGCGAGCTCACCGGCCGCGAGCCGCTCGGGCTCGACCAGCACCCTCACTGCCGAAGCGTCACCGACGACCACTGAGGATCGTCGGTGCTGGCGCGGATCCGCACGAGCGTGAGCCCGACTGCGACCAGCTCGGCGGCGAGCGGGGCCGCCTGGGGCGTGAGCAGTCCGGACAGGATCAGCGTGCCGCCCGGGGCGAGGCGCGCGAGCAACAGGGCCTGGAGATCGCGCAGCACGCTCGCCTGGATGTTCGCGAGCACGAGCGGGAACTGCTCGTCGCCGAGCTGGTCGAGCGATCGGGTCGACGCGTCGATCCGTGCCTCCACGTGGTTGACCGTCGCGTTGTCGCGCGTCGCCGTGATGGCGATCGGATCGATATCCACCGCCACGCACGTGGCACCGGGCCACCGCTTCACCGCCGCGATGGCGAGGATGCCGGAGCCACAGCCGACATCGAGCAGGCGCTCGACCGTATGGCCGGCGTCGGCGAGGGCCTGCAGCTCCTCCATCACGAGGCGCGTGCTCGCATGCGTGCCGGTGCCGAACGCCATGCCCGGATCGAGATCGATCGCGACCTCGCCCCCGGTTGGCGTGAACGCCTCCCAGCTCGGCACCACGACGAACTGCCGCGTGATGCGACTGACCTTGAAGTACTGCTTCCAGGCATCGCGCCACTCGGCCTCGGGCATCGCGGTCGCGATCCGGACCCGCGTGGCATCGACCGCGACGCCCGCGGCTTGCCAGCGCGCCACGGCATCCCGCGCCTCCGCGAGGGCAGCGGGGGCTGCCGCTTCGGCGACCCAGAAGACCACCTCGTCGCCGCGCAGCTCCGTACCGGCAGCCGCTGCAGCCACTTCTTCTGTCATCCGCGCCGCGACGTCATCGACATCCGCGGCCCCTACGGGGACCACGATCTCGACCCAGCTCGTCACGACCGTCGCGTTCACATCGCGAACCAGCCCGGTCAGATCAGTCAGATCAGTCAGAGCAGTGCGATCCGGCAGCTCAGCGGGGCGGACGCTCGGTCTGCGGCATCACGCGGCGCTTCATCTCGCGACGGAGACGCTTGCGCGCCTCGCGAGTCTTGCGCTTCTTCTTCACGCTCGGCTTCTCGTAGAAGCGGCGGCGCTTCAGCTCCTGCAGGATGCCCTCCTTGGACATCTTCTGCTTGAGGATCTTCATCGCCTTCTCGAGGCTGTCGCGAACCTCGACTTCGACGGGTTTACCGAACGTGTTCTCCATAGCGGATGACGTGGGTACCCGATCGCGCCAGCTCGGTCAACTCTCGTCGGACCGATCCAGGCGATCAGGACCGGATCAGGCCTTCGCGCCGTGCTTGTAGAACAGCGTGATCGTCAGGCAGTGGAACTCGGAGTCCGAGCTCTGCGTGACGATCTTGTCGACGATCTCGTGGTCGGGGTGGGTGCGGATCCAGTCGGTGATCAGCTCCCCCAGCAGCTCGCGCTCCTTGGCCTTGGTGGCGGAGAAGACCTTCACGCCGGTGACATCGATCACGCGGCTCATGTCATCTTGGTTCTGCGAATTTTGTGCTCGTGCCACAACAACCTCTCTGTGCGGCGCGCACGCCGCGTTGAACACTCGGGACGGATGTAAGTTAACCCAGGTCTAATTCCAGTCAAGTGACAGAATTACATAAGCGCTGAAATTTCGTAGCGCCACCGACGCCCAATATGCACTCTGCTAGTGTCCGCGGCACGTGCCAGCGTTCACCCACCGCACCCTCGCGAGACTCACCCTCCTGGGGTGTCTGACTGCCGCGGGCGGCAGCCTCGCTGCCCCCACGCCCACCACGTCACGCGCGGCCGCTCCCCTGGTCAAGCTCCCCGAGCTCGCCACGTACGAGCTCGCCAACGGGCTGCGGGTCGCGGTTCTCCGCACCACCGCCGCGCCGGTCGTCTCGGTCCAGATGTGGGTGCGCGCGGGCAGCAAGGACGAGCCGCGGGACCGCCGCGGCCTCGCCAACGTGGTCGAGCACCTGATGTTTCGCGGGTCGCGGCACGTCCGGGACGGCGCGCACCTCCAGCTGGTCGCCGGTGTCGGTGGAATCGCCTCCGCGGCCGCCGACGAGGACGCCACGCACTTCGTGGACACGCTCCCCTCGGCCGATGTCGCGTTCGCGATCCAGCTCGAAGCGGATCGCCTGCGAGGGCTGCTCCTGCGTGCCGAGACGTTCGCGGACGAGCGCGAGGTCGTGAAGGACGACGCGCGGCGCAGCGAATCGAGCCCGGTCACGCGCGGGTTCCTCCGCGTGCTGGAGACCGCGTTCACGAAGCACCCGTACGCGTGGAGCACGGCCGGCGCGGTCCGCGACCTCGACGCGACCACGCTCGCGGATGCGAAGCAGTTCTACGACGCCTACTACCAGCCGAACAATGCGCTCCTCGTGATCGTCGGCGACGTGCAGCCCGACGCCGTGAAGGCGGCCGTCGAGGCGAGCTTCGGGCCGATCCCGCGAGCCGCCGAGCCGCCGCGCCCGGCCGCCGCCGCCACCGAGCCCCCGCAGACGGCGGCACGCCGCGAGACCGGGACCCCGAGCTCCATCGGGCTCGCGCTCGTGGGCTACCACGTGCCCGCCGCCGCGGACGCCGACTCGTACGCGGTGCAGGTCGCGGCCATCATCCTCGGCGGCGGTGACTCCTCGCGGCTGCGCGCCGCGCTGCGACCCGCGCTGACGACGGCCAAGCCCGGTGCCAAACCGCCTGCGGCGCCACTCGCCCGCGACGCCGGGATCCAGCTCTTCGTGCGCCAGGATCCCGGCATCGCGATCGCGTACGCCATCTTCTCCGATGGCGCGAACAGTGCCGCCGTCGAGAGCGCGATTGGCACCGTCGTGAAGACGCTCGGGACGGCGGGGCCATCGCCCGCGGAGCTGCGCAAGGCGAAGAGCCAGGTGCAGTCGGCGTTCGTGTTCTCGCTCGAGAATGCCCAGGGGATCGCGGACGCGGTCGGTCGCTCGTGGGTGCTCACGGGCGATCTGAAGTCTGCCTTCGACGAGGGCACGAGGGTCGAGGCCGTCACCGCCGCGGACGTGAAGCGCGTGGTCTCGAAGTACATGACGCCCGGGCTCGCGACGACGGTCAGCGTCGCACCCGGCGGCGGCACGGTTCGCACCGGAGGTGCCCAATGAAGCGACTCGTGCAGCTCTCCAGGTGGTCGACCCTCTCCACGCTCGCGGCGGTCGCGGCGGTCGTGTCGGTCGGGTCGCTCGGCATCGCATGCGGCAGCAAGCCCGCGCCCGTGCTCGCGCCGATGTTGCCCGGCGAGGGCACCGAGCACACCGCGAAGCCAGCCCCGATCCCCACCGCGACGGCGGCCGTCGATCCGTGGGCCGGGCGCACGGACCTGATCGCGCCACCCGCCGCTCCCGCGCCGCAGCCGGTCGCGCTGCCGGCGATCGCGAGCTTCAAGCTGAAGAACGGCCTGCAGGTGTTCGCGATCCAGAGCGACCGCCTGCCCGTGATGAGCTTCCAGCTCGCGGTGCGCGCGGGTCGCCGCCAGGAGCCGAGGTCGCGGCTCGGCGTCTCGGAGCTGACGGCCGACATGCTCGTGCGCGGGACGAAGCAGCACGACGGCGCGGCGATCGCGAAGGCGATCGAGAGCGTCGGTGGCACGATCGCCGCGGACTCGACGTTCGAGGCGACGCTGGTCTCGTGCAGCGTGCTCGCGCGCGATGCCCGCACCTGCCTGTCGATCCTGCCCGAGCTCCTCCAGACGCCCACGTTTCCGGAGGCCGAGCTCGAGGGTGCGCGCGCGATGGCGATCGGCTCGGTGCGGCAGCGGCTCGCGGATCCGGGCGCGCTCGCCGGTGCCCACCTCCAGAACTTGCTGTGGGGTGAGCAAAATGTCCGCGGCTGGATCACGACCGATGCTGCATTCGCAGCACTCCGCCGCGAGGATCTCGTCGCGTGGCACAAGGCCTGGTTCGCGCCGTCGAACACGCTGCTCGTCGTCTCGGGCGCGTTCGACAGCAAGCAGCTGAAGGCCGACCTCGAGCGCTCGTTCGGCGCATGGAAGTCCACGCCCGTGCCGCCCACGCCGCAGTACCAGGAGCCTGGACTCTCGGGGAGCCGCATCCGGCTCGTCGATCGCCCGGGGCAGACCCAGACGTTCGTGCGCGTGGCGCAGTTCGGGATCGCGCACGACGATCCCCAGTTCTTCGACGCGACGGTGTGGAACTACGCGCTCGGGGGCTCACCGGAGTCTCGACTCGCGCGGGCCGTGAAGCTCGATGCGACCGGGGCGCCGCGCGTCGGACCGTCGTTCGGCGCGTCGTCGAGCTTCGACCGCAACAGTGATCGCGGGACGTTCTCCGCGCAGACGATCGTCCGCAACGGGGAGGCCGTCGCCGCCGCGAAGCAGCTGCTCGCGGAGATCGCGAAGATGGCGAAGCAGGGCCCCACGCAGGCCGAGGTGACGACGGCGATCGCGAACCTCGCGGGGACGTACGGGCTGCGCTTCCAGAGCGCGGCGGATCTCGGTGCAGCGCTCGTGACCGCGGAGCTCCACGGCTTCGGTACCGAATATCTGGCGAACTACCCGACCGTGATCGGACGCGTCGATGCCGCGAGCGCGGCGCAATCGGCGGCCGCGGTGCTGACGCCATCGGCGTACGTGCTGGTGCTCGTGGGCGACGCGAAGGATCTGGAGCCGCAGCTGAAGAAGGCGGGCTGGCGCTACCAGAAGGTGAGCGCCTCGGAGGGCTTCGACGGGCCGCGCGACGCGGATGTCCCGGCGGGCACGGGCACGCTCCCGGCGGTGTCGGACCCGAAGGTCACGGCGGCGGCGCACGCGCTGGTCGACGCGGCGATCATGGCCAAGGGCGGCCGCGCGAAGCTCGAGGCGCTGAAGGCGTTCCGCATGCAGGCCACCGGGACCACGACGATCGGCCCGCAGTCGGTGCCGGTCGACATCGAGCGGCTGTTCGTGGTGCCCGACAAGCTGCGCATCGACGCGACGCTCGGCGGTCGGGTGAAGGTCACGGTCGCGGTGAGCGGACCGAAGGGCTGGCAGCTCGCGCCCGATCAGACCGGCCAGACGATGCAGCTGACCGAGGTGGGAGGTCCCGACATGGCATCGGTCGACTTCGAGCGCTGGCGCGAGCCGGAGCTCATCCTGCTGCGCGCGGCCGCGCCGACGGCGCAGCTCTCCACCGGGCCCGACGAGACGATCGCGGGTCGGCCGCAGTCGGTGGTGAAGCTGCGGGCGCCGTACGGCAACGTCGACGTCTCGATCTATCTCGACAAGGTCACGAAGCTCATCACGAAGATGGCGTACCGCGAGGGTACGCAGGACGAGACCGACGAGTTCGCGGACTACCGCGACGTCGACGGCATCAAGGTCGCGTACTCGCGCCACTCGACCGGCGGCGGTCGAGAGACGAAGCTCGAGCTCAAGGCGGTCGATCTCGCCGCGAAGTGGGACGCCCAGGCGTTCGACAAGCCGTCCGCGCCCGCGCCGTAGCGGCGCTGGCCGCGCAGGAGCGGTGGGGCAGGCGGACTGTTATGATGGCGCTGATGAGACTTGGCCTGGCGTTCGCGGTGGTGGCAGGCGTCGGTGGCGTGGCCCGCGCGGACAAGCCCGTCCTCGACGATCCCTGGTCGACCACGCCCGAGGCTGCCGCGCTCCCCGACCCGCTCGCGGTGCTCCGCGACGCCGCGCAGACCTGGACCTACGAGCTCGTCCAGGGGGGAAGCCTCGACCTGCTCGCGCCGGTCGCGACCGGGCCCGCCGTCTCGTGTGCCGTGCGGGACGCGACCGCGACCGGGAGCTCGCTGGTCTGCGTGCCGACCGCGAAGACGAGCTCTCCGCTCGTCGGTCGCGTGATCGGGACGCGCGCGCTGGTGTTCTCGAGCGCAGGAGTGCGCGAGCTGGGCGGGGCGGCGACGGCGACGGCCATCGCGGACCCGGCGGACGCGCGCGCGCTGACGCTTCCGAGGAGCTTCGTCACCGCGTGGAAGCTCGACGTGAAGAACCGCTCCGGGGCCCGGGCGGTGGTGCGCGGGACCCCCGTGGCGATGATGCTCGACGGGGCGATGCGCGATGCGTGGCTGTCCGAGTCCGTCGCGACGGCCCCGAAGGCGGCGGCCGTGACGACTGCCGCGGTGTTCGTGCCCGGGATCGGGCCCGCGCTCCTCTGCGTGAAGCACGAGGCCGAGCAACTGCCGTACGTGTGTCTGCGGATGACCCGGGCGAGCGCGGGGCCGACGGCGCGGGTCGCTCCGGTGTCGCCTGAGCCAGCGACGCCGGCGCCCGTGCCAACGAACAAGCCGACCGGGGGGCCGAGTCCGAAGCTCAGCGTCACGGCCCGGCGGTCCCGCATGAAGACGACGCTGACGGCGGAGGCCGTCGCCCAGAAGTTCCAGTCGGCCTACTCGGAGGGCGTGAAGAAATGCTACCGCGCGACGCTCGCGAAGACGGCGACGGCGAGCGGTGCGATCGGGCTGGTGTTCACGATCAACGCGGTCGGCAAGACCGAGGCGGTGACCGTGAAGGCCTTCGACGAGACCCTCGGCACCTGCATCACCGGGCTCGTGAAGACGTGGCGCTTTCCGATCCCGAAGAGCGAGTACGCCGAGCCGCTCGCGACGGTCTACGAGCTGACGTTGAAGGCGACGACCCGGTAACGGACCGGGCGTCCGGTCTCGCACTCCGTCACGCAGGCGGCGTTACGGAGCCTGCGGTGACACCCGTCACGCCGCGAGCTGCAGGCGCGCCAGCGATGCGTTCAACCGGTGCGCAGAGCTGGCGGCGCTGATCACGCAGAAGAGGTGCAGCACGAGGCCCGGCAGGACGAGCGCGTAGCCCGCGCCGACGACCATGAACCACAGGAACGCCGAGACCCATCGGCCCGCGTAGAGCTGGCCCGCGCCGGGAATGAACATGCTCAGCACCGCAGCCGCGGTCGGGCTCGCGCCGCGGAAGGCGCGCATGGTCAGCGGCTGCTGGACCTGGCGCACGAGGCCGCGCTGGTTCGCTGCCTCGAACCGCGGGACGGCGCGCTCGAACCCGGCGAACCCGGCGAAGCCGCCAAAACCGCCAAACCCTGCGGGCTCCTGCTGCGCCCGAGGCGCCGGCTCGGGACGCGCGGACTCCGGGCGCGCGGGCATGCGCTGGCGATCGGGGATCATGTAGACGATCGTGCCGTCGTCCTCGATGTCCATGCGGATCCGCTCGCGCGCCGTCAGCGCATCGAGCACGGACTCCGCGTCCTCGAACGAGCACGGCGCGAAGTACGCGAGCGCGGCCGCCGTGATCTTCGCGTCGGTCGTGTACGCGAGCTCGAGGAGCCGATGCTCGATCACATCTCGGTCACTGGTGCGGGTCGTGGTCATCAGGACTTACCTCCCACGGCCTTCCAGGTTGCGGCCGTGATGCTTTGCGTGATCTCGAGCATGCCTTCCCACGGGTCCTTGGCAAGCTGGGCGAGTCGTGGCGGTACGGACGCGATCGTGAATGCCGCCGGATCGACGCCGGCCGCGAGCTCCTCCCACGTGATCGGAACCGCGACAGGCGCTCCCGGTCGACGTCTCGGGGAATACGGTGAGACGAACGTCGCACCGCGTCCGTTACGGAGGTAATCGAGAAAGATCTTCCCCTTGCGGGCGGCCTTGGAAACGGTCGTCGTGTAGAGCGTCGGCTCCTCGGTCTCCATCTGCTCGCACACCCGCTGGGAGAACCGCTTGAAGTCATCCCACTCGAGGGTGCGCTTCACCGGCACCACGATGTGGAGGCCCTCGCCGCCCGTCGTCTTCACGAAGCTCGTGAGCCCGAGGTCGTGCAGCTTGCGGCGCATCGCAAACGCGGCGAGCGCGATCTGATCCCACGCCATGCCCACGTCGGGGTCGAGGTCGAACACCATGAGGTCGGGACGCTCCGGCTTGTCCGCGCGGGCGCCCCACGTGTGGAGCTCGAGCGAGCCCATCTGCGCGCAGGCCACGAGCCCCGGCATGTCCCGGATCACCATGTACTCCTCTTGATCACCACTCGCCTCCCGGATGGGTAGCCGCTCGATCGGGGGGGGATATCCCTTGCCGAGGTGCTTCTGAAAGAAGCACGGCTTGGCCGCGCCCTCCGGGCAGCGCACGAGCGTGAGCGGACGGTTCGCGACGTGAGGCAGCATCCAGTCTGCGACCACCGCGAAGTAGGCGAGCAGCTCACCCTTCGTGGTGCCCTCGGCCCACAGCTGCTTGTCGAGGCTCGTGACCGGGAAGCCGAGCGGCAGCTTCGCGACGAGCGCGGCGAGCTCGGCCTGCGTCCGGGCGGCCCCGGCTGCAGGAGGCGCTCCCTCCCGCGCCGCCGCGACCTGCTCGACCGTGCGACCGGAGATCACGCTCTCGGGCCGGGTCGCGACGATGTCGAGCACCTCGTTCGCCGACGCATCCTTGCCCTTGAACAGGATCCACGTCTCCTGCTTGCCGTCGCCGCGCGTCTTCACGAGGTGCCAGCGGCCGGTGAGCTTCTCGCCGTGCAGCTCGAACTGCAGGTGGCCCTTCGCGAGGCCCGCCGTGGGGTCGTCGATCGGGTCCCACGAGCCCTGATCCCACACGAGGACCGTGCCGCCGCCATACTGACCCTTCGGGATGATGCCCTCGAAGCTCTTGTAGCCCAGCGGATGGTCCTCGGTACGTACGGCGAGCCGGCGCTCGGCGGGCTTGAGGCTCGGCCCCTTGGGGACGGACCACGAGAGCAGCACGCCCTCCAGCTCGAGCCGGAAGTCGTAGTGGAGCCGGCTGGCCGCGTGCTTCTGGATCACGTACGCGCGCCCAGCCGCAGAGCGTGCGGGTGCGCTCGCCGATGCGCGGGGCGATTTCACGCGGCTGGACTTCGCGGCCTTCGCCGGCTTCGTCGAGGCGCCGCTGGGCTCCGCCGTGACGCCGAAATCGCGCATCGACTGATACTTCGCCAGCTTCGCGGTGGCCGTGGACGGCGTCGGGGGCGCGGTGCGAGCCATTGCCATCAGAGAATGCATGGCGCGCGCCTACGTGGCTCGTGCGTTCACGTCACTCGAGGCCGGATGGCCTCCGCCAGCTCCTCTGGAGGTAACGTATTCAGCACGTCGCGCTTCCGGATTCGCGCCCGCCGCGCCATCGCCACGGCGAACCGCACCGAAGACAGCCCCTGCGTCGAGTGCGCGTCGCTCGACAGCACGAACTTGATGCCGCGGGCGACCGCCTTGCGCGCGGTGACGGGGTCGAGGTCGAGGCGGTGCGGGTCGCCGTTGATCTCGATCGCGGCGGGTGACTCGGCCACCGCATCGAGCACGTCGTCGATGCGGACGGGGATCGGGTCGCGTCGCATGACGAGGCGCCCGAGTGCGTGCCCCCAGATCTTGAAGTAGGGCGTGCGCATCGCGGCGATCAGCCGCGCGGTCGTGGCGGTCTCGTCCTGCTTGTAGCGCTGGTGCACGCTCGCGATGATCACGTCGAGGTCGCCGACGAGCTCGGGCGGCACGTCGATGGTGCCGTCGGCGAGGATGTCGGCCTCGGTGCCACGGAGGATGCGGATGGGCGAGTCGAGCGCGGCGATCTCGGCGTGCTGCTCGCGTAGCCGCGCGGGGTCCAGCCCACCCGCGTACGAGGCGGCGGCGGAGTGATCGGTGATCGTGATCGCGCCGTACCCGAGCTCGGCGGCGGCCTGTGCCATCTGCGCGATCGTGTGCTTGCCGTCGCTGTACGTCGTGTGGCAGTGGAACGCGGCCGTCACGTCGTCGAGCGTGACGAGATCCGTGAAGTCGTCACCGGCGAGACCGGCCGTGACCTCGTCGGTGCCATCGCGCACCTCGGGAGGCAGGTACGGCAGCCCGAGCGCGCGATAGAGGCGATGCTCGTCGGGCGCGATGTGGGTCTCGAGATCGAGATCGCGCTCGGCGGCGAGCGCGCGTAGGCGTTCGACGTGCGCGGGAGAGCCCGTCGCCTGGATGTGCGCCCAGCCGAAGTGGTGGGGCGACGCGAGGTAGACCTCGGCGCGCATGCCGTCGGCCAGGTACCCGACGATGGGGTTCGCGTCGCGATCGACGGACGTCACGAGCGCGAAGCTCGCGAGGCGGTCCACGATCGCGTCGCGGCGATCGGTCGCGACCGCGTACGCGAACCGATCGACGATCTCGCAGGCGCGGCGCACGGGGCCGGCAAGCTCGACACGGCGCGCCTCGGGTGCGGCGCGCAGGTGCTGCGCGAGCGCGTTCGCGTGGTCCTCGGCGTCCACGAGCAACATCTGGGCGCCGCGCACTCGGCGCTCCTCGATCGCCGCGAGGATCTTCAGCTCGCTCGTCTTGCCGAAGCCGGGGATGTCCTTGATGAGGCCGGCACGGGCCGCCGCGGCGACGGCGTCGAGGCTGTCCGGGGCGAGCGCGGCGAAGAGCTTGCGCGCCTTCTGCGTCCCCACCTTCGGGAGCTGTGCGAGCTCGATGACGATGGTCGGCCAGTCGGCGCGCAGGCGATCGAGCACGGCCACGGTCCCGCGCCGCGCGAGCTCTGCGACGACGCGCGCGATCGACGGGCCCACGCCGGGCAGCTCCTCGAGGCGGTTCTCCTCGATCAAGCGGTGCAGCCCGTTCGCGGCGCCGACGGACTTCGCGGCGCGGTCGTACGCCATCGCGCGGTGCTTGTCGCCGTCGAGCTCGTAGTACAGGGCGAGCTCGCGCAGCTGCGCGGCGATGGTCGCCGGTTCGCTCATCGAGACCACTGTAGTACTAGCGAGCGGTCGCGGGCAGCGTCGCCGGCACGGTGCCCCTGACGGGACCCTGCGCGACCCGAGACGTCGGCGCGCGGTGGGCGGACGTCTGGGGCGGACCGGGGAGAGGCGACTCGGTGGGCACGGGCGGGACGTCCCCCGCATCGGGGTTGGGCGTGCTCGGGTCGGATGGCAGCGGGGCGGTCGACTCGCCGGGACGCGGGCCGACGGTGCTGGTGCTGCCCTTGGGGCCGGAGCACGCAGCGCCGGTTGCCGCGAACACGAGGCAGGAGCGAAGGACCGCGGAGCGAAACGTCATGACCGCCATTGCTACTGCGATCCACGTGCCGCGGCCGTGAGGTGCGAGCGAGATCGCGGTGGCGGGATCCACCCATGCGCGTGGGCACGCCGATCGCAGTCACCTCGCGCATGCCTGCTCGCTCCATCGACACCGCGACGATCGCATTCGGACTCGTCTCGATTCCCGTGAAGGTCTACTCCACGAGCGAACCCTCGGAGGAGCTCCACTTCCACCTGATCCACGCGGAGTGCGGCGAGCGTGTGCGGCAGCAGTACGCCTGCCCCGAGCACGGCGCCGTCGAGCGCGCGAACATCGTGAAGGGCTTCGAGCTGACGAAGAATCACGTCGTCGAGCTCACCAAGGAGGAGCTGAAGGCGCTCGAGGCCGTCGCCAGCGACGAGATCGCGATGACCGAGTTCGTCCCCGCGACTGCGGTCGACCCGCTGTTCGTCGACCGCAGCTACTACCTCGGGCCCGCCAAGGGTGGTGACCGCGCGTACCGCCTGTTCCGCGATGCGCTCGAGAGCAGCGAGCTCGTCGGAATCGCGGCGTACGCGGCGCGCGGCAAGCAGTACATCGTGATGGTGCGCCCGTACGAGGACGGCCTGGTGATGCACCAGCTGCGCTATCCCGACGAGATCAAGCCGTGGAGCGAGGTCCCACGCGGCAAGCTGCCGAAGGCGCAGCCGGCGGAGCTCGGGCTCGCCGCCAGGGTGATCGAGGGGCTCACGCACACGACGTTCGACCCGTCGCAGTACAAGGACGAGGTCAAGGTTCGCGTGCGCAAGCTGATCGCGCAGAAGGCGAAGACGGGGGCGATCACGGTTCCGGAGGCACCGGAGCAGGACCAATCCGAGCCGGTGGATCTGATGGCCGCGCTGAAGGCATCGCTCGGCGGTGGCTCTGCGAAGCGCGGTGCGAATGACGGCAAGAGTGCGCACGCAGCGCCTCGGGCGCGCGCGTCCCACGCGGCCGCTCGGACCCCGGCCAAGCGCGCCGCCGGCCACCGGAAGTCTGCACGCAGTCACACCGCGCGGCGCGCCGCGGCCTGAGGGCCGGGCGGACGGCGTCGCCGGTCCCGCTGTGGACGCGACGACCGATCACACCACCGGGGTCACGGCACGGAGCGCGACGCGTCCGTCGGGATCGAGCTGTCCGTGGGAGCCGGCAGCGGCGCGGCTGCGTCGCCCGCTCCGATCCCGCCATCCGGGTTCGCCTTGTCGCGAGCGGTGATCGGCTTCTGCTGCATCGGGATCTCGAGCGCGGCGAGCTGGAGCGTCGCGAGACCGGTGGGGTCGAGCCGGGTCACGGGACCCGCGTCGGGTGCGCGCCCCGGCGCCAGTGGATCGGGCGCGCCCGGGACAGGTGCGCCGCCACCGCCGCCCCTGCCATCTGCGCCCCCCGGGGTCGGCATGGGCTGCATGCGGTCGGGCTGCGGCGCGAGCGGCGGCATCTCCCCAGGATTGTTGGGACCGCCGCACGCGAGCGCGAGCGTGGCGAGGATGGCGGCACCGAGCGAGCGAGTCATCCGACGGAGCTGTGCGAGCGCCATGCCGGCGCGCAGCTACGAGGACGTCTGAGCGGTCGGGAGCAGGTCGCCGTCCACTACCTGGGGGGCGCTGGATCCGTTGTCGGTCAGTTGCGCTCGGCCCGAATGAATGTAGATTCACCCACGTGAATCGAGGTTCAACCGGTGCGCGCACGAAAGCGCGTCCGCCACTGCGCTCGCAGCTGCGCGAGACAGCGCGCGGGGCGATCCTGGACGCCGCCGAGGAGCTGATGGCCGTCCGCGGGCTTCAGGGGACCGCACTCGTGCAGATCGCCGAGCGCGCGGGCGTGGCCGTGGGCACGCTCTACAACTACTTCACCGACCGTGACGACCTCGTCCGCGCGCTGTTCGATCACCGCCGCGCGACGCTGCGCCCGCTGCTGCGTGCGGCGGGTGCGACCGCCGAGGGCCAGCCGTTCGATGGTCGCCTGCGCGCGTTCATCCACGACGTGTGCGCCGCGGTCGAGACCCACCGTCGCTTCGTCAAGATCGCCATCGAGTGCGAGTACACGAAGGTCACGCCGTCCACGACCCCTCAGGATCTGCTCGCGGCGGCGCAGGCCGTCGTGGACGCTGGCATCGAGGAGCGCACGATCTCGCCGACGTACCGCGCGCTGCTGCCCTCGATCATCGTCGGCGCGCTCAAGGCCGTGATGGTTCGCCGGCTCGGCGAGGATGCCCCGATCCTCGGTGACGCGGAGCTGGTCGCGTCGATCATCCTCGATGGCGTCCGGGGTCGCCCATGAGCGCGGCCGGGCCCCCCGACCACGGGTCCCTGCTGGTCACCGCCGAATCCGCGATCTCCGATCGGCCGGTGATCGAGCGGCCGCCGGTGCTGACGCCGGCGACGCCCGCGCAGCGCGTCGTCGGGAAGTGGACGGTCGCGATCTCCATCGCGTTCGGCGCCCTGATGGCCACGATCGACACCTCGATCGTGAACGTCGCCATGCCGCAGATTCGCGGCCAGCTCGGGGCGTCGCTGCAGGAGATCACGCTCATCACGACGGCCTACATGATCGCGATGGTGCTGATCATGGCCATGACGGGCTTCCTCGGGAACCTGTTCGGCCAGAAGCGCGTCTACCTCGCGTCGCTCGTGATCTTCACCATCGGCTCGGTGCTCTGCGGCACGGCGCGCTCGCTGGAGATGCTGGTGATCTGGCGCGTCGTCCAGGGCATCGGTGGCGGCGCGCTGCAGCCCACGCAGCAGGCGATCCTCCGCCAGACGTTCCCGCCGCACGAGCAGGGCATGGCGATGGCCATCTTCTCGATGGTCATCATGGTCGGTCCCGCCATCGGCCCCGTCCTCGGCGGCTGGATCACGGACAACTACTCGTGGCCGTGGATCTTCTTCGTGAACCTGCCCGTCGGCATCCTCGGCATCTATCTCACCTGGCGCAATGTCATCGAGACCCCGGAGATGGTCGCCGCCCAGCGCGAGCGCGCCGTCGCCGCGAAGAAGAGCTTCGACTGGCAGGGCCTGGTCCTGATGACGGTCGCGATCGGCGCCCTCCAGTACGTCCTCGAGGAGGGCTCCACCGACGACTGGTTCCACTCGCCGACGATCGCGATCGTCACGTTCGTCGCGGTCGTGTTCTTCGTCGCCTTCGTGATCCGCGAGCTGACGGCGGCAGCGCCCGTCGTGAACGTGCGCATGTTCCGCGATCCCACGTTCGCCTCCGGCACCGTGATCGCCGGCGTCGTGTTCGCGATGCTGATGGGCTCGATGTTCCTCCTGCCGGTGTTCACGCAGGAGCTCCTGCACTACAACGCCACCCAGTCGGGGATGGTGCTGCTGCCGCGCACGATCGCGATGATGATCGCGTCGCCGTTCATCGGTCGGCTCTACAACAAGATCGCGCCGGCCGTGCTGGTCGGATTCGGCATGGTGCTGACCGCACTCGGCTGCTGGATGCAGGCGTCGATCAACCTGAGCACGGGCCAGGGCGATCTCGTCCTGCCGCTCGCCGTGACCGGCGTGGGGTTCGCGTTCCTGTTCGTCCCGCTCACGACGGCGGCGCTGTCGACGATCCCGCGCGAGGAGCTGGCGGGCGCGGCGGGCGTGAACAGCTTCGTGCGCCAGGTGGGCGGCTCGATCGGGCTGTCGATCTTCGCGACCATGTTCACCAACTTCAGCACGCAGGCCACGACCGGCCTCAAGGGCGCGGTCACGATGCTGCGCCCCGAGGTGATGCAGACCGTCCAGGCGAGCGCGCGGGGCCTGATGGCGCGCGGGTTCTCGCAGGACACGGCGATCGCGCTCGCGCAGCGCGGGATCGCGGGTCGCGCCCAGCTGCAGGGCACGGTCATCGGCTTCGACAAGACGTTTCTCGTTCAGACCATCGCTTTCATCATCGTCATCCCGCTGCTGTTCTTCCTCCGCGTGAAGCGGGAAGCGGCACCGGCGCACGTCGAACTGGGAATGGAGTAACGCCATGGAACCCGCCACCAAAGCCACTGCTGCCGCCACTGCCCGGGGTCGTCGCGCCAAGCGCGCCTACCTCATCCTCTTCGTCGTCGCCGCGGTCGTGGCGAGCCTGTGGGTCGTCCACCGCAGGCTCTCGGCGGGCAAGGAGACCACCGACGACGCGCAGATCGAGGCGGACGTCGTGCCGCTGTCAGCGCGCGTCGGCGGGACCGTGAAGATTGCGAAGGTGAAGGACAACCAGGCCGTGAAGGCCGGCGACGTGCTGTTCGAGATCGACCCCGCCGATCTCGAGGTGGAGGTCGCGCGCACGCAGGCCGAGCTCGAGGCGGCCCGTGCGCAGGAGAGCGCGGCGGCGGCGCAGGTCGCGATCGTCGAGTCGATGTCCAAGGGCGGACTGTCGTCGGCCAAGGCGGCACTGTCGGGCGCGAGCGCGAGCGTGCAGAGCACGGCCGACTCGATCCGGGCCGCCGAGGCTTCCGTGGCCCGCGCGCGCGCAGACGTGGCGAAGGCGAACAGCGACTTCGCTCGCGAGCAATCGCTGTTCGACCAGCAGGCGATCACGCAGAGCGATCTCGAGCACGCCACGCAGATTCGCGACGTCGCGAAGGCGGGCCTCGACGTGGCCCAGGCGCAGCTCGACACCTCGCGCGCACAGCGTGGGATGGCCCAGGCGCGCGTCTCGGAGGCGGCCGGTCGCGTCGTCCAGAGCGGCCCCGTCGACCAGCAGGTCGCGGCGGCGCAGGCGGCGAACGCGCTGGCGACGGCGCGCGTGAAGGCGGCACAGGCAGCCGTCGACCGCGCGAAGCTGAACCGCACGTACGCGACGGTGTACGCACCCGCGGATGGCACCGTCAGCAAGCTGGGCGTGCACCCCGGTCAGCAGGTCATGATGGGCCAGATGCTGCTGATGCTCGTGCCGACGGAAACGTACGTCGTCGCGAACTTCAAGGAGACGCAGATCAAGTCGATGAAGCCCGGCGACAAGGTGGAGATCGAGCTCGACGCGCTCGCCGGCACGTTCGAAGGCACCGTGGACACCGTGGCCCCCGCGACGGGCGCGCGCTTCTCGCTGCTGCCTCCCGATAACGCCACCGGCAACTTCGTGAAGGTCGTGCAGCGCGTGCCCGTGAAGATCGTGTTCACCGGCAAGCCGCCCGGCCGGATGGTCCCGGGTCTCTCGGCGGAGGTCACCGTCCACGTCAGCGAGTAGGCGGTCCGGCGATTCCTCGTTACAGTGCCGGGACCATGCAGAGCCGACATCCGGGATCTGGCCAGCTCGCGGCGGTGATGGCGTGCGCCCTCGCGAGTGGATGCTGGGCGAAGCACGTGGCACCCGCCGCGGTGCAGAACCAGCCGGCGGCGACGACCGCGCTCGAGACGCGGGTCGCGAACCGGGACGTGCTCGCGTACCTGCCCGTCGACATGGACGTGGTCGGCAGCGTCGATGCGGAGGGGCTGCGCGCGTCGGCGATCTGGGCGAAGTATCTCGAGCCGGGCCTGGAGGGCGATTCCGCGCTGACGCGGTTCGAACAGACGTGCGGCTTCGACCCGACCATGACGATCACGCGGATCTCGTTCGCGCTGACCACCACGAACGGGACCGCGGGGGGCGCGGTGGTGCTGCGCGGGCTCGATCGCGAGCGGACGCTGGCGTGCGCGGCGCGGCCTCATCCGGGGCCGAAGACGAGCGTGGACCGCGGCGTGATCGACTGGGTCGACGACGATCAGCACTGGCTGATCGGCTTCGCCGATGCGCGGACGGCGGTCATGTACAGCTCGACCTCACTCGCGCGCGCGCAGCTCGATGCGGTGCTGGCTTCGGGCGCGCCGCTGCGCGGTTCCGCAGCCTTCGGGGAGCTGTTCGCGAGTGTGGATACGAGCGCGACCGCGTGGGTCCTCGTCAACGGTCGGGCGCACGCGTTCGATGCGCTCGCTTCGGTGGCGCCGCGGCCGAGCGGGGTGGTCGGTGCCGTCACGCTGGCGGCGGGGCTCGCGATCAAGGTGCGTGCACGCATGGCGTCTCCGGCCGACGCGGCGACCGTCACAACGATGCTCCAGACGTACGCGGCCAGCGTGCGCTCGATGGTCTCGCGGCTCGACGTGGCGGTGGAGGACTCCGACGCCACGCTCGTGGTCGAGGCGACGGCGGACCAGCTCGGCGCGCTCGCGGGCATGATGGGCGGAGTGTTCGGCGGCGGGTCGGGCACGCCGTAGCCGAGCTACCCCCGCATGCGCTTGTAGCGGGAGATCAGCGCGTTCGTCGAGCTGTCGTGCGACGTGACGGGCGCGGCGCCGGCGAGCTCGGGGAGGATCCTCGATGCGAGCTGCTTGCCGAGCTCGACGCCCCACTGGTCGAAGCTGTAGATGTTCCACACGATGCCCTGCGTGAAGATCTTGTGCTCGTACATGGCGAGCAGCGAGCCGAGCCGGCGCGGCGTGATCTCGTCGATCAGGATGGATGTCGTGGGACGGTTGCCGAGGAACGTCTTGTGCGGCACGAGGCGCTCGACCTGATCCGCGGGCAGCTTGGCCGCCACCAGCTCGGCGCGCGCCTCGTCGGGGGTCTTGCCCATCATCAGCGCCTCGGTCTGCGCGAAGAAGTTCGCGAGCAGGATCGGATGGTGCTCGCCGAGCGGATTGTGGGAGCGCACCGGCGCGATGAAGTCTGCGGGGATGAGCCGCGTGCCCTGGTGGATGAGCTGATAGAACGCGTGCTGGCCGTTCGTGCCCGGCTCGCCCCAGATGACGGGCCCCGTCGTGTAGTCGGTGATGCGCTGGCCCTCGCGGTCCACGCTCTTGCCGTTCGACTCCATGTCGCCCTGCTGGAAGTACGCGGCGAAGCGATGGAGGTACTGGTCGTACGGCAGGATCGCGTGGGTCTCGGCGCCGAAGAAGTTTGCGTACCAGACGCCGAGCATCCCGAGCAGCACGGGCAGGTTCTCCTCGAGCGGCGCGGTGCGAAAGTGCTCGTCCATCTCGTGGGCGCCGGCGAGCAGCTCCTCGAAGTGATCCATCCCGATCACGCAGGCGATCGAGAGCCCGATGGCGCTCCACAGCGAGTAGCGACCGCCGACCCAGTCCCAGAACTCGAACATGTTGGCGGTGTCGATGCCGAAGGCCGCGACCTGCTTCGCGTTCGTCGACAGCGCGACGAAGTGCTTCGCGACGGCCTCGGGGCCCGCCTGCAGCCGGTCGAGCAACCAGGTGCGAGCGGACGTCGCATTGGTGAGCGTCTCCTGCGTCGTGAACGTCTTGCTCGCGACGATGAACAGCGTGGTTTCGGGATCGAGCCGCTTCAGCGTCTCCGCCACGTGCGTGCCATCGACGTTCGAGACGAAGTGCACGTCGAGGTGGGCCGCCCAGTACGGACGGAGGGCCTCGGTCACCATCACGGGGCCGAGATCCGAGCCGCCGATCCCGATGTTCACGATGTCCGTGATCGCCTTGCCGGTGTGACCCTTCCACGCGCCGCTCCGCAGCCGGTCCGTGAACGCGCGCATCTTCGCGAGCACGCCCATCACGAGCGGCATCACGTCCTCGCCATCGACCCGCACGGGCGTGCCGCCCCGGTTGCGCAGCGCCGTGTGCAGCACCGCGCGGCCCTCGGTGCCGTTGATCTTGTCGCCTGCGAACATCCGATCGCGCCACGTCTCGACGCCCTGTTGCCGCGCGAGCGCGAGGAGCAGCATCAGCGTCTCGTCGGTGCTGCGGTGCTTGGAGTAATCGACGTAGAGGCCGCAGGCCTCGCGGCTCATGCGGGTCGCGCGACCCGGATCCTGGGCGAACAGCGCTCGCATCGTCGTGGCCTCGATCGTCGCCTTGTGCTGGACCAGTTGCGTCCACGCCGGTGAGCCCGTCAGCTTCGACATGCGCGAAGCAGACCACGGTTCGACCGGGCGCACGAAACGCGACCTGCGGATTCTCGTCGCGATAGAGCGCCCGCTCCCGCCTCGACGCGCGTAGATTCGCCGGATGAGGGCAGCTATTGCAGGCACCATCGCGTGCTTCATCAGTGCGTGTGGACCATCGGCTCGCGATAGCGGCACCTGCGAGCCAGGGCAGCTGTCCTGCGATGGCAACGCGCTGTCGCGGTGTGGTGCCGACGGCACGTTCCAGCCGGACCAGGTGTGCCCGTCCGCGTGCAGCCCGGAGCTCGGATGCGTGGCGTGCGTGCCGAACACGGCGACCTGCGACGGCAACGTCGCGCACGCGTGCAACGAGCAGGGCACCGGCTTCGCGGACGAGACCTGCGATCCCACGCAGGGCTCCACCTGCGACCCGACCGTCGGCGGCTGCACGGGGCCGTGCACCATCAAGACTCTCGGGCAGAGCTACATCGGCTGCGAGTACTACCCGACCGTCACCGGCAACATCGTCGGCACCGACTTCGCATTCGCGGTCGCGATCTCCAACACGAGCGCGAGCATCGCGACCGTGACCATCGAAGGCGGCGCGCTGACCACGCCCATGACCGTGATGGTCCAGCCGAACAGCCTGCTCGTCCAGGCATTGCCCTGGCAGCTGGCGTTGAAGATGTGCGACTCCGCGGACACGCCGCTCTCCGCGGGCTGCAACGACGTCGAGCCGACCGAGCCGGGGCTCGTCGCGAACGGCGCGTATCACCTGCGCTCGAACAACCCGATCACGCTCTATCAGTTCAACTCGCTCCAGTACGCGCTCGCGGCCGGCAACTTCTCGTACAGCAACGACGCGTCGCTGCTGCTGCCCGTGAACGTCTGGCGCTCCAGCTACTTCACCGCGTCCTGGCAGGCGGCACCCGGCTACAACCCGAGCGAGATGGCCGTCACCGCCATGCGCGACGGCACGATGGTGACGATCAACTCGAAGGCCATCACGGCGGCGTCGGGGGTCGTGCCCGCGCTCACGCCAGGCACGCCGGCGACGATCATGATGAACGCGGGTGACGTGATCGAGCTCACGAGCGACGGCGACTTCACGGGCACGTCGGTCGATTCGACGATGCCGGTGCAGGTGATCGGCGGGCACTACTGTGCGAACGTCCCGAGCGATGTGGCTGCGTGCGATCACATCGAGGAGTCGATGTTCGGCGTCGACACGTTGAGCTCGAACTACATCGTGAACGCTCCCGCGGTGCCGTCGATCCCCGGGGGCAAGGTCGAGGTGGTCCGCATCATCGCCACGCAGCCGGGCACGACGCTGGCGTACGAGCCGCCGATCCCCGGCGCGCCGATGGCGATCGCGAATGCGGGTGACTTCGTCGAGGTGCCGAGCACGGCCGCGAGCTTCAAGATCACCGCGAGTGCGAAGGTCCTGGTCGCCCAGTACATGGAGGGTCAGGGCGCGGGCGGTGACACCGGTGACCCGGCCATGGCGCTCGCCGTGCCGATCGAGCAGTTCCGCACGAGCTACCTGTTCCACGCACCGACGAGCTACGAGGCGAACTACGTCGACGTCACGGCTCCGGCTGGCGCGGCGGTCACGCTCGACGGCGTGGCGGTGCCCCTGACCCCGATCGGGGCCACGGGCTACCAGCTCGGCCGCGTGCAGTCGCTCGGTGCGGGGCCCGCGAACGACGGCAACCACGCGATCGCGGGCACGATGCCGTTCGGCATCACGGTGTACGGCTATGGCCAGTACACGAGCTACTGGTACCCCGGCGGTCTCAACCTCACGTCCGTCATCCAGTAACGCGCGGCCGGGCGCGGGCACCGCGGGCCCGTCGCTCCTCAGCCGTAGCGGACCTGGATCGTCTCGACGAGCGTGCGGAGCGCGTCCTTGACGCCCTCGGTGGTGGCGTGGCGGACGATCGCCCAGCCTTCCCCCTCGTAGTTCTCTGCGCGGGCCTGGCCGACCTTGGGCATGCGCGCCTCGACCAGCGCGTCACCGATGCGCTCGACCGCGCGATCGATGCCGGTCACGGACACCACGCGCGAGCCCGAGCCCTGACCGCGGAAGAACGCGGCGCCGGCACCGCGCACGCGGGGCTTGGGCGTCCACTGGTCGAACGCGATCAGGCGCGCCCAGTCCGCGACCATGTCCGTGTCGTGCGTGATGCTCATGAGCGGCATGATGTGGACGCCGGGCGGCCGCACGCCGACCTCGTTCACGAGGCTGGTGTCGTCCTCGCGGTAAAACCACTCCATGTGGGACAGCGCGGTGCCGGCGCTGCTCGTCGTTCCGGACGGGCCGAACAGCGCGGCGAGCGCGGCGGCGTTGGTCGGGTGGAAGTCGGTCCAGGTCGGATCGTCGGCCTCGGCCGGGAGCAGCACGCAGTACTGCACCCAGGGCATCTCGAGCACCTCGAGCGGAGACGGGAAGTAGCGCGTCCCGGAGTGCCACACCGGCGTGCCGCGGATCGTCACGGTCTCGCACGTGTGCTCGCGCGCACGCACGAACTCCTCGACCTGGAGCGGTGCGCCCGGCGTCGGGGCCTGGAGTGCGGCGAGCTGGTCGGCGGACTCCACGCGGGACGTGGCCTTCGCTCCCAGGCCGGCCTGCGGCTTCACGATGATCGGGTACCCCACCTCCCCGACAAACGCGCGGATGTCGTCGAGGCTCGTCGCGAGCACGCTCCGCGCGACCGGCACGCCATGCGCGCGCAGCACCTCCTTCATCCGGTCCTTGTCGCGGAAGTTCCGCGCGACCGCAGGGCGGATCCCGTCGAGGTCGAGCGCCTCGCGCACCGCCGCCATCGGCGTCTGGAGCTGCTCGAGCATGCCGGCGAGCCGGTCGACGGGACCGATCGCGCGCGCCAGCGTTCGCACCGCGTGGGTCAGCTGCTCGACGTCCTGGCAATCCGCGACGCGATAGTGGCCGGCAATGCGCTGGCGCAAGCCCGCCGGGATCGACGTCTCGGGATCGTGGCTGATCACACTCAGCGTCACGCCCAGGTGCGCGAACGCACGGACGTAGCGGTTCGTGTTCTCGAGGAAGTGCGGGGCGATGAAGACGATATGGGGCAAGG
>JAYSYE010000493.1:0-3683 GCA_043716635.1 Deltaproteobacteria bacterium | reverse complement strand
CGAGCCAGCGCGCTGTCACTGACTCTGTGCTTGCTTGCCATGTCTCCGCTGGCTCGCGCAGAACCCGAAGCCGACCCCAAGGCGAACGCCGGGCCGATGAAGATCGCGGGTGCGAAGGCGAAGGCACTGATCCGCGGCCTGAAGCTCGCTGGCGTGAAACCGACGACCGCGAAAAGAACGTGGACCTACACGGCGAAGACGCTGTCATGCCGATACACGCTGGATCCCGACGGCGGCTACGTCGACGATGGCGATGGCCTGGGCACCACCGATTGCGAGCTGAACGGGACGAAGCTCACAGCGGCCGCTGCGGCCGTGCTCAAGCAGGGCATGCAGGACGCTGGAATCCCAGAGCCGTATCGTATGGGCGAGAAGCTGATCCGGGCCAACACGGTCACCTGCGTCGACGAGCAGACCAAGCGCAGCGAGGCCGGGCCGTGGAGCTGCACCTTCACCTCGGTCGGCCGCTAGCTCGCTTTTGATCGTGTTCGCACGATCCGCCACCGCAGCCGCCCTTCGACCCCTTGCACGGCCCCCCGCCGATCCTCACGGAGCTCACCGGCCGCCCCGCCGAGATCAGGAAGCGATTGCGCCCGGGCCACGCTTGCGCGCCGAGCGCCCGGACCCCGTCGAACTCGCCGCCCAACGGCCCTTGTGGGGCCGCCGTCATGACCCGCGCCTCCTCGGATCCAGACAGGCGTTCTACTCGGGAATGCCTGAGGGTGTCCGGCGTGCGATGGCAGGCGGATGATCGAGGGAACGACGCGGGAACGCCACGCGTGGGCGGAGGACAAGACCCGTGAACCCGGGTCTTAGGACCTCGGCGCGGGGGGATCAGGGTCGCGAGTCGACGGCACCCTGTGGGTCCGTCAGCTACGCGGCGATGGACTTCACCGCATAGCGGCGAACCGCGTCGTCATGGGTCAACAGAGTCAGATCCTCGGTCAGCGCCTGCGCGATCAAGATCCGGTCGAACGGATCGCGGTGGTGGGGCGGGAGTCCGGCAAGCGCATGAGCGTGGGCATGCGTGACAGACAGGTGCTCGAAGGGCTCGCGCGCGAGCTGTTCTTCGAACTGGGCCCCGAGCTCGAGCTTGCCGATCCCCTGCTTGATCCGGATCTCCCAGATCGTCGCGGCGCTGACGAAGACGAGGTTCTCGGGTTCACGGATGAGCACGCGCGCTGGCAGCCCGAGACGGGCATCGTCCGTCAGCCACCACAGCAGAACTTGCGTGTCGAGGAGCAACCTCACGGCACGACGCCGAACGCGGCCGCGATGTCGTCGGGTAGCTCGTCGAAGTCGTCCGAGATCACGATCTGACCGCGCATCGAGCCGGCGATCCGAGGCGACGCGGCGCCCCGGTACGGGATGAGCTTGGCGACTGGCACGCCTGCCTTGCCGATGATGACCTGCTCGCCCTTGGCCACCGCATCGATCAGCGCCGACAGCTCAGCCTTGGCTTCGGAGATGTTCTTCAGGATCACCTCGAAAGTAGACCAGACCAGGTCTGGTCTTGCAAGAGGTTCATAGATTTCGGTGCGTTGGGAAGTCGACATGGTACCCTGTCGACTGCGCCGACGTGCCCGGGTGAAGTGTCGTCGACGTGCGCTGGCCACGCCCCGGGCACACCGATTAGTTGCCCGGTGTGCGCGCCGCGCGGGAACATTTTCCCATGCGCACCCCCGATCGCCGTCACCGTCGCGCCCACGCCGTCACCCAGGCGCTCCGCTACCAGCTCGACGCGTGCTGCGCAGCCGGCCACGTCGACGCGATGGTGGTCGCCGATGGCGACGGGCTTCCGATCGCGAGCTCGGGCGATGCGTACGCGTGCGACGAGGTCGCGGCCCGCATGGTGATCGCGGGCCGCCGGATCGATGCGTTCGATGGCACGTTGCTCGGCAGCGGCCAGCACTGGGACGTCACGATGCAGAAGCTGCGCGTCGAGGACACGGAGCTGCTCGTCTGTGCCGTGGGCGGCACGGCTGAAGCACGTGCGCGCCAGCTCGTCCGCGGCGCTGAAGGCGCGCTGCGCATCCTCGCCGCCTAGGCCCGCTTGCGGCCGAGCTGGGTCGGCCCGTTCCCTTCCGGCCCAGATCGCCTACGCTACGGGCATGCTCCGCATGAACATCCTCGGCTACGTCCCCGTGACCGCGCTGCTCGTCCTTGGCGCGTGCTCGTCTCGGTCCTCCTCGCCGCACGGCCAGCGCGTCACGGGCGACGAGGCCCGCCAGCTGCTCATCAACCGCAACTGGCTCGACAAGATGCCGGAGACCGAGCGCGAGCAGCTCCACGTCTACCGCTTCGTGCCGAGCATGGGCGGCGGCGTGTTCCAGGACCGCACCCTGTTCAAGGGCGTGTTCGAGCTGTTCTCGTTCGAGTCGACGGCGGACCAGATCCGCTTCGTGCTCCACGAGACCCACGACACGGTCACGAGCCCGTACACGATCGAGCGGGTCGACGGCCCGGCGCCGTTCGACCTGAAGCTGACGCTGCCGGCCGATCCGCGCGGCCCGCACGTGTACTTCGGCATCCGCGCGGAGACCTCGTCGGACTCCAGCGTGCTCGACGCCGACCTCGCGGTCCGATCGCACCACTAGGCGCCGCTACACGCTCGACTCAGGCGCGCGCGACGACGGTAGACTTCTTCGCCGCCGCCGTCGTGGACGCCGGCTTCTTGCCGTTCACCGCGACGCTCGTCCCCGCCTTGACGTGCTCGAGGAGCTCGGCGATGCGCGGGGTCTTCTCCCACGTGAACATCGGCAGCTCGCGACCAAAGTGCCCGTACGCCGCCGTCTGGCGGAAGATCGGGCGGCGCAGGTCGAGCTCCTGGATCAGCATGCCGGGGCGCGCGTCGAACGTCGCCAGCACGGCCTTCGTCAGCTTGTCGTCGGACACGGTGCCCGTACCGAACGTATCGACGAGCATCGAGACGGGCTCGGCGACGCCGATCGCGTAGGCGAACTGCACCTCGCAGCGGCGCGCGAGGCCCGCGGCCACGACATGCTTCGCGATGTAGCGCGCGTAGTACGCGGCCGAGCGATCGACCTTGCTCGGATCCTTGCCCGAGAACGCGCCGCCACCGTGGCGCGCGTAGCCGCCATACGTGTCGACGATGATCTTGCGACCCGTGACGCCGGCATCGCCGTACGGTCCACCGATCACGAAGCGACCGGTCGGGTTGATGTGGAACTTCGTCTTGTTCGTGACGAGCTTCGCGGGCAGCACCGGCTTGATGACGAGCTCGCGGATCGCCTCTTCGATCTGCTTGTTCTTCACGCCCTCGGAGTGCTGCGTCGAGACGACGATCGCCTCGATGCCCGTGACCTCGCCGTCCTCGTAGCGGACGGAGACCTGGGTCTTGCCGTCGGGGCGCAGCCAGTCGACGCCCTTCGTCTTCTTCTTGCGAACCTCGGCGAGCTTGAACGCCAGCTGGTGCGCGAGCTGGATCGGGAGCGGCATCAGCTCCTTCGTCTCGTCGCAGGCGTAGCCGAACATGAGGCCTTGATCGCCGGCGCCCTGCTTCGCGAAGTCGCCGCGGTCCACGCCCTGCGCGATATCCGGCGACTGGTGCGCCACGGACACCATCACGGCGCACGTGTCGGCGTCGAAGCCGGTCTCCGAGCCGACGAACCCGATCTCGCGGACGGTCTTGCGGACGATCGCCTGGTAGTCGAGGTGCGCCT
>JAYSYE010000492.1:0-32449 GCA_043716635.1 Deltaproteobacteria bacterium | reverse complement strand
ACGCGTTGCTCGTTCACGGTCCGGAAGGTGTCGGCCAGTTCGAGCTCGGGCTGACGCTGGCGCAGGCCTGGTTGTGCGAGTCAACCCTCGGGGCAGGGGAGGCGCGCAAGAAGCCGTGCGGGGCCTGCCGCAGCTGTCGCCTCGTCCAGGCGCACTCGCACCCTGACCTGCTCGTGCTCGTCCCCGAGGCCCTGCGGGAGGCGCTCGGCTGGGCCGGAGCCGAGGCGGAGGAGGGCAGCTCGGAGAAGGCGGGCAAAGCCAAGCCGAGCAAGGAAATCAAGGTCGAGGCCCTGCGCCTCGCCGTCAATTTCGCGCAGACGACATCGGCGCGGGGCCGCGGCAAGGTGGTCCTGTTGCACCCGGCCGAGCGCATGAACCGGATCGCCGCGAACACGCTGCTGAAGACGCTCGAAGAGCCGCCGGGCGACGCCCGCTTCCTCCTGTCCTCGGGTGCTCCCGACGCGCTGCTGCCGACGATCCGCAGCCGTTGCCAGGCCCTGCCGCTCACGCTTCCGGCCCGACAGGTCGCGCTCGACTGGCTCACTGCCCGCGGCGTGGCGCAGGCCTCCGTGTTGCTCGATGCATGCGGCGGCCGTCCGATGCAGACACTGCAATGGGCCGAGGAGGGCATCGATGCGAAGCTCTGGCAGCGGGTACCGGAGGCGCTCGAACGGGGCGATGCGACGGCCTTCCTCGATTGGCCCGTGCCGCGTCTGATCGAGACCTTGCAGAAGCTCTGCCATGACGCGCTCTGCGTCGCGGCCGGTGCGCCGCCGCGCTACTTTCCCGTGGGCTCCGTGCGCGCCGGCGCCGGCATCGCGACGCTCACCGCCTGGAGCCGCGAGCTGCAGCGGCTCGCCCGCCATGCCGAGCACCCGTGGAGTGCCGGCCTCCTCGTCGAATCGCTCGTCTCGGCTGCGCGCGAGGGCCTCGGCGCAAGTCCGCGCGCCCCGCGCGAGTCGCTACACTTGCGCGCATGAGCGAAGCCCCGTCGCGCCCGCCCGCCCCAGCCGCTGCCCCGGCGCCGCGGCCCAGCGTGATCCAGCTGGTGTTTCGAGAAAAGGGCGCGCTCTACGCGGCCTACATGCCGCTCTTTTCCGAAGGCGGCCTCTTCGTTCCGACGACGCGCGAATACAAGCTCGGCGAAGACATCTATCTGCTGCTCTCCCTGCCCGATGATCCGCAGCGTTATCCGGTCGCGGGCAAGGTCGGGTGGATCACGCCAGCCAATGCGTCGGGCGGCCGAACGCAGGGGGTCGGCGTGCGCTTTCCCGCCGACGAGAAGAGCCGCGCGCTAAAGCAGAAGATCGAAGAGGTCCTCGGCACCTCGCTCTCCTCGGCCAAGCCGACGCAGACGATCTGATCCGGGCCCGCGGCACGGGCCGCATCCGATGTACGTCGATTCGCACTGCCACCTGAGCTTTCCCGAGCTGAAGGCGCGCCTGCCGGACATCCGGCGCGACATGGCAGCGGCCGGGGTCGACCGCGCGCTCTGCATCTGCACCACCCTCGAAGAATTCGACGAGGTCCATGCACTCGCCACCACATATGAGAACTTCTGGTGCAGCGTGGGTGTGCACCCCGACAGCGAGGAGGTGCAGGAACCGAGCGTCGAGGATCTGATCGCGCGAGCGGCGCGCCCCAAGGTGGTCGCGATCGGCGAGACCGGGCTCGACTACTATTACGACCACTCGCCGCGGGCCGAGCAGCAGGCCGCGTTCGTCCGGTTCATCGACCTGGCCCGCCGGGTCGGCAAGCCGGTCGTCTGCCACATCCGGGACGCCCACGAGGACGCCCGCGCGATCCTCGTCGAGCAGCGCGCGACCGAGCTGGGCGTCGTGATCCACTGCTTCACGGGCACGCCGGACGACGCGCGGGCGTACGCGACGCTTGGCTGCTACGTGTCGTTCTCGGGCATCGTCACCTACAAGACGGCCCAGCCGCTGCGCGACGCGGTGCCCCTGGTGCCCCGCGATCGGCTCCTGATCGAGACCGATTGCCCCTACCTCTCGCCGATCCCGAAGCGCGGTCAGCGCAACGAGCCGGCGTTCGTGGTCCACACCGCCGAGGTGGTCGCGCGCTGCGCGGGCATGAGTTCCGAGGACTTGGCCGCGATCACGGCCGAAAATGCGGCCCGGATCTTCAAATTGCCCGTGGGTTCCCCCTAGGCTGCCTCTGGACGGCACGTCCAGCTTGACGGCCTGAAATCACGCGGGTATAGATGCCGCCCCTTACGTTTGGAAAGCGGAGCTGTTTGCCATGACGCAGAAGATTGGCCTGTTGGGCAAGAAGATCGGGATGACGCACGTGTTTGCGGACGACGGCGAGGCCGTGTCCGTGACGGTGATCCAGACCGGTCCGAATTTCGTCATCGGGACGCGCACCGAAGAGCGTGATGGCTACTCCGCGCTCGTGCTTGGCTTCGACGAGAAGCCGACGCGCCTCGCGAACAAGGCCCAGCTCGGCGCCTTGAAGGCCACGGACACGAAGCCGCAGCGCTTCGTCCGCGAGCTTCGCCTTCCGAAGGACGAGGTCGCCAAGTACACCGTCGGCCAGGCGATCGGCGCCAGCGACGTGTTTGCCGATGGCACGCCCCTCGACGTCGAGGGCTGGAGCAAGGGCAAGGGCTACCAGGGTGTCATCAAGAAGCACCACATGAAGGGCATGACCCGCGCCCACGGTACCCACGAGTACTTCCGCCACGGCGGCTCGATCGGGTGCCGGCTGACCCCGCAGCGTGTCCACAAGGGCAAGCGCATGGCTGGCCAGATGGGCAACGAGAAGGTCACGATCCAAAATCTTCAATTGTTCCGCATCCTCGCGGAGCAGAACTGCATCCTCGTCCGCGGCTCGGTTCCCGGTGCGGCGAACGAGTACGTCATCGTGACCGTCGCCGCGACGCGCGGTCAGTACAAGCGCAAGGGCGAGGGCAAGGAAGAAGTGCGCTCGAAGAACCCGCTCAAGGCCTCCAAGAAGGCCGCTGCGGGTCGCGGCTAAGGGGTCTTCCCCGCCGCGCGACGACCACGCACGACGCAACACGCCCGACGCAGCTCGCGTCGGGCGTTTTGCATTTCGGAGCGATCGAATGCCGAAACTCGAAGACCGAGGCACCCGCCACGACCGCTTCCACCGCAAGGCGAAGCAGGAAGGGTTCCTCGCGCGTGCGGTCTACAAGCTCGGCGAGATCGACGAGAAGTACCAGCTGTTCGCGCCGAACCAGCGGGTGCTCGATCTCGGGTGCGCCCCGGGCTCGTGGCTGCAGTTCGTGCGCGGCGAGGTCGGACCCGGCGGGATCCTCGTCGGGCTCGACCGCACGCCGCTGAAGGCATCGATGCCGAGCTGCCGCATCGAGCTGGGCGACGTGATGACAATCGATATCGCCAAGCTCAAGGGCGACGTGACGGCGTTCGACGTGGTGCTCTCGGACATGGCACCCGACACGACGGGCGTGCGCCAGCTCGATCAGGCGCGCAGCGAGGCGCTGTTCGAGCGTGCGCTCGAGATCGCGACGCAGGTGCTCGCCCCCGGCGGCCACTTCGCCGCGAAGGTGTTCCAGGGCGCGGACTTCAAGCGCCTGATCGAGGCCGTGCGGGCGCGCTTCACGATGGCGAAGTCGATGAAGCCAGCCTCGAGCCGCCAGATCTCGATCGAGCAGTACATCATCGGCAAGGGCTTCAAGGGCTAGCTGGCCATGCCGTCGCAGCCGCTACGTCTCGTGATCGATCGCTGGGGCGACCCGGCCCCTCGCAAGATCGCGGAGGCGGTCGAGGTCCTGAACCGCGGCGGCGTCGCCGCATACCCGACCGATTCGATCTACGCGCTCGGCTGCGCGATCGAGTCGCGGGACGCGATCGAGCGGATCTATCGCGCCAAGCACATGGGCAAGGGCCAGCGCCTCGCGCTCATCTGTCCCGACCTGTCGACGGCCGCCGAGTACGGCATCTTCTCGCAGACCGCGTTCCGGCTCGCGCAGCGGATCTTTCCGGGCCCGTACACGCTCGTCGTCCCTGCGACGCGCGAGGTGCCGCGCACCCTCACGGACAACAAGCGGCGCACCGTCGGGATCCGCGTGACGTCACACCCGATCGCGCAGGCCCTGGCCAAGGCGCTCGGACGCCCGCTGCTGACGTCGAGCGCGATCGCTCCGGATACCGGCGAGCCCTGCCGGGATGCCGACGAGATCCTCGAGGCGTTCGGCAGCGCGATCGACGTCGTGATCGACAGCGAGCAGACGCAGGCCTCGCCGTCGACCGTGCTCGCGGTGGACGGCGAGGAGATCACGCTGCTGCGCGCCGGCGAGGGCTCACTCGAGGGCATCATCGACGACGCCTCGACCGAGGCCGTGACCGCGACTGCGACCGCGCGCCACGGCCGCCGCCGGTAGGCCAGCGAGCCTGGTCTCCGACGGCTCGGCCCCTGCCGCCGCGCTTGCTACCGGTGGTGACGCTTCGGCTTCGCCGGCTTCGCCGGCTTTCCGGGCTTCGCCGGCTTCGTCGGCGGAATCGGGGCGCCATTCGGCCCGACCGGCGCATTCGGATCAGGCAGCTGGAGCTCGGCGGGGAGGGTCGGCGAGATCAACGCGGCGATCCGCGCGAGCTCCGCATCGGGCGCCTTGCCCACGAGCTCGGTGACGAGCTGCTTGGCGCGGTCCTTGTCCTGCGCGGTCGACCCGGTGCGCGTGACCAGCACCTCGGCAAACGTCAGCTTCACGGACGTGGTCACCGCGCTCGGCTCGCCGAGGATCGGCTCGAGCAGCTGGAGCGCGCGGTCGGGCCGCTTGTCGCGCAGGACGATCTGCGCCTGGAGCGCGAGCGTCGGGAAGTATGCGGGGTTCAGGTCGAGCGCCTTGTCGAGCTCCGCCCCCGCGGTGGGCAGGTCGCCCGCCTGCAGCGCGAGCTGCGCGAGCGCCGTGAGGGTGCGGTAGGCGACCGGGTTCGGCGACTCGACCGAGATCTCGCCCATCGCCTGGTCGAGCTGCGTCTTCGCGCCCGCGGGGTCACCGAGCGCGAGGAGCGTGACGCCGAGGATGTGGCGCCCGAGCTTGCTGTTGGCGCGGCGGGCGAGTCGCTCGAGCTCCTCGGTGGCCTCGGTGCGCTCCTTCTCGGTGCCCAGCGCGCGCGCCTGCTCGCGCAGGAGCTTTGCCTCGACGTTGCCGGACGCGATCGCGATCACGGCCTCGATCTCCTGCTGCGCGTCCGCGAACTTGCCGAGCTCGATCAGCGCCCACGTGCGCAGCACGCGCGGCCGCACGCCATCGATCTTCGTCGCCGCGGTGAGCGCCTGCTCGGGCAAGCCGGTCGCGAGCGCCGACGCCGCGTACACGAGCTGCACGGTCGGATCTTCGCGCTTGCCGCCGAACGTGACCGTCTTGGCGAGGGCCTCGGCCGTCGCCTTCAGATCGCCTTCCGTGTAGTGGATCCACGCGACGCGCGACCAGAACCTGGGCTCGCGCGGGTACGAGCCCGCGCCTGCCGTCGCCTTGGCGAGCGCCGCCTTGGCCTTCGGGTAGTCCTCGATCGCGATGTTCGCCATCGCGAGCGCGAGGTTGCGGTAGGCGGCGACGCGCGGGGTGATCGTGCTCTCGTTGAACTTGTCGTTGAGCTCGCCGATCGTGTCCTCGACGTCGACCCCCGCCTCGGCGCGGCCGAGCGTGCGCCCTGCGATGGCGAGCTGGTAGTCCTTGTCCTGATCGGTGACGAGCTTGTAGACGGCGAGCGCCTCGTCGAGCTTGCCGTCATCGACGAGCAGGTCGGCCTGATCGACCCGCGCCGGGGCCACGCCGTCGGTGCCCTCGCCCGCCGTCACGAACAGCGCGCGCGCGCCCTTGCGGTCACCCTTCGCGAGCAGCACGCGGCCCTTGAGCCACCGCACCCACTTGTCGCCCTCGGACTTCGCCAGGTACTCGTCGAGGAGCGTGCCGACACTGTCGAGCGCCGCGCCGGCGGGTTGTCCGGTCGCGAACAGGTCGTGCAGCTCGAGCGCGGCCTTGGCGATCACGACCTGCCGGTAGCCGACCGCACCGGGCGGGATCTGCGAGCCGAGCTTCTGCAGCGCCATCCGGCCCTGTTGCGGATCGCGTCCATACAGCAGCGCGTCGAGGCCGACGAACTGCGCGACGTACGCGAGCGTGACCGGGTTCTTCGAGTCCTTGTCGAGCGACTTCGAGAGGTCCGCGAGCGCGTCGGTGAACTCGTGCGGGGCGCCGAGCTTGAGCAGCTTGTCGACGCGCTCCTGCGAGGCCACCACGGCCGCGGCCGCCTGCTTCTTGCTCCACCAGTAGTAGGTGCCGCCGCCGCCCACCCCGAACACGAGCACGATGAAGAGGAACGCGAACGCGCGCCGCGTCGAGCGGCCCCACCGGCGGTCGGGGCGCAGGTCGAACTCGTGGTCGGGGACGCGGACGCCCGCGACATCGAGCAGGCCGCCCGTCAGCAGGTCGTTGAGGTAGCTCTCCCCGACGGCAGCGGACTGACGCAGCGACGCCGCGGCCGCGTTCGTGGGCTTGGCGACGGCGACGATGCGCGGGCGGATGCCCTCCATGCTGAGCGGCGGCGGGGCGGTCGCCTTGGGGCTCCGCAAGCTCGGCGGGGGCGGTCCGGCAAAGCCCGACGCCTGCTCGGCGCGCGAGGGGGCCTCCATCACCGGGCGCACGGCCATCGTGGGCATCTGCGGGAGCGCGGTGGGCACGAGGCCCGCCGGGCCAGGCGAGTGCGGCGCCGGCGGCATCGGCGGCGCCGTCGGGGACGGTGCCATCGGGGGCGGTGCGGCGGACGGGGCCTGCGGACGAGGCGCGACCGGCGGGAGCCGCACCGCCGCGGGCGCCGGGTACCCGACGCCGGTCTCCCCGCGCGGCGGCAGCGGCTGCGGGATCGGCGGCGGCGCATCGAGCGGCTGACCCGCACGCGCGCGGCGCAGCATGGTCAGGATCTGGGGGCTCGTCGGGTCGAGGTTCTGCGCGTGCTGGAGCACCGGCACGGCGCGCTCGAAGTCGTTGCGCCGGAGCAGCACCTCGCCGAGCAGGGCGAACCCGACCCGGTTGCTGCGATCCACCTTCACGACGCGCAGCAACTCGGCCTGGGCCTCGCGCCACTGGTGCATGGCCGCGTAGGCCCGGGCGAGCACGACGCGCCCCGGGAGGTTCTCCGGATCGTGCTCGAGCCCGAGGGTGCCGAGACCCGCGGCGTCGCGCGGACGGCCGAGCGCAAGGTACGCCTCGGCGAGCGGCACGAACGCGGGCGACGCTGGATCGCGTCGCACGAGGTCGATCAGCTCCTCGATCTCCTGAGCCGTGGGACGGCGATCCGGATCCTCCATCCGCGCGGCTACCCTATCACGACGCGCAGTTGCCGCGGGACGCGTACCGGCGTCCCGGACACGAGCCCGAGCCGTCGAACGACTTGCCATCGCACGTGCAGTACGGCCGGTAGTCGCGCGTGCACCTGCGATGCTCCTCGGCGCAGTGGCCCGGGTGGTCGTTGTCGCAGCCCTCCCCTTCGCACACCCCGGAGCTGCACTCCGTCGCGAGCAGGCACGTGGACCCCGGCGACTTGCCGCTCGTCGGGCCCGCGACGCTCTCGTCGATCGCGGGGCCCGGGGTCATCGGCAGGATGGTCATGTCCTTGGACGCCCCGGGGTCGTTCGTGGTCGGGGGCGTATCCAGCGGATCGGTGTGCGCGTGCTTCGCGACGGGTGCCGGCGCGCACGCCGCGAGCGCGAGGATGACCGCGATGACCGCGATGACCGCGGAGTCTGCAGCAAGCCGCCAGGACATGCGCGCATCGTACGCGGAAGGCGCGGAAGGCGCGCGCCGTGTCGGCACGCGGTAGGCTGCCGCGCGATGGGTAGCAGCTTCGGGATGCTGTTTCGCGTGACGACGTTCGGCGAATCGCACGGCGCGGGGATCGGCGTGGTGATCGACGGCTGCCCGGCTCGCACCCCGATCGACGTGGCCGCGATCCAGGCCGCACTCGACCGGCGCCGGCCGGGCCAGAGCAAGCTCGTGAGCCAGCGCAAGGAGAGCGATCGGGTGGAGGTGCTCTCGGGCGTGAGCGATGGCATCGCGCTCGGGACCCCGATCGCGATGTTGATCCGCAACGAGGATGCGCGCAGCAAGGACTACGAGGGCGTCGCGGCAGCGTACCGGCCGAGCCACGCGGATTACACGTACGACGCGAAGTACGGGGTGCGCGCCGTCGCGGGCGGCGGACGGGCGAGCGCCCGGGAGACGGCGGCGCGGGTGGCGGCGGGCGCGGTCGCGGAGCAGGTGCTCGCGGCCATCGGGGTCGAGATCGTCGCGTGGGTCGACGAGGTCGGCGGGATCGCGGCGGCGGTCGACGGCGCCATCGTGACGCGCGATCAGGTGGAGGTGACGCCGATCCGGTGCCCGGATGCGACGGTCGCCCCGGTGATGATCGAGCGCGTCGAGGCGGCGCGGAAGGCCGGCGACTCGATCGGCGGGGTGATCCGCGCCGTCGCCCGTGGTGTCCCGGCCGGCTGGGGGGAGCCCGTGTTCGACAAGCTCGAGGCCGATCTCGGCAAGGCGATGCTGAGCATCCCGGCCGTGAAGGGCGTGGAGAACGGATCGGGCTTCGCGGGCACCCGCATGACGGGCAGTGAGCACAACGACGCATTCGTCCGGAGGCCGGACGGCTCGATCGGAACGCTGACGAACCACTCCGGCGGAATCCAGGGCGGGATCTCGAACGGCGAGCCGATCACGCTCCGAGTCGCGTTCAAGCCGACCGCGACGATCATGCGGCCGCAGGACACGGTCGACCGCGACGGTGAGGCCGTCGTGCTGGCGCCGAAAGGACGACACGATCCCTGCGTGCTCCCGCGCGCGGTACCGGTGGTGGAGGCGATGATCGCGCTCGTGCTCGTCGACCACTACCTGCGACAGACCGCGCGCATGCGCTGATCCCGGCGCGATCCCGTCCGATCCCCGGACAGCACGCGCTCCGGAGCGGAGGCCTTCCATTGTCAGAGGGGCCGCGTAGGGTCGTGCCATGGGCGTGCCGCAATCGATGGTCGCGGCCATGCTGTACGACGAGCTGGGGTACGACCCGGACGACGGCATCCCGCCGGTCGCGGGGCTCCTGGTCGCGCCCGGGGATGTGGTGCGGGCCCGCGACGGCGCCCGGCTGGTCGCGGTCGCCCGGCTCGGCAGTGGCATGCTCGTGGTGGTCGCCGACGAGTGCCCCCACGACGGCGGCCGCATCTCGGATGGCTACGTCGAGGGCGAGCGCATCGTGTGCTCGCGTCACAACCGCGCCTTCGTGGTGGTCGAAGGCTCCCGACTCGAGCGCTGCGTCCCTGACGCTTGTCGCAAGCTGCGGGAATGATGCGGATTTCTTGACCGAGCGGTGAGGCCGGGCTAGCGTCGACGCCCGCGTGGCATCGGTCCTGGTCCATATCGATCTCGACGGCGAGGTCCCGGATGCGTCGTCGCTGGCCGCGCTGGCCGCGGGCCGCGTGCTGGCCTCGGCATGGGGCGCGTCGCTCGTGGCCGCGGCGATCACCGACGCCGCGGCCGTCGCAGAGGTCGGTCCCGTGCTCCGCCCGATCGTCGGACGTGCCGGGGCGGACCGGCTCGTGCTCGCGGCGACGACGGTCCCTGCGTTCCCCCTCTGGGCCGTGCTCGGCGGTGCGTGGCTGGCGGTCGTGGAACAGGTGCGGCCGCGCGTGATCCTGTTCGGCGCCGATGCCCCGTCAGCGGGCGAGCTCGCGCCCCGTACCGCGGCCCGGCTCGGCGCGCGTCTGCTGTGGCGGGCCCGGGCGGTCGCCGGTGACCAGATGGAGCTCCGGGATCGTGACGGCGCCTATGTCCGCGCATCGGACAGCGGAGCCGCGGTCGCACTGGTAGCGGCGGCTCCGGCCGTCTGGAGGCTCGCGGCGGGGGCCCCGGGGATCCCCGTGCAGCTGCTCGCCCCGGTGGCGCCGCGTCATCCCGGCATCGTGGTGGCAGGCACGACGCCGGCGGTTCCGGCGCAGGTCGCCGCCGTGGTCGTCGCCCTCGCCGAGGAGGCCGGGCGTGACGGGGCGACGCGCGCGGGAGCCCTCGCCCTCGCCCGCACGCTGGGAGCGCCACTGCTCGACGGCGCGCGGACCGATCGCCACACGCCGCTCGCGCCGGAGCTGTGCATCCTGATCGGTGGCGAGGTCGGCGAGATCGCCGGCGGGACCGCCGTGGTCCGCATCGGGGGCCCCGCTTCCGGCACGGGCGACGATGGCACGCTCGACGGCCCGACCGCGATCACGCTGACCGAGCTCGTCGCCGCGCTGGCCGGGCCGGCCGGGCCGGCCGGGCAGGACCGGCCGTGACCGGCGACGGCCGCGCCGATCCGCCGGGCGAGTACCCGGAGGAGCGCCCGACCGAGCGAATCATCGAGCGCCCGATCGCGGTGTGGCTCGGGAGCGCCGCGCCCGCACGGTCGGTGCGGTGGATCGACGGCGCGCTCGAGGCCGCGGTCGCGCTCGGCGCGGCCACCGCGATCGTGGCGGGGGATCAGAGCTGGCACTACCTCGCCGCCGATCGTGCGCGTCGCGCCGGGCTCGCGGCGGTGGGCGTGCTCACGGAGCTCCGGCTCGATGCGCTCGGATGGGCGCATGTCGTCGCGGCCATCGTTCGCGATCTGCGCGCGACGACCGTGCTCGTCGACGAGGCGAGCCGGTCCGAGCGGGCCAGCGAGGTCGGCGCGATCGCGGAGCTGCTCGACCGCGCCCACCTCACCAGCGTGATCGCGATCGCGCGCGGGGCCGCGGCCGGCTCCCTGGCGGCGCAGCGCATCCTCGGGCGGCACGTGCAGCACGTGGCGATCACCGGCCCCGTCGTGATCGGCGTGCGCATCGCGGGACCGCAGATCGACGAGTACCCGACGCCGGTCCCGAGCTCGTCGATGCGCAAGCTCACGATCGCGGAGCTCGGCATCGACGCGGCGCTCCTCGCGCGTCACGCGCTCCCCTCCCGTGCGGCGCGCGAGTCGCGCAAGACGGTCGAGCGCGTCGCCGCGTTCCTCAGCCTCCACGCACCCGCGCGGTCCAGCGGGCGCGGCGGCTGATGGCGCAGGTGAAGACGGCAGCGGCGCCCGGCGTGGCGCAGGTGTCCGTGATCGCCCCCGCCGCGCTCGGCGCCACGGCCATCGCGGCGCTCGCGGCCCGTGGCATCGTGGCGCGCGTCGCGGCCGCCGACGGCATCGTGGCGGAGGACATCGTCGCGTGGGCACTCGAGGCCGCACCCGGGCCCGCCGCCGCCGTGGAGATCGCAGCGGCATGCGCGCGCGCGGCGACCGCGGGGCGCCCGATCTGCGTGCTGGCGCCGGCGCCCCGCGGCATCACGCGCGTCGCGATCGAGCGCTCGGCGGCCCTGTCGTACCTGCGCGCGCACGGGGCCGCGCTCGCTCACGACGTGGACGCGTGGCTCGAGGCCGTCGTCATGATCGTGCGGCACGGCGTCCCGACCGGGCCGCGCGCAGCGGTGGTCGCGCCGCCCGGCTCCTGGCTCGAGGCGCAGGTCAGCGCGATCGCGAGCGAGGCGGAGCTCGGACCCCGGACGAACCTCGTCGATCACGAGGCCCCGACCGACGTGCTCCTGTACGACGCCTCGCTGCCACCCCCGACCCACCTCGCGACCGTGATCGCGGTGCCGGTCGCGGCGCGCGGCGAGCTCGCCGTGGCGGGAGGCGAGGTCCCGCTCCACGGGGCGCGCGCCGCGCTCGCGGCCGTCGCGGTGCTCGGACGGGCGGCGGAGCGCATGGCGGTCGGCCTCGGACCCGCACGCGCGGATGCCGCCGCCGAGCTCGGGATCGACGAGGAGCGGCTCCGGCGCCAGCTCGCGAAGCTCGCCACCGAGCCGCGGCTCGGCGATCACGAGACCAAAGTCCTGCTCGCCGCGTACGGCGTCCCGATCACGCGGCAGGCCGTCGCGACCACGCCGTCCGCGGCCGTGAAGCTCGCGCGCCGCGCCGGCTACCCCGTCGAGGTCAAGCCGTGGGGGCACGACCTCCCGCCGGAGTCAGCGGGCTGTCCGGTCGAGAAGCACGTCACCAGCGACGCGCTCGTGCGGGCGGCGTTCACGTCGGTGCTCGCGGCCGTCGGCCGCGGGAGCGTCGAAGGCGCGGCCGTGATCGTGCGCGAGACGCCACCGGTCGGGCGCGAGCTCGCGGTCTCGCTGCTGCGGCTGCCGGCGCTCGGCTGGACCGTGGTGCTCGAGTCGCCAGGGGCCACGCAGATCGCGGCCGCCCCGGCCCCGCTCCGGCTGATCGATGCCCAGACGCTCGCCGCGCAGGTGCTCGCGTCGCGGGCCGGCGAAGGCGATGTCGATCGCGCGGGCCTCGCGAATCTGCTGCGCCGCGCGTCCCACCTCGTCGCGGACCTCGGAGATCGGCTCGCGAGCCTCGAGCTCACGCGCATCGTCATCGGCGGGCGCGGGTCGCGCACGCTCGTGGTCGACGCTCACATCGAGCTACGCTGAGGCTGCGCGCGCGGCTGCGATCAACGCATCGCGCGTGTTCAGCGCAGGCTCGTCCAGCACGCGAGCCGTCAGCGCCGCGAGCAGCTTGCCGAGCCCGGGGCCGGGCGCGAGGGCGAGCGCCGTCATCAGATCACCGCCCGTGACGGCGAGCTCGCTCGTCGCGAGTGCATCGCCGCGCGCGAGGATCGCATCCGCGTGGTCCGCGAGCTGGAGCGCGCCGGCCGCTCGCCAGACGAGCGCGACCGCGCGGGCGTGGCCGCGACCCACATCCGCGAGCAGCAGGCGCGCGTCGCGCTCGGTCCAGGCCGCGACGTGCACGGGCCCCGCGGTGCCCACGATCACCGCCGCCCGCGCCGCCTCCTCGTTCGAGAACTTCAGCGCCTTCAGCTGATCGTTCGCGCGCTTCACGAGCGCGCGATCGAGCCGCCGCGCCGGCCCGCGCCCGCCGAGGTCGAGCCACAGGGCGCCGAGCCGGGTCGCCACCCCGCCACCGGAGGCCTCGTCGAGCGTCACGCGATCGACCCGCTCCGCCCAGGCCGCGACCGGCGCATCCGCATCGGGGCCGCTCGCGTCGAGGCCGTCCGCGAGCGCCGGCGCGATCGAGCGCACGATGCCGCTCGCGTGCGCGATGCGCAGCCCGAGCGAGGGCTGGCGGGTCGCGAGCAGCTTGCGCAGCTCGTCCGAGACGCGCTCGCGGCTCACGCGGGTCAGCGACGGTAGTGCCGGCCCGATGCCGCGGACGGTCTCCGGATCGAGCGGAATCTCCAGCACGGCCGCGAAGCGGACGGCGCGCATCACGCGTAGGCCGTCCTCGGTGAAGCGCGCCACCGCGTCGGCGTAGACGTCTCCCGTCGGCCCGACCGCACGGAGCAGGCCCTCGGCGAGATCGCGCTGGCCCTCGTACGGATCGATGAGCGATCCCGTCGCCGGATCGAACGCCATCGCGTTCACGCGCAGGTCGCGCCGCGCGAGATCCTCGACGAGCGGGACGCCGAACGTCACGTGATCAGGGCGGCGTGCGTCCGTGTACGCGCCCTCGCCGCGAAACGTGGTGACCTCGACGTGCGAGGCCTCGCCATGGCCGGTCACGATGGTCACCGTGCCGTGCTGGATGCCCGTCGGCACCGTGCGCTTGAACAGCGCCATCACCGCCTCGGGCCGCGCGCTCGTCGCGACGTCCCAGTCGCCCGGGATCCGGCCGATCAGCGCGTCGCGCACCGCGCCACCGACGGTGACGGTCTGGTGGCCGGCGGCCGTCAGCCGCTCGCACACCGCGCGCACGTGGGCCGGAACCGCGGCCGCGATCCGGGCCACGGCTTCGGCCGGCGTCGCGGGCAGGTTCATCGCTACTCGGTGGCGGCCGCGCCGCGGAGGCGCGCGAAGATATCGGCGGCGCGCGCGCGCAGCTTGGTGGCGTCCGCCGCGTGGCCGCCACGATCCTTCAGCGCCGCGAGGCCCTGGTACGACCGGGCGAGCTCGACCTCGTGCTTCACGGCGCCCAGGATGTCGATCGCGCGTCGGAAGTCTTCCTCGGCCGCGCCGTCCTGACCCCGCGCGGCCGCGACCTCTGCAAGCACGCGATAGCCGCAGCCGATGTGCGCGCGCAGCCCCACCGCCTCGGCGACGGCGACGCTCGCGTGCGCCTCCACCTCCGCCTCGTCGAGGCGGCCGCGCGCGAGCTGCACCTGCGCGAGCCGCTGGTGCGTGGTCGCGAGCGCGACCCGGTCCCCGAGCCCTGCCGCGAGGTGCTTCGCCGCCGTCAGATCGGTCACGCCTTCGACGTCCCGCCCCGCCTCCGCCTTCACCTCGCCGAGCTTCGACAGGACCTCTGCGAGCGCGAGCTTGTCGCCGATCTCCGAGGCCATCACGCGCGCCTCGCCGAGGAGCTCGAGCGCCGTCTCGAGGTTGCCATCCTCGGCGTGGACGCCCGCGAGGTCGCACAGCGACTGCACGACCCCGACGAGGTCGCCGATGTCGCGCCGCAGATCGAGCGCCTCGCGGAACTGGGTGATCGCCGCCTTGAAGTTGCCGGTCACGTGGTGGACGCGTCCGATGTTCGCGAGCGACAGCGCGATCGACCGCCGATCGCCGAGCGCCCGCCGCGTGGTGAGCGCCTGGCGGTGGAGGTCGAGCGCCTGCCCGTAGCCGCCGCGCAGCCAGTGGACGCGCCCCATGTCGTCGAGCGTCGAGGCGACTCCGCGATCGTCGCGCGACCGCAGGAACAGGTCGTGCGACCGGCGCAGGTGCTCCATGGCCACGTCGTAGTTGCCGTACCGGCGCTGGCCGCGGGCGAGCCGGCTGTACGCCGCGCCCGCCTTCGCGAGGTTGTCGTAGCGCCACGCGAGCTGCAGCATCTGCTGGAACATCTGCATCGCCTCGTCGGTGCGTCCGACCTGCTCGAGCACGTCACCGAGGTTGTGCAGCGCCTCGAGGCGCGCCGGCGCCTCGGCGTCCCCGAGCATCGCGAGGCCCTTGACGTAGAGCGCCTGGGCCTCGTCGGGTGCGTAGCGGCCGCGGGCCCGATCGCCGCCCTGCAGGTAGCACCGCGCGGCGCGCCGAGCATCGCCGCCCTTCTCGTACATGTTCGCGAGGAACTCGAGCTGCTCGTCGCTGCGCTGGACCGTCTTCGCCTCGAGCCACTGGGCCGCCGCGAGGTAGTGCCGCACGAGGCGGCCGTGCTCCGTCGAGCGCACGATCAGCTCGCGCTCGAGGTTGTGCTTGAACACGACCTCCGCCTCGCCGGGGATGCTCGAGTCGTCCGGGTCGAGCGGGAGCAGGTAGTCCTGGTCCGCGAGGATCGAGATGAGGTCGCTGATCCGGCGGCGGACGTCCTCGCCCTCCCCCCACTCGAGATCGAGCGCCCCGACGGCCGCTGGATCGGCGCCGCGCTCGAGGCGCGTCATCGCGATCACCGCGGACACCCAGAACACGTTGCCGAAGACGGCGGCCTTCTCGAGGAGGTCGCGCTCCTCGTACTCGAGGGCGGCGATCCGACCCTCGATGGCCTCGTCGATGCTGATCGGCAGCTCGGTCGCGAGCGCGGCCTCGAGATCGAGCCGCCACGGCCCGCTCGCCGAGTCGATCGAGCCGTTCGCGAGCAGCAGCCGCACGAGCTGCTCGAGGAACGCCGGGTTGCCACCCGTCATCTCGACGGCGGCCTGGACGAGCTCGTCCGGCATCGTGCCGGCGCGCGCCATCAGGTGCTTGAACATCTGCTCGGCGTCGTCGGCCTCGAGGTTGCGCAGGTCGAGCCGCTCGTGCTCGACCGCGCCCTGCCCCCAGTCGCCGGCGTGCACCAGCATCTCGGGGCGCGCCGCGGTGAGCAGCACCACCGGCGATCCCACGAGCCCCGCCGCCAGGTCGGTCACGATCGCGAGGGTCTCGGGGTCGGCCCACTGCATGTCGTCGAGCACGAGCAGGAGCGGGCTCGACAGCGCATCGCGCTCGACGAAGTGACGCAGCGCCGTGCGCGCGATGTGCCGCGCCTGCTCGGGGCTCTCGACCACGGCCCGGAGAAACGGCGTCGGCGGGAAGTCGAACCGGACGAACGAGCCGAGCGCGTGCAGGAGCTCGGCGGTGTCATCGGTGCCGAACACGGACTTGATCTCGTGCGCGAAGCGCAGCTTGGCGATGTCATCGCCCTCGGCGAGCTCGAAGCGTTCGCGCAGCAGCGACCGGATCGCCGCCAGGGGGACGACCACGCCCCCGGCGTTGCGCTGCGCCGACCCGTGGACGATCCGGGCCGTCGGCATGGTGATCGCGATGCTCGCGATCAGCTCCTTGATGAGCCGGGTCTTACCGGTGCCCTGGTTGCCGACGACGGTGACCAGCTGTGGCGCCTGGAACTCGACGGCGCGCGCCACGACCTCCTGCAGCGCCGCGAGCGCCTTGGCGCGGCCCACGAGCGGGCTGCGAACGGCGCGCACGATGCCCGGGTCGAGGGTGGGCATTCCCACGAGGCTCCGGTGCCGCTCGGGAATCGGCACGATCGGAACGACGGGGCGCAGGGGTGGCGGTGTCGGAGGCGGGACCACAGGGGTCACGTCCGTGCGCTTGACCGACGTGGCCTTCGGGGGATCCGACGCTCCGGTCGTCACTTCGACCGAGAATGTACCCGAGCGCGACGGGGCCGCGCGAGGTTTTCGAAACCGGTGTACGGTCTCGTCACTGGGATGGGTTACCGCGCCGGCCTCATCGGCCTCACGGGTGCGCTCGGGGGTGCGCTCGGGCTCCTTGCGGGCTGCCCGACGGTCGATCTCGGCGATACGCCGAGCGACATCAATCAGTGCAATCCGCCGGGGGGGCGCGCGTACTTCGACTCGATGATCTGGCCGAGCTACGTCCGCCCCACCGACCCGGTCAAGGGCTGCACCCGCGCGGCCGGCTGTCACGGCGAGGCGGGCGGCAACGCGCCGAACTTCAAGACGAACCCCGTCGACCTCGCGTTCAACTACCGCCAGACGCAGGTGTTCCTGAACTGCGGCACGCCCGAGGCGAGCCCGTTCTTGACCAAGCCGCTCGCGGGCGAGGATCCCCACGGCGGCATGGATATCTTCCCGGATACGAACGATCCCGCCGTGCAGATCTTCTTCGGCTGGTTCCAGCCGTGACGCGGCTGCCCGCCGCGTCGGCGCTCGCGCTCGCGGTCGCATGCGCGGCCGCGAGCCCGGCGGTGGCCGATGCCTACGTGCGCGTGATCGCGCAGGACGCGGCGGTGTACTCGGGACCCGGCGCGAGCTACCGCGAGCTGACCTCGGTGGATCGCGATCAGGTGTTCCTCGTCCAGGAGCGCGGCTCGCGGGACTACTGGTTCAAGATCGAGCTCGAGGACGGCACGAGCGGCTGGATCCTCGGTGACCTCGTGTTCCCGTTCGACGTGGGGGAGCAAGCCAGGCCGGGCGTGCTCCGCCGCATGGGTCGCGCGATCAAGCGCGCGCTGCTCGGGCCTTCGCCGGCGCCGTACGCGAATGTCGGGATGTCGTTCTCGGCCGGCGTGCTCGACCGCGAGGGGGTGTTCCTGCTGCGACCGTCGTGGCTCATCGAGCCCCACTGGGCGCTGGAGGGCTTCGCCGGACTGTCGCCGCGGAGCGAGAAGGACCTGTTTCTCGGCGGGCTCGCGTTCGTGCTGCGACTCGCGCCGGGCGCCGTGATCGGGCCGTACGCCACGATCGGCAGCGGTGCCGTGCATCAGCGCCCGAAGGCCGACAACTTCATCGACAAGGAATCGACGCTCATGGCGCTGGTCGCCGGCGGCGGTGTCGAGATCACGTTCAAGAAGCAGGTCACGGTGCGACTCGACGCGCGCAACTGGACGATCTTCGACCAGAACCAGGCGAGCAATGGCCAGGAGTACTCCGGTGGGCTCGCGATCTTCTTCTAGGGGCGGAGGCCACCGATGACTGCTCGCAGAGTTCACGCCGTCGTCCTCGCGCTCGTCGCGACCACCGCCAGTGCCGTCGGTGCCTCCGGGTGTGGTCGCCAGGCCGTGAGGGCGTCGGAGAAGCGGTTCCTCGCCGACCAGGTGATGGTGTTCGACAACGATCCCCACGAGAGCGGCACCGTCGATCACGTGCGCACCAATCGCGAGGGCGCAGCCGGCGGCAACGGCGCCGGTGGCGGCGGTTGCGGATGCAACTGACCGGAAATCTGATCGACCCGCGCGTGCGCAAGCGCGCGCGGTCCTTGCCGGGAAGGAACCCCCGGAGGGGGCAACTGACCGGAACATGGATCGACCCGCGCGTGCGTAAGCGCGCGCGGTCCTTAGGTCTCGCGGCGACGCTCGTCGCGACCGCGCTCGTCGCGAGCACCGGTCTCGCGTACGCGGACGATCGCGCCGAGGTCTCGACCGCGTTCTTTGCGGAGAAGCGCCAAGGCGGCGCCGGGAGCCTGACCGTGCTCCATCCGCAGGCGCTGTTCGGGATCGACCTCGGCCGCTTTGTCGGAGTGGACTTCGGGTACGCGGCCGACGTGGTCTCGGGCGCGACGGCCTCCGTCTACCAGGTCGATGCCGTGTCGTCGGCCACGAAGTTCTACGACGTCCGCCACGAGGGCTCGGTCGCGCTCGCCCTCCGCGGCAAGCGCTCGCGCGTCGGCGTGACCGGCAGCTTCGGCACGGAGCGCGACTACCTCTCGCGCACGATCGGCGGCAACGCGGCCGTCGACCTGCCCGGCCGCAACACCACGATCGCCCTCGCGTACACCCACGGGTTCGATCAGGTCTGCGACCGCGACAACGGCATGGCCACGCCCCTCGAGGCTCGCGCGCTCACGGGAGGGGACCCGTGTGCGAAGAGCGGCGTCTTCGCGGGGCAGGACACGCCCGGGAGCACGCGCTGGCGCGACCTCGACATCGACACCGGGGCCGTCACGCTGACGCAGAACCTGTCTCCCACGATGAACCTGCAGCTCGCGTTGTTCGGCCAGATCGAGGATGGCTTCCAGTCGAACCCGTACCGCCGCGTCCGCATCGGCCCGAACGCGCCGCAGGAGCACGTCCCCGCGACGCGCGATCGCTGGGCCGTCTCCGCGCGCGTGAATCGCTACCTGCCCGCGCTCCACGGCGCGCTGCACTTCGATGGGCGCTTCTATAACGACACGTGGGGTGTCACCGCTGGCAACGTCGAGCTCGCGTACTCGCAGTACGCGGGCAAGTCGGTCCTCGCGCGGGTGTTCGCCCGCGGCTACCAGCAGACCGCGGCCACGTTCTTCAAGGACGCCTTCTTCTACGAGACCGAATCGACCGCCGGCGAGTACTTCACGGGCGACCGCGAGCTGTCGCCCGTCCGCAACCTGTCGCTGGGCGCGAAGCTCTCCATCATCACCATCGGCGAGGATGCGCGGGTGTGGCACCTGTTCGACAAGCTCGAGCTCGATGTCCGCGGCGAGGCGATGCTGATCGACGTGATGGCGGCGACCCGGCCCGCCGACAATCCGATGGGAATCGACCGTCAGTTCCTTTACGGCAGCAGCCTCGTCGACAACGTCACGATCCAGCTCGGCCTGCTCGGCTCCTACTGAAGTTCGGGCGCGGACACGCGGGTGCTAGCATGCGCCCATGTATCGCTACGGGGACGGCACGCCCTTTCCGCTCGACGAGAACTTCATCGAGACCCTGACAGCCGCGGTCGAGGCCTGCACCAACGCGTTCGATCCCATCACGGAGCTCGACGACCGTCGCGAGCGGGCCAAGGCGGCGCGCCGGGAGGGCGACAAGGAGCTGGCTCGCCTGACCGACCTCGAGCGCGTGCTCGCGTCCGCGATGGCGGCGTATCTCGCGACGCCCGCCACGGGCGAGGCCAAGAAGCCGGGTCTCACGCAGAGCGTCGCGGGGAAGATCCAGGCGAGCGGCAAGCAGGCGATCACCGAGGCGCGCGGGATGGTCGAGGCGCGCATCCGGCAACTCGAGACGCAGGCGAGCCCGTCGACGGTCGGAGCTGCCGTGATCGCGGCGCTGCGGCCGTTCTTCGACACCCATCAGCTCCCGGGCGCGGCGTGGATCATGTCCTGGGACGTGCGGGGCGCCGAGCCGGCGGCGGATGCCGTCTGCACGTCGGGGCGCATCTCCGCGTCGTTCACGCTGTCCCCCGAGCCGTACCGCGCACCGATTCGCGTGGACCAGCTCTCCGAGGGCGTGGTCGTGCACATGATGAAGAAGGGCGTGTTCGGCAAGGCGAAGGCCGCGCCGATCGACCTCGGCAAGTACGTGGTCGTCGCGTTCGAGCGCGGCACCGCCGACCGCACGATCACGCTGCGCGAGAGCGCGAACAAGACGGCGCCGGGATTGCGATTCGCCGTCGGCGACGTCGGCGCGACGTGGGTCTCGATCACGGCCCAGGGCGATTCGGAGGGCGAGCCGAATCCGCTCGAGAGCGAGGACGTCGCTCCCGTGCGTCAGCTCGCCGAGCGCGCGACGGCGACGTTCAAGGATCTGCAGCTCCGGCGCACGCTCGTGGACCTCACGTTCGGGGGGCAGCAGCTCGAGGATCTCGACGAGCCGCGCATCGTTCCGCTCGAGGTGCTGCAGCAGTTGACGCCGCTCGCGCGCACGATCCGCGAGCGCAGCCGCGCGTCGGGCGAGCTCGTCATGAAGATGGATATCGGCGACGGCCGGCGCGAGGAGCTATTCGTGCCGCGCGCCACGCTCGCGCAGCAGTTCGCGCGGCTCCCCGCGGATTATCGCAAGGCGTTCGAGGACATGGGCCTCGGTGGCGAGCAGACCCAGCCCGCGATCGTCCTGCCGCGGACCCCCGCCACGCGAGCCGACTCGTTCGTGGATCTAGATCCCGATCTGGACTGATGGCGATCGCGGTGGCGAACGCTACCAGCACGCCTGCAGCGGCACGACCGGGCGGCGAGGCGACGCGACGAGCGCACGCTTGATCGAGGTCTCGAGTACGGAGTAGTCGCCCCCGGGCCGCTCGAAGCACATCGGCTCCTTCAGCGACGCCTCGGTATTGCTCATGAAGCGGATGCGGCCGCTGTGATTCATGTTCCGCGTGTGGAACAGGAACGGGTGCACGAGCAGCGCGTCGCCGGTCGCGCCCGTCGCCTCGACGAGGTCCCCGATCGGCTCCTGCAGCACCTCCTGGAACAGCTCCTGGTGGGTCATGCCGCCGGCGCGCGTCGCGAGGATCCGCGCGGTGCGCTGGTGCGAGCCCTGCGCGAGCAGCGTGCCTCCGCACCCGGGCTCGACATCCGAGAACAGCCCGATCACGAGCAGGCCCTGGCGCGGACAGTCGAGCGTGTGCGTGAACCAGTTGCCGTCGATGTGCCAGCCCCAGCTCGGCACCGCGTACGGCTGGCCTGCACCGAGGCGGAAGTTGATCGGCCACAGGCCCCACTGACGAAAGCCCGCCCATCGCCCCGGTCCCTCGAGTTGCTCGATCCCCGCCGCGAGCCGGTCGGTGAACGACGCCACCACCTCGGGCTGACGCAGGTGCTCCTCGAGGTTGTAGAACTCGGGCCACGTCGAAGGATCCTCGCGCCGGATGCCGGCGCGCATCGCCATGCGCTCCCACACCGCATCGCGCACGACCGCCGCCTGCGCCTCGGTGCACGCCCCCGGCAACCGGCACCAACCGAGCTCCACGAACTGGTCGACGTCAGCAGCGGACAGCACCGACATGGACGCCTATCATGGCGCCGAGCGCGCGCATGATCCAGACGCTGGAGCTACTCACCGCGGACGAATGCGCGCAGGTCGCCACGAGCCTCGATGCGCTCCGCCCGTACTGGGAGAAGACCAGCCCGTTCGGCCGGATGTACGTGCTCGGCGCGGCGAGCTACATCCACGCGTCGCGGGAGCCGGCGGGGTCGCGGTATCACGAACGAGCGGCGCGCCTGGCGCCGGTGATGCGCGCGCACTTCGGCTGGGTGTACGAGCGGATGCTGTGCGCGATCGCGGCTGCGTACGGCGGCGCGGCCGTGCTGGCGGAGGGGCTCGGCCCGCCCGGCTTTCATATCTATCGCTGGGACCGAGCGCGCCGGCCGCAGGTCACCTCGGTGCATTGCGACCTGCAGTACGAGGCGCACGACTTCGCACGCTACGGCACGCCGGACCTGGCGTCGCCGCTGTCGTTCACCGTCGCCGTGCGCGAGCCACCGGGCGGCGCGGCCATGAATCTGTGGCCGCGGACGATCGCGGATGCGAGGCGGAACCCGCGGGCCTCGTTCCGTGCCGAGCTCGCGACCACGCCTCCGCGCCGCGTGCGCTACCAGCTCGGCGAGCTCACGCTCCACTCGGGGCTCGCGTTCCACCAGATCGAGCCCTTCGTTCTCGCGCCGGGCGAGGTTCGCGTGACGCTGCAGGGCCACGCGGTGCGCTGCGACGACACGTGGCAGGTCTACTGGTAGCGCGCCCTCGAGACTCTCAGAACGGCGACGCGGCCGGTCGGCGATCCGCGGTGACGAACGGCTCCGTGTCGTGCGTGACCGCGGGTGCGAGTAGCGCGAGCAGCGCCCTCGAGATGCGACCGCCGAGGCGCCGGTCGTACGGCTCGAAGCCCGGCATCGGGTTCGCCTCGAGCGCGTACCACTCGCCGTCGGCGTCCGAGATCTTGAAGTCGATGCCGGCGAACAGGAGGCCGGTCGTCTCGCAGTACTTCACGCACGCGGCGGCGATCGCCGCGGGCACCTCGCACGGGGAAAACTCGGCGCGCGGCACCCCGGGGTCGCGGTACCGATAGTCGACCTGCTGCGCGACGATCCGCTCGGCGATGCACTCGGTGCCGACGACATGCACCCGCACATCGGCGCCGCGGATGCGCCGCTGGAACAGCGACGGGCACGCCGCGAGGCGATCCAGGCGGGCGACCAGCCTCTCGTCGACGGCGACCGCGCGCGTCTTCGCGGACGACACGCTCTTCGAGATCCACTCGCCATCGGCGGTGACCAGCGTGCGCGCGAACGCGGCGTCCCCGATCACGTGGGCCTCCGGGACGACGAGGCCCGCGGTCACCAGCTCCGCGAGGTGGGCGAGCTTGTTCATGTTGCTCGCGCCCGCGGATGGGCGATTCACGACGCGTGCCGGTGCGTGCTCGAGGTACCCCATGAGCGCCGCGATCAGCATCTGGAGGGCCCGGTTGCGAGCCGGTGAGCCGAGGTCGAACCAGTAGATGCGCGCGTAGACCGCGTCGAACTCGGAGAGCCGGATCACGTCGTCATCGATGGAGATGACGAGCTCGCCCGCGCTCTCCGTGACGACGAGATCCGTCGCGTCGCGAAGCGTGGCGAGATCGAGCAGCGCGTAGCGCGTGCCGGCGGCACGGGCGGCGTCGAGCACGTGGGCGAGCGTGCCCTCGGTCCGGTATCCGATCACGAGGAGGCCGCTCACTGCATCGCCTCCCGGACGAGGTGGTGGAGCGCCTCGCGCGGAAGATCCGCCGACGGGCCGACGTGAAAGCCATACGCGAACGGGCCACCGGCGGTCTCCGCGATCGGGATCGTGACGAGATCGAGATCCTCGTCGCGCAGGTACAGCTGCGTGCGCGCGATCAGGGTGTCGAGACCCGGGTTCGTCAGATCGGGTCGTGCCGTCGCGTTCCGGTTCGCACCCGGCGCTCGGGCGTGCCGACGCCGGCCGATCACGAGCAGCGCGAGCGGCCCCGCATCGTCGGGATCCGGCTCGCGGAGCTTCGCGATCGCCGTCCCCGCGAGGTCGAAGGCATGCGTGATGCTCGGCGTGCGCCAGCCGAGCTGGTCGAGGATGCGCAGCTGCGCGGAGCCATCCAGCAGCGCGTGGTTCCAGGCGAACACCGCCGGGCGGTTCAGGATCTTGACGTGGACGCACGCCGCGAGCGCGGCGAGCAGCGCCTGCTCGCGCTCCTGCTGCGCGTACTGCTCGTCGCGAGTCGGCGCCGCCAGCCCCGACGGCGGCAGCCCGAGCACGAGCACCGCGCCGACCTCGTCGAGCGCGTGTCCGTCCACGGCGACCGTCACCTGCGCCGCCGAGTCCACGCGCACGAGGCGGACCTGATCCCAGCGCGTGACGTCGACGAGGCCCGGGAAGCCGGCGGCGAGCGCCAGGACGAGCGCCTTCGATTCATCCGCGCCGCGGCGGATCACCACGAGCTCGATCACGCGCCCGTCCTAGACCGAGAACTTCGCCCAGTCGGTCGCGGCACCGGCCGTATCACCTCCGCCGGCGACGACGGGGGCGGCGGGTGGAGGCTCGACGTCGGACCCGAGGTCGTAGACGTCCTTGCCGTCCTTGTAGTCCTTCGAATCCTTGTTGTCCTTCGAGTCCTTGCCGTCCTTGCCGTCCTTGCCGTCCTTCAGATCCTTGCCGTCCTTGCCATCCTTGCCGCTCTCCTTGCCATCCTTGTCAGACTTGCCGTCGGAGCCGTACTTGCCGTCGGACGAGCTCTTGCCGTCCGAGTCCGACTTGCCGTCCGAGTACGACTTCCCGTCCGAGGACTCCTTGTCGTCCTTGCCGTCCTTCGAGTCCTTGCCGTCCTTGTCGTCCTTGGAGTCCTTGCCGTCCTTGGAGTCCTTCTCGTCCTTGGAGTCCTTGCCGTCCTTGTCGTCCTTGCTCGGCTTCGCATCGAAGGACTCCTTGTGGCCCTTCACGCGCGGCTCCGGCGGTGCGGCCGCGCCAGCGAGGCCCTCGGCGTGCGGCGCAGCTGCCCCTCCCCCGTCGCCCGCGGACTGCCCCGTGCGCCAGTAGCGAGCTTCGGCGGCGCGCCGCTGCGCCAGGCCCGGGTGCTCCACGCGCGCGCGGGTCGTCTCGTCGATCGTCGATGACCACCGCGCCAGCTCGCCGGGGACGTCCGCGTGCTGCTGCTGATTCAGCTGCTTCAGCAGCGTGCTGTGCGCGAGGTTCGCGGTGCCCACGTTCAGCGCGAACGCGACGAGCGCGTCGAACTGGTGCGGCTCGAGCGGCACGCGGACCAGCGTGTCGACGGCGCGCGCGACCCGGGCGACCTCGGCCTCGGGGACCTGCCGTCGCTCGAGCTGATCGAGGAAGGCTCGACCGTCCCCACTGACGCTACGCGCTGCCATCGAGGTCCAACGTATCAGAGCGCACGCCGTGATACATCTGGGGGTACATGCAGAGGCGGGACTTCGTGCGAGCGATCGTGATCGGCACGTGCGGGGCGGCGGGGCTCGGAGGTGGCGCGCTCGCCAGCCCGTCCACGCCGCCGGGCTCGCGGGCGCTCGGCCTCGCGCTCGCACGCGCCACCGTCACGACGAGCCGCGGGTTGCCGCGGATGCTCGCCGTCACGGCGACCGAGGTCCGCGCCGCGATCACGCAGCGCCGCACTGTCCACTCCGGCGACTACTTCGCCACGTTCGGCCTCCGCCCCGTGGATCTCGGGGTCCCGATGGGTGACGCGATCGTGGTGACCACGACGCTCCCCGATGCGCTCGCGGAGCTGGTCGAGCACGACGAGCACTTCATCGCCGTGTGGGACGGGGTCGCGTACCGCCTGGAGGCAGCGTGATGCGCGCGCGGGTGGCCCTCGGCGCCATGGTCGTGGCCACGCTCGCGACCCCGGCGGTCGCGGACTCGACGCTGCTACCGCAGACGCGCTTGATCGTCGACCTGCCGTCCACCTGGCGGCTGTATCGCGAAGATGCGGGCCGCGACTCGCTGCGGAGTCACGAGGGCGGCAACCTGTCGCTCGGCGTGATCGCTGGTTCGAGCTGCGATGTGTACTTCGTGCAGCAGTCGCTCCTCCTCGACGTCGAGATGACGGACGCGAAGCCGAGCTACCTGCCGGCGGCATGGAAGGCCGTGACGTGGAAGGACGCGAAGGGTGACCCGTCGTTCCTGGCCTGTCACGAGGTTGGGAAGTTCGCCGTCGCGGTGCAGTGGTGGACCGAGGTCAACACGGCATGGCAGACCGAGATGACGGCTCTGTTCACCGCGGTCGAAGCCTATCGAATCCCGACCGGCGCCTCCGCGCGTGACAGCCTGATCCCCCTCGTCGGGTCCGGCCTCTTCGTGCAGCTCCCGGAGGAGATCTCGGTCGTCAAAGGGGGACCGGAAGGGACTGACGAGCTCGAGGGGGGGGGCAAGCAGCTCGCGCTCGGCAAGGGTACGGACCCGTGTGACACGGCGTTCGCGAAGCTGGCGCACGTGGACGGAACGGCGGCGAGCGTCGCGGGCTGGAAGCACGCGAGCACGGGATCCGCGGGAGAGCTCTTCTGCTTCGAGAGCTCGAAGGTCGCCCTGCTCGGCCCCGAGGCCACGCCGGGATTGACGGCTCTCCTCGAGTCGATCGCGGGCGAGACCGAGTCGATCGAGCACGCCGAGTCGGCCCGCTTGCAGGGCTCGGGTTACTACGCGGCGCTGCCCAAGGCGTGGCGCGCGACCGGCGACGGCGGCGCGACGCGCGTTGCCACCGACGGCGGCGTCGCGTTCACGATCCACCGGTCGGCGGAGGCGTGCGCGACCGTCACGCAGACGGGCGGCACGCACGAGCCGTACCACCCGACGTGGCAGCCGACTGCGTGGACGGCATCTCTCGACACGAGCGCGGACCGCGTGACCGAGTGCGCGACCACGACGAAGCGTGGCTCGATCGTCGTGGATGCACCTCGCGCGATGGTCCAGGGTCGCCTGCGCTCCGCGTTCGCGGCGCTGCTCGGCGATCTGGTGGAGCGCGGCGACTACACGCCCCCGAAGCTGCCGCACGCGCCCCTGCTCGGTCCGTTCTCCCTCTTCGTCGCCGGACTCGCGACGCAGCACGACAACGAGTCGCACGGCTACGGCGTGAACGGCTCGCTGCGCGTGGACCGGTACTCGGGCGTGCTCTCGCTGCGCGGGGATGTCGGCTGGGACAACCGGTTCGGCGTGAGCTACGACGGCAACTTCACGCTCGCGTTGCCCGTGTCGGGTGGTGCGATGGTCGGCACCGCGGGACGCGACGCCATCGGCAGCGGCGACACGTCGCGCGTCGCGCCGGACTGGTACTACGGCGGGGGCGTCCGCCTCGGCAAGATCGAGACGAACGGCGCCTACTTCTTCGAGCTCCTCGTGTGCGCGCGGCATCAGCCCAAGACGGCCGACCCGATGGTCCCGATCGACGAGTCGCTGCACCCCGGCCACGAGGTGCGCATGCGCCTCGAGGGGCTCGATCGCAAGGTGTCCGGCGTGATCGCAGGGTTCGCCGCCGAGTACCGCTGGATGGGCGCGTCGGGGATGGGTCAGATCGGCCTGTTCACTCGCTTCTGATCGCAGCGCTCGCAGCGCTCGCTGCCACGCGGCTGGCGACGCGCCATGCCCCCGACGCCACCGGAGGACGCGCCGTGATCTCGCGCGCTCGGAGCGACGCCCCCGCGTGTTACCGTTGGCCCATGAAGGCAGCGGTCGCGTTGATGATGTTGGCCACGACGGGCTGCGCGACGGTGTTCAACGGTGGCACCGCGACCGTCGTGCCGGCTCCGGGCGTGCTCGTGAATGGCAGCAACCAGGTCCAGCTCGTCGACAAGCAAGGCGTGCAGGTCGTCCAGTACGCGAACGGTCAGGGCTGCTACATCGACAACCACATCTCGGCGGGCTGGATCGTGGTCGACATCGTGCTGACGGGCTTCCTCGGCCTCGTGGTCGATGCCGTGACCGGCGACTGGAAGAACCTGGACAGCACCGCCTGTCCGGGCGTGCTCGTCCAGAACTGACGCCACGCCTACCGGACGGCCGACGCGACGATCGAATCGACGGCGTGCTCGAGGATCACGCGCTCCGCGAGATCGCGACCGAGGGTCTTCAGCTGCGGGCCCGTGTACGGATCGCCATCGCGGGTGGCGAGCGTGATGTCGCCCTTCAGCGCCCGGTCCGCTGACGCGAGGCGCTGGATGGCCGTCGCGAGCGCAGCCTGCGAGTAGGACCGCGCCTGGGCCGTGAGCTTGTCGACGACGAACGGCGGCACGCCCAGCCGCTGCGCCCACTCCCCCCGCGGCGAGCTCCGCGCGCGCAGCTCGTGCACGAGCGCGAGCTGGCGGACGTGGCGCGCGAGCATGACCACGACGCCGACCGCGCTCTCCCGCTGATCGCAGAGCGAGCCGACAGCCGCGAGCGCGCGCCCGCGATCACCCGCGCCGATCGCGTCGGTGAGCTCGAACACGTTCCGCTCGCGGGTATCGGCGATGAGATCGTCGACGTCGTCCGCCGTCACCGCGCGCCCGGTCGCCTGCCCCGGGACGAGCACGAACAGGCCGAGCTGCTCGATCGCGAGCGCGAGCCGCGACAGGTCGTTGCCGACCGCATCGACGAGCCGCGTGACAGCCGCCGGCTCGAGCGTCACGCCGAGCTCCTGCGCCTCCGCCCGCACCCAGGGCGCGAGCTGGCGGGGCGCGTCGAGCGTGTGGATGAAGCCCTTCTTCGACAGCTGCGCGAACAGCTTCAGGCGCTTGTCGAGCTTGCTCGCGATCGCCACCACCACGGTGCTGGGATTGGGCTTCGCGACGTACGCGAGCATCGCCTCGGCGTCATCCGCCGGCATCAGCGCGAGGTCGCGCACGAACACCATGCGCATCTTCGCCATCATGGGGAGCGTCTGCGCGAGCGCGACGATGCGGTTCGCGGTCGGCTTGCCCTCCACGACGTCGTAGTTGAAGCCGCGTGCGTTCGGCGGCACCACCACGTCGCGGATCGCGGCCACGAGCCGCTCGATCAGGATCTGGTGCTCGGAATACAGCACGTAGACCGGATCGAGATCGCCCGCGCGGACGCTCTCGATCAGCGCCTCTCCACCGTCTGCGGCCATGGCGCGGAACGTAGCAGTGTTACCGTCGCACCGCCGCCGTGACCTCCGTCGTCATCACTGCCGATCGCGCGATCACCGATGTTCGTTGCTCCCGCGCCGCCACCGCGGTCCTCGCCATCGACGGGGGCATCGTCGCGGTGGGCGACCCCGCCACGGTCCTCGCGGATCCACGCGCCGCCGGGGCCCGCCGTGTCGACTGGTCGCGCCGCGCGATGATCCCGGGCACGGTCAACACGCACAACCACAGCTTCCAGTCACTGCTCCGCGGCATCGGCGACGACCTGCCGTTCCTCGAGTGGCGCGATCAGGCGCTCTATCGCTACTCGCCGCGCCTCGACGCCGAGGCCATGGGCACGGCGGCGCTGTTTGCGTTCGGCGAGATGCTGCTGCACGGCGTCACGACCGTCTGCGACTTCTACTATCTGAATGCACAGGGCAACGATCACGCGACGGCCACGATCGAGGCCGCGAAGCGCCTGGGCATCCGCATCGTGCTCGCGCGCTGTTTCTACGACTGGGACGGCGCGCCCGCCGCGTATCGCGAGACCATTCCCCAGGCGGTCGCCCACTTCGAGGCCCTCGCAGCGCGCTACCAGGACCGCACGCGGTACCTGACGAGCGTGCAGCCCGCACCACACAGCCAGCACGGCGCGACGCCGGCGATGATCGAGGCCGGCGCTGGCTGCGCACGCGACGCGGGCGTGCCCTGGCACATCCACCTCGCCGAGGAGCAGTACCAGGTCGAGCAGTCGCTGCAGCGCTTCGGTGCGCGCCCGCTGCACGCCGTCGCCGCGCTCGAGGTCGATCTCGCGACGATGATCGCGGTGCACGGCTGCTGGTTCGATGGAGGCGAGCGGGCGCTCCTCGCCGAGCGCGGCGGCTCGCTCGCGTACTGCCCGGGCTCGAACATGTTCCTCGGCGACGGCGTGACGGACCTCGTCGACCTCGTCGCCCGAGGCGTCAAGGTCGGACTCGGGACCGACGGCGGCTGCTCGAACAATCGCGTCAGCGTGCTCGACGAGATGCGCACCGCGGCGCTGCTGCAGAAGGTGCACCGCATCGATGGCCAGGCCATCGACGCCGAGACCTGCTTCGGGCTGGGCACCGCGATCGCGGGCGAGACGCTCCGGCTCCCCGTGGGTCGGATCGCCCCGGGTTACCGCTGCGATCTGGTGGCGCTCGACCTCGACGATCCATCGCTGTGGCCGGCGCAGGCACTCGAAAAGAACGTGGTGTATGCGCTGTCGTCTCGCGCGATCACCGACGTCATGGTAGATGGAAGCGAGGTCGTGGTCGCACGGCAGCTCGTCCATGTCCCTCTCGCCGAAGTCCAAGCCCGAGTCGCCGAGCTCACGCGCGACTGGCGACGCGGCGGCTGACGGCTCCGGCACGGACGGCACGCCCGCAGCGAGCGCGGGAGCCCGCAAGGTGCCGACGCTCGCAGTCGAGCTCGAGGTGCAGCGCCAGAGCGCGCTCGGCTGGACGTTGTTCCAGCTCGTCCTCGGGACACTCCTGATCACGAAGCTCGGGACCGTCGGCGTCTGGGCCGGCGTCGCGCTGCTCGTGCACGCCGCCTATCGGGCGGCCCGTCTGGTCCAGTCGTACGTCTACGCGCCCGGAACGTTCCGCGTCAGCGACCGCGAGGTCACGCTGCCGCGCGGGCTGTCGATGCCCCGCCCGCTCGTCGTCGCGCCGGCGGACGTCACCGCCGTGTACTTCCTGCGGCGTGCCGTGCCGTGGAACAAGTCCTCGCCGGTGCTCGTGGTCGAGGTCGGAGACAAGGCGATCGCGTACCCGCGCGACTGGTTCACGTCCGAGGCCGATCAGCGGCACCTCGTGCACGCGCTGATCCAGGCGAAGCAGCCCGCATAGCTCCGGTCGAGGTGCGGCGCCTCGCGTCGCGGCTCTGCGGCTCGCGACAACGGTGGTAATCATACGGCCGATGAAGAAGGTCTACCCACATGCCGAGGCCGCGCTCGCCGACATCGGTGATGGCGCGACGATCCTGGCCGGCGGCTTCGGGCTCTCGGGCAATCCCGAGAACTGCATCACGGAGCTCGCCCGCCGCAGGATCATGGGGCTCACGATCGTGTCGAACAACTGCGGCACGACGGATCAGGGGCTCGGCGTGCTCCTGGCGCAGGGCCAGGTGAAGCGAATGGTCAGCTCGTACGTCGGCGAGAACAAGGTGTTCGAGAAGCTGTTCCTCTCGGGCGAGCTCGAGGTCGAGCTCTGTCCCCAGGGCACGCTCGCGGAGCGGCTACGCGCGGGCGGCGCCGGGATCGAGGCGTTCTACACGCCGACCGGCTACGGCACGAAGGTCGCCGACGGCAAGGAAACGCGCGCGATCAACGGGCGCCAGTGCGTGCTCGAGCACGCGATCCGCGGCGACTACGCGATCGTGAAGGCATGGAAGGGCGACGAGTGGGGGAACCTCGTGTTCCGCAAGACGTCCCGCAACTTCAATCCGCTGTGCGCGCAGGCGGGCCGGATCACGATCGCCGAGGTCGAGGAGCTGGTGCCCGTCGGGTCCATCGATCCGGATCAGGTGCACCTGCCCTCGATCTACGTGCAGCGCATCTTCCAGGGCACGAGCTACGCGAAGCCGATCGAGCAGCGCACCACGCGACCTGCACCGGGCGCTGTCGGCGCGGGGAGCGCATCGTGAAGCGCCTCGATCGCGATCAGATGGCGCGCCGCGTGGCGCAGGAGCTACGGGACGGGTTCTACGTGAATCTCGGGATCGGGATGCCCACGCTCGTGGCGAACTTCATCCCGCCCGGGCTCGACGTGGTGCTGCAGTCGGAGAACGGGCTGCTCGGGATCGGGCCGTTCCCGTACGCGGGCGAGGAGGATCCCGACCTCATCAACGCGGGCAAGCAAACGGTCACCTCGATCGCGGGCTCGGCGTTCTTCGATTCGGCGGAGTCGTTCGCCATGATCCGTGGCGGCCACGTGGACGTGAGCGTCCTCGGCGCGATGGAGGTGTCGGCATCCGGCGACCTCGCGAACTGGATGATCCCCGGGAAGATGATCAAGGGCATGGGCGGCGCCATGGACCTCGTCGCGGGCAGCCGCCGCGTGATCGTCATGATGGAACACACCACCAAGGACGGCGCGCCGAAGATCCTCGTGCAGTGCACGCTGCCGCTCACGGGCGTCGCCTGCGTGCACTCGATCATCACGGACCTCGCGGTGATCGACGTGACCGCCGGGGCGCTCGTGCTCCGCGAGCGCGCCCCGGGTGTCACCGCGGCCGAGATCGCCGCCGCCACGGGCGCGCCCCTGGCGTTCGCGGCCGACGTTCCCGAGATGCGACTCTAGGTAGGGTCAAGCGGCTCGAGCGGCTCGCGCGGTTCGGGACGACCCGCCGCGTGACGGCTCGCCGGCCTCGCCGAATCGAGGCGCATCCCGGCGCGCCGGGTTACTGCTTGCAGACCGGGCGAGGGTCGAATGGATTCACCTGCCCCGGCCGCTGGCAGCTCTTCTGCTTCGGCTCGACGGGCTTCTTGAGGTCGGGCAGCTGCTTCGGCGGCTGCGGCAGCTTGTTGGCGGTCAGGTCCTTCGCGGGCTTCGTGGCAGGATCGTTCACGACGGGGGTCGGAGCCGCGACCTTCGCGAGCTTGAAGGTCTTCTTCACGTTCGCGGACAGGTCGATCGTCGCCTTCGCGTCGGTGTACCTGGCGAGGTGCACGGTCAGGGTCATGCGATCCTGTGACTCCGCAGGGCGCGGCATCACGAGGTGCAGCGGGGTCGTGCCGACGACGGCCCC
>JAYSYE010000491.1:0-3688 GCA_043716635.1 Deltaproteobacteria bacterium | reverse complement strand
CCCGCCGGCTCGCCGCATCGGCTGCGCAGTCGGGCTGGACCGGATGCGAGCTTGCGCGTCTCGAGCCCGTCTCCGCGCGGACGTCTGCCGGCTAGATCGGATCCGGTCCCCGTGCGACGGTGCGCCACCATGACGACCCGCCGCCTGAGCTCCATGCTCGCTGCCCTCGCGCTCGTCGCGTGTGGCGGCAGCAAGAGCGCGACCACGACCACCACGATCCAGACCGGCAGCGGTCCGGCCGTCGTCGGCTCGACGCCACCGCCGAAGTCCGCAGAGGCGCCGCTCCCGCTATGGGCGCAGATCCGCCGCGGTGTGCTGCCGAACGGCCTCACGTACTACGTGATGAAGCACCCCAAGCCCGAGAAGCGCGCGTACCTCTGGCTCGCGATCAACGCGGGCTCCGTCCAGGAGGACGACGACCAGCGCGGCCTCGCGCACCTCATCGAGCACATGTGCTTCAACGGCACGAAGCGGTTCCCCGAGGCCGCGATCGTGAACTACCTCGAGTCGATCGGCATGGGCTTCGGCGCGGATCTCAACGCGGCCACGGAGTTCGACTCCACGACCTACAAGCTGTCGGTGCCGACCGACGACAAGGCGTTCGTCGCGAAGGGCTTCGACATCCTGCACGACTGGGCCGGCGACGTGACGTTCGACGCCAAGGAGCTCGACAAGGAGCGCGGCGTCGTGATCGAGGAGTGGCGCGGGAATCGTGGCGCGCAGGAGCGGCTCCTCGACAAGGAGCTGCCGGTGCTGCTGAAGGGCACGCGCTACCCGGATCGCAATCCGATCGGGCTCGTCGACACGCTGAAGCAGGCGTCGCGCGACGTGGTGATGCGATTCTACAAGGACTGGTACCGCCCGGACCTGATGGCGATCATCGCCGTCGGCGACTTCGAGGATCCGGCCGCGATCGAGGCGCAGATCAAGGCCACGTTCGGGGATCTGAAGAACCCCGCGAAGGAGCGGCCGCGCACGCCGGGCGGCGTGCCGAAGGCCGACGGGACGCGCGTCGCGATCGACACCGACAAGGAGCTGCCGCTGCAGATCGTGCAGGTGGCGAACGTGATCCCGCACCGCGCCGAGTCGACGCAGTCCGACTTCCGCCGCATCGTGGTGGAGTCGCTGTACACGCAGCTGATGAACGAGCGCTTCGCGTCGCTCGCGCGCAAGGCCGATGCGCCGTTCCTCGGGGCGCAGGCCGGCGTGGAGAGCCTCGTGCGCGATAACGACGAGTTCGGGCGGACGGCAGCCGCGAAGTCCGGGCAGGTGGAGGAGTCGCTGCGCGCGCTGTTCGCGGAGGTGCTGCGGGTCGACAAGCACGGCTTCACGCAGACCGAGCTCGATCGCGCGAAGACGAACCTCGCGCGGTTCTACGAGACGCAGGCGGCGGGCGAGGCCACGCAGGAGAGCGACGAGCTGGTCGACGAGATCACGCGCAACTTCTACGAGGGCGAGTTCATGATCGGTCGCACGGGCGAGCGTGATGGCGCGGTCGCGATCCTGCCGACGGTGACGCTGGCGGAGCTGAACGCGCTCGGCACCACGTACGGCGGCGCCGAGAACCGCGTGATCACGCTCGCGGGGCCCGAGGGCAAGCCGCTGCCGACGAAGGAGCGCGTGCTCGCGATCATCGACGAGGTGAGCAAGTCGACGCTGACGCCGTGGGAGGACAAGGCGGCCGTGACGTCGCTGATGGCGCAGAAGCCGAAGCCGGGCGCGGTGAAGACCGAGAAGGCGATCGCGGCGATCGCGGCCGTCGAGTGGACGCTCGCGAACGGCGTGAAGGTGATCGTCAAGCCCACGGACTACGAGGCGGACTCCGTCACGATCAGTGCCAGCTCGCCGGGCGGGCTGATGATGGCGAACGCGAAGCAGTACGGCGACGCGCGCTTCGCGTCGACGGTGGCCGCGCTCGGTGGGGTCGGTGACCTCGACGAAGAGGCCCTGGGGAAGGCGCTCGCGGGCAAGGCCGTGACGGTCAGCGCGAGCATCGGGGAGACGACCGAGGGCATCGACGGCGGCGGGTCCGCGAAGGACCTCGAGACGATGCTGCAGCTCGTCTACCTGCGCATGACGGCGCCGCGCAAGGATGCGGACGCGATCGGCGTGTGGAGGACGAACTACGCGCAGACGCTCGAGGATCAGCTGCGCGATCCCGAGACCCAGTTCCAGCTGAAGTCGTCCGACGTGCTGTTCAAGGGGAACGTGCGGCGCAAGTCGCCGACGTCGGCGGAGGTCAAGAAGGTCGACGCGGATCGCGCGCTCGCGTTCTACAAGGACCGGTTCGGCGATGCCACGGACTTCACGTTCGTGATCGTGGGTGCCGTCGATCTCGCAACGCTCAAGCCGCTCGTCGAGCAGTACCTCGGCAGCCTCCCCGCGCACGGCCGCAAGGAGAAGGAGAAGGACTCGGGCATCACGCTGATCGGTGGCGTCGTGAAGAAGGAGTGGAAGATCGGGCAGGAGCCGAAGGCGAGCGTGCAGATCCTGTTCCACGGGGACGAGAAGTGGACGCTCGACAAGGACCGTGACGTGGACACGCTCGGCCAGGTGCTGTCGATCCGGCTGCGCGAGGTGCTGCGCGAGGATCTGGGCGGGACGTACGGCGTGAGCACGGGCGGCTACGTGTCGCGCACGGGCAAGGGCAAGCGCGTGTTCACGGTCGAGTTCGGGTGCGATCCCACGCGCGTCGACGAGCTCGTGGCGGCGGCGGAGAAGGTGGTCGCCGAGGTCTCGAAGGCGCCGCTCGGAGCGGACTATCTCGAGAAGGTGAAGGCGCAGTTCGTGCGCGAGCGCGAGCGGCAGCTGCGGACGAACTCGTTCTGGTCGAACTGGCTCGAATACGCGTATCGGTTCGGCGACGACCCGACGATGGTGCTCGACCCGGCGCCCCGCATGGCGCGCATGACGGCGGCGAACGTCCAGGCGGCCGCGAAGCACTACCTCGACACGAAGCAGTACTTCGAGGCCGTGCTGAAGCCGGCCACGCTGCCGACGAGCCTGCCGACCCCGGGGACGCCGCCGGTCACGACGCCGCCGACCGCGCCCACCTCCGCGAAGCGGACGACGCCGGCGACCGCGCCGACCCCGACGAAGTAGTCGAAGTAGTCGCGGGGCTCACTCGGCCGGTCTGGCGTCACGGGCACGCGCCCGCTGCGACGGTCGTGCCGGTGATGCAGTAGTGCGCGGGTGGGGTGGGGTCGTGCCGTGAAGGATCGGCAAGTGCGTGGTAAGCAGCCCCGGTGAGCGCACGCGCCCCCTACCTGGAAGCGACGAAGCGCGAGCCAGGTCCCGACGATCATCGCCAGCTCAACGTGCTGCTGCGGCTGATGCCGCTGCTCCGGCCGCACCGGCTGCGCTTCGCGGTGGCGATCGCGGCGCTGTTCGCGGCGTCGGGGATCACGCTCGTGTACCCGTGGGCGGCGCGGTACGCGATCGATGTCGGCATGGGCGCGGCGACGACGCGCGACCTCGACACGGTCGTGCGGATCCTGGTCGGCGTGTTCGCGATCAACGCGTGGCTCGTGTGGGTGCGGCACTACACGCTGTCGTGGCTCGGCGAGCGCGTGGTCGCGGACCTGCGCGCGATGGTGTTCGATCGCGTGCTGTCGCTGCCGCTCGCGTGGTTCCACGAGCGCCGCAGCGGCGAGCTCGTCGGGCGCCTCGCGTCGGACGTGACGATCGT
>JAYSYE010000050.1:0-7505 GCA_043716635.1 Deltaproteobacteria bacterium | reverse complement strand
TCCTGCCGGAGAGCTGCAACTGCACCGATGACGACTGCGATGGGCAGACCGATGAAGGTCAGCTCTGCGGCGCGGGTGCCACGTGCACGAACTGTCAGTGCGCCTTTGCCTGCAGCCCGGGCGAGTTCCCGTGCCCGGCCGGCAAGACCTGCAGCGCCGCCGGGTTCTGCATCGCGGACGCCTGCTTCGGCGTGAGCTGCCCGCCGGTGAATGGCAACGTGCAGGTGTGCGTGCAGACCGGCAACGCCGGCACGTGCGTCGATCGGTGCTCGCAGACAACGTGCCCGGCGGGCGAGGTGTGCGTGGGCGCCACCGGGGAGTGCAAGCCGGACGACTGCACGACCTTCCCCGACCGGTGCAGCGCCACCGAGAACTGTGTCGCCGGGACGTGCGTGAACAACCCCTGCCAGGGCGTCACGTGCGGCACCGAGCAGTACTGCGTCGGCGGGGCATGCATCGATAGCTGTGCGGGCGTCGACTGCCCCGCGAACCAGCGCTGCCGCCTCGGCGTGTGCGAGTCCAACCCGTGCGGTCACGCGTGCCCGTTCGGTCAGGCGTGCAACGACACGTCGGGCGAGTGCGTCGCGGATCCATGCACGGCCGTCGTGTGTCCGACCGGCGAGTACTGCGATGCCAACCACAACGGTGCGTGCATCCCGGACCCGTGTGTCGGGACCGCGTGCCCCGCCGGAACGGGCGAGGTGTGCATCGGCGGCACCTGCTACGACCCGCAGTCGCTGCAGCCGGATGCTGGCGCCGCGCAGATCATCACCACGGGTGGTGGCGGCGGCTGTGACGCGGGCGGCAACGCGGGCGGACCCGGTGTGCTCTCGGGCCTGCTCGTCGGGCTCGCGGCACTGGCCACGCGCAAGCGACGCGCGACGCGCGCGGTCGGAGGTCGCTCGTGATTCGCCTCTCTGCGGGTCTCGGTCGCCGCCTCGCGGTCGCGGCGGCCATGCTGCTCGGCGGCGCGGTGACGCTCTCGTGTCAGGTGAACGACTTCTGCCTGAACTGCGCCACCGGCGATGGCGGCGTGATCGATGCCAACCCGAACGGCGACGCGCCCGACGGTAACGTGGATGCGGAGGATGGCGGCGCCTGCGTGCAGACGCCCGACCCGACCGAGATCTGCGACGGCAAGGACAACGACTGCAACGGTACGATCGACGACGGCGTCGCCGACGTGGGCACGCTCTGCACGAACCAGGTCGGCGAGTGCTCCGGCGGGACGCACCAGTGCGTCAACGGGGTGCCGTCGTGCACGCGGTCCGCGACTCCCGAGCTGTGTGACAACAAGGACAACGACTGCAACGGGCTCACCGACGAGGGCGATCCGGGCGGCGGCGCGCAGTGCGGCACCAACGCAGGCGAGTGCGTCGCGGGCAGCAACCGTTGCATCAACGGTGCGATCCAGTGTGTCGGCGCCATCGGCACCGTCGATGGGGTTCCCGAGGCCTGCAACGGCCTCGACGACGACTGCGACGGGATGTTCGACGAAGGCCTGACCAACCTCGGTGCCTGCGGGTCGACCACGAACACCGGCGCCTGCCAGGTCGGGCACCTCGAGTGCCTCGGCGGTGGCCCGGTGTGTCAGGACTCGATCGGTCCACAGTTCGAGCTGTGCGACGCGATCGATCAGGACTGCGACGGCAACCCGACGAACGGCTACAACCTCGACGCCGACCCGCGCAACTGCAACATGTGCGGGATGATCTGCAACCTGCCCAACGCGGTCGAGGGCTGTCAGGCCGCGCCGGTTGGCTGCACGGTCGCGGGCTGCGACGCGGGCTTCGTGAACGCGAACGGCATCGCGGCCGACGGGTGCGAGTACCAGTGCACGCCGCAGGGTCCCGAGGTCTGCAACGGCCTCGATGACGATTGCGACACACGGATCGACGAGACGCTGACGGCGCCCTCGGTGAGCGCGTTCTGCCGCACCGCGGGCGAGTGCGCGACGGGCACGACCGTGACCTGCGGCGGCGCGGCGGGCTACCAGTGCGTGTACAGCAACCCCGACGTCTCCCAGTCCGGTGGGGTGATCGTCAACGAGACGCTGTGCGACGGCAAGGACAACGACTGCGACGGCATCGTCGACAACGGGCAGCCCACCAAGGGCCAGACCTGCGACAACGGTGGCACCGGGGACTGTCGCGCGACCGGGACGTACGTGTGTGGGACCGGCGCGGCGGCGAACGGGCCGGCGGTGTGCAGCATCACGATGCCGCCGGTCGGGCTGACCCCCGAGTCCTGCGACGGCCGCGACAACGACTGCGACGGCGTGATCGACAACGGTGCGGCGACCGGCAACTTGCCGGGCCAGAGCTGGATCACGATCCCCGGGACCACTGTGCAGATCCAGCAGTACGAGGCGGCGCGTCCCGACGCGAGCTCGACCAGCGGCGGCGCCTCGACCGCGCGCGTGTGCTCGAAGCCCGGCGTGCTGCCGTGGACGAATCTCAAGCAGCCGCAGGCGAAGGCGGCGTGTGCCTCGATCGGCGCGCGCCTCTGCACCGAGAGCGAGTGGCAGCGCATGTGCGAGCCGCTCGTGCCGTACCCGGCGCTCGCACCCACCAACGCGACGGACATCCTGTACCTCGAGGCGGAGGACGCGTTCGCGGCAGCCTCGCTCGGCGGCCGCACGTGGACCGTGTCGAACACGCAGGACTACTCGGGCGTCGCCGCGCTGCAGGCCACGCCGGACAGCGGCGGCGTATCGACGCCCCTGAACGCGCTGACGACCGCGCCTCGCCTCGACTTCCAGCTCACGCTGGCGGCGGCCACGCAGTACTCGATCTACGTGCGCATGATGGGCGTCAATGACGCGGGCGACCTCGTCCATGTCGGGCTGGTCGCAGGCACCGCGGCCGGAACTCCCAACATGGGCTCGATCACCACGAACCCGGACCTCGTCTGGACGTGGGTGAAGGCCCCGACCGCCGTCACGTCGGGAGCCGCGGGCACCTACACGGCGAGTGTGTTCATGGGCGAGGACGGCGTGCGCGTCGACGCCATCGCGGTGGTGCGGTCCGCCAACGCCACCGTGCCGGTCGGGGACGAGCGCACGTGGGCGTATGCGACGAATCGCAAGATCCCGCAGCCGCTCGTGTGCAACGACAACGAGTACGACACGAACCCCGTGCTCGCGGGAGACCAGGACGATATCCTGGCGACCGGCTCGCTCTCGAGCTGCTTTGCCGATGGCGCGGGCGCGGCCGATGCGTTCGACATGAGCGGCAACGTGAAGGAGTGGACGATCGAGCGGGCTCCTGGACAGAACCCGCTGCGCGGAGGCTCGGCGAACAACGAGGTGAGCGGGTTATCCTGCAACCTCAACTTCACCCTCGCCGATGACCAGTTCTTCTTCCCCAACGTCGGGTTCCGCTGCTGCCGATGAGCGTGGCCGCGCGCCACGCTGCCTGATCTGCAAGTACCCGTTCGCGGTGACCGGGCGGGGAGGCGTGCAGCTCGACTGCATGTGCGCGTCGATTCCGCGCGTCGACACGCGCACGCGGATCGTCATCCTCCGGCACCACACGGAGCGGGACCGCTCGTCGAACTCGGGGCGGCTCGCACACCTGGCGCTGCCGAACAGCGCGCTGGTCGATTACGGCGGCCGGCCCGATGGCAGCGTCGGGCGCGAGATCGCCACTCCGCTGCCTTCGCTCGACGGTGCGTGGCTGCTGTTCCCGGAGGGCGAGCCGCTGCTGGCCGCGCCCGCGGTGCCGCCGCGCCAGCTCGTGGTCCTGGACGCGACGTGGGCGCAGGCCCGCAGGATGTATCGCAAGCTCGCCGAGCTGCGAGGGCTGCCGATCCTGCGGCTGCCGGATCTGCCGATGCCCGTGGCCCGGCTGCGGTCCGCACCCGCGCCCGGCCGGGTCTCGACGATCGAGGCGATCGCGCGCGCGCTCCGGATCCTCGAGGGGGACGCCGTCGCGACCCCGCTGGAGGCGCTGTTCACCGCAGCGGTCGATCGAGTACTGGCGACCGGGCGGCTGGCGGGGCGGGGCGCAAACGCCCTCGTCACCGATGCGCCCGAAATCGAAACCGGCTAGTCTCGGGGCTCGTGGGTGCGCCGGGGCAACGCCGCGCTGGGATTCCGATCTCGGTGAAGCTGATCCTCGCCACGTCTCTCGTGGTCGCGGCGGCGGTCGGGATGTCGACGTGGTTCTCGCAGACGTCGATCCGCGACCTGACGGCCAAGCAGATGGCGGCGCGGCGAACCAGCGGGGAGGCCGCCATCCAGCGCGAGTCCGAGCTCGTGGTGCAAGCCGTCGCCAAGGCGCTCGCGGCGCCCGTCGCCACGAACGTCGCGGAGGACATCAATCCGGTGCTCGAGGCCGCGCTGCGCGACGACACCCGGATCAAGTGGCTCGTCGCGACCGAGGAGACGGGCAAGCGCGTCGGCGAGCGAGCCCGGGCGGGATCCACCGTGCCCGCGATCGACCAGGTGACGGCATACGACCACCAGCTTCCGGCGTTGAGCCCGGCCGCCCCGGTCGTGTTCGCGAAGCTCGCCGGCAACGACATCGTGTACGCCGCGTCGATCGTGCTCGGTGATCACCCGACCGGGACGCTGCACATGGGCGTCACCACCGAGGCCTTGGAGCAAGAGCTCGGCCGGTCGCTCGCCGAGTCGGAGACGCGCGCGCACTCGGTGCGCAACCGCGTGTGGATGGTGTCGCTGCTCGTGCTCGCCATCGGCATCGTGCTGTCCGCGCTGCAGGCCGTGCAGATCGCCCGACCGATCAAGCAGCTCACCGTGCAGGCGGGACGGATCGCGGGCGGCGACCTGCACGCCCGGGTGCCCGAGAACCGCAACGACGAGCTGGGGACCCTGGCGCGCACGTTCAACCTGATGGCGAACGAGATCCAGGCGCTGCTCGTCGAGCAGGCGCAGAAGGCCTCGCTCGAGCGCGAGATGTCGCTCGCGCGGCAGGTGCAGCAGGCGATGCTGCCGCCGCACTCCCTCGACCAGCACGGCTGCCTGAACCTCGTCGGCTACTGCATGCCGGCGTCGAGCTGCGGCGGCGATTGGTGGACGTACCGCAAGCTGTCCGAGGGCCGGATGCTCATCGTCGTCGGAGATGCGACCGGCCACGGGATCCACTCGGCGATGATCGCGGCGACGGCGCGCGGTGCGGTCGAGGCGCTCTCGGGGATCGACGAGCGCCTCCTGACTCCGGACCAGTGTTTGCGCGCCATCGACTCGGCAATCCGCCAGGTCGGTGATCACAACGTGCTCATGACGGCGTTCTCCGCCGTGTTCGAGTCCGAGACCGGCGTGCTCCACTATGCGAACGCGGGACAGAACTTCCCGTACATCGTGAAGCTCGGCATGACGCGCATGCTCGAGGATGCGAGCATCATCGCCGCGAGCGGCAATCCGCTGGGCGATCGCAACATTGCCGTGGAGATCCGCAAGGGCTCGGTGCAGCTACGCCCCGGGGACCTGTTCGTGTGCTTCACGGATGGCCTGGTCGAGCGCGCGAATCGCGAGGGCAAGCTGTTCGGCGACCGCCGGCTGCGCAGCGCGATCACCGGACAGTCGCTCGGCGAGCCGAACGCGCTCGTGCAGCTCCGCGACCGCCTCGTCGCCGCGAACGAGCAGTACGCGAATGGCGTGCTCGCCGATGACGACATCACGCTCGTGCTGGTCCAGTACGATCCGCCCGTCATGAATCAGCGCGACTCGATCGGGCGCGGCGCCGCGTGACGCACGCCCGGCTCGTGGGAGCCGCGGTCGTCGCCGCCACCCTCGGCCGGCTGGGTGTCGCGGGGGCTGCGCCGCAGCCGGTCGTGGACGCTGCGCCGGCCGGGGTGCCCGCCGTGGACCCGGCCGATCTACCTCCGCTTCCGTCCGCGACCGACGATGCATCCTCCGCGGCCACGGTGCTGGCGGCGTCGGACGCGGGCGAGGACGTGGTCGTCGGTGCCGCCAAGCGCGAGCAGAGCCTCGGGAACGTGGCGTCCGCCGTCACCGTGATCACGGCGGACCGCATCCGGCGCTTCGGCTATCGGACGGTCAGCGAGGCCATCGCGGGCGTCGCCGGCATCTACATCCAGGACACGCGGCTCACCCAGCAGGTCGGTGTGCGCGGGGTCCAGATCCCCGGCGGATTCAACAGCCGCATCCTCGTGCTCGTCGACGGCGCGACGGTGAACGAGGCCTGGGGCGGCTTCGCGGGGGTGACGTACGATTCGCTCGTGTCGATCGAGGACATCTCGCGCATCGAGGTGATCCGCGGCCCGGTCGGCGCGGTGTACGGCTCGAACGCGTTCTTCGGGATCCTGAACATCGTCACGAAGAGCGCGACCGAGCAGGCGCACGCGTGGGGGCACGTCGGCATCAGCTCGATCAACGGCGAGGTGGCGTCGGCGGGGTTTGCGCAGGGCGGCGTGAACAAGCAGGTGCGCGGATCGATCTACGCGCTGAACCGGATCGGCGACACGTCGTACGTTCCGGAGATCGGCAGCGGCCTCGATGGCGATGGCGGGAACTCGTTCGTGGGCTCGCTCGTCGGCACCTACAACGGCAGCTTCCTGCAGGTGCGCGGCTTCCGGTCCTCGCGCGATTCGCCGTTCGCGCCGTACGACTCCGATCCGAAGGGTAAGCCGCCGTACACGCTGCTGAACTACCAGCTGCTCGTCGAGGGCGGCCACACGCTCGAGCTGTCGAAGCGCGCGACGGTGGTGGTTCGCGCGTACGGGACCCTGTACCGCTACGCGGATCGCATTCACAAGTTGACCGAGCCGACGTTCCTCGACTTCGGCGACGCGAAGACGGTGGGAGCCGAGGCCCGGCTCCGCTACGAGCTCGTCGACGATGGCAAGCTCGGCATCACGGCGGGCGGCGAGGCCAACTACAACCAGACCGAGAGCCGCGCCTACGACGCGAGCATGAACGCGGCGGACGGCGTGGTGGTGCCGCTCGACTTCGACGTCGAGGGGACGTACGCCGAGCTCGATGGCCAGCCGACGGCATGGCTCGGCTTCACCGGCGGGGTGCGCTTCGATCGCAACTCGAAGATCTCGAGCCGCGTGTCGCCCCGCGCCGCGCTGTTCTTCTCGCAGCCGATGAAGTCGCCCCGCTACGGGCTGAAGCTGCTCTACGCCGAGGGCTTCCGCAACCCGAGCGCGTTCGAGGGCTTCTTCGACGACGGCGTGGACTTCGCCGCGAACCCGAAGATCCAGGCCGAGACGATCCGCAGCTTCGAGGCCGTCGCATGGGCGAAGCCTGCGGCGGGTCTGTCGACGCGCCTCTCGGGCTACTACTGGGACGCCAATGACGTGATCGAGCAGGTTCCGATCACGGTGCCGGACCCCACGGATCCGATGGGGCCTCCGGTGGACCGCCTGCAGTTCAAGAACGTCGGGCGCTATATCACGGACGGGATCGAGGCCGAGGCGAGCTACCGCAACAGTGGCGGCTGGTACGCGTTCGGCGGCGGCACGTACGCGCACGTCGGCAATGCCGAGGCGGGCGGCGCCGTGCAGTACGGCAACGT
>JAYSYE010000490.1:0-3696 GCA_043716635.1 Deltaproteobacteria bacterium | reverse complement strand
CAAACGTGGGTGTTGAGCGCCAGTTGTGGAATGAACGCGACGTGACCACGAACGGAATGCGGAGCGCGTCCATCAGCTCCCCGGACTGAATGCGTCCTTCATCTATCGGTATCAGTCTCCATTCGATGCTGTCGCGTTTCCCTCCGCAACCCGCGAGCGCCGCTTCCGGATCGGCGTTGAATGACAGAATCCACCGACCGTCGGGAGCCGACGATAGTGGCGCTTCCTGAAGCAGCACATCGTGCCCGAGCGCGCACAGGGCATTTGCGAGCGCCGCCGCCCCGCGCGCCGCCGCGAGGAGCGGCTCGCCGTCGCTATTGCTCGCATGAAATTCGGAGTCGACGTGCACGACGAAGCGCAGTGGCTGAGTCACGGGTTTCCTTCGATTAAAGGCTTTGGCGTTGCGGGAATGGGTTCGAGACCAAGCTCGATGTCGAAGGTGAGCATTGCCGCTCGCTCGTGCGGGGCGCCGCTGCGCTCGGTGGCGCGCCTCGTCAGGGGCTGTTCGACAATCCGAAGAGCGTCGTGCTCGAGCGCGTGGGCACGGCGGCGCGCTTTCATCCGACGCTGCTCGCGCTATGCGCCGCGTGCACGAGTCGACAAATGGCCGGCACCGCGGCGCATCTCGTCGATCGTGTGCTCTCGGCGCTGCCGTACCGGCAGTGGGTCCTGTGTCGGGGCTGCGCGAACCGAGCGTCTGCGCCCGCGGGGACGGGAGTGAGCGTGCGATCGTGCATCCCCGACGATTCCCGCGCACGCAGATGCGCGGCGGGCCTTCGCCGAGGCGGTCTCTCCATCGAGGCCACGACGTCGTCGCATGCGGCGCGCACTGGAACACCATGGTGATGCGGGGAAGCGGTCACGCGGTGGGGAAGCCAGGACAACTGCGGCTCCACAATGACTGGTCGTGCTCGATCGTTCCCGCGGAAGGGGCGCGTGCTCCCGGGTCTCGTCCCCCACGGCGAGCGAGACTCAATGCTTCGATTTCGTTCGAGGCTGGAGTCGATGCAATGCCGAGCCCTTGTGCATGGCAAGGTGCTCGGTCTTCTCGCTCTCGATCAGGTACTGGGGCTCATCGGTCGAAGCCCGGACCGTGTAGCCTTTGAACTTGACGTGCGACGTGACCTTCTTGCGAATGACACCCGTCACGCGACCTGCCTCCGAATTCCAGTGCACTCGATCACCTACCTTGAACATCGGCATCGATCTCGAACGCAGTGCATCTCTCGTGCCGGCCTCGTCGCGATGATGGCACGATGTTTGAATCGCGAGGCATGGAGTCGCCGAGAGCGCGCACGATGAAACGTACAACGCCGACCGTCGGGCCGACTCGCCATCCGGTCTACACGATCGGACATTCGACACGAACGTACACCGAGCTCGTCGAAACGCTGCGCGCGTGGAACGTGTCCACTCTCGTCGACATTCGTCGCTTCACGCAATCACGCACCAACCCGCAGTTCAATGAGAGCGTCCTCGGGCCATGCCTCCGCAAGGACGGGATCGCGTACCTCGCACTCCCCGCGCTCGGCGGACGTCGCTCGAAATCGAAGGTGGCGGATCCCGTGCGCAACGCCGGCTGGCAGAACGCCGCGTTCAAGAACTATGCGGACTACGCCGACACCGAGCCATTCGTCGAAGGCCTCGCTCGGTTGATGACGCTCGCTTCACGGTCGACGTGCGCCATCATGTGTTCGGAGGTGTTGTGGTGGCGATGTCACCGCCGCATCGTTGCGGACCACCTGCTCGCGAACGGCATCCCTACGTTTCATATCTTCACGGCCACCGCTGCTCCACCGGCCGCGCTGACGCCCTTTGCTCGGGTCGACCGCAAACGTAAGACGGTGCGATATGCCGCTGAACGTGCGGTCCGCTCACCACACCCAGCTTCCGCCAGGCCACGCTGAGGGCCCGCGATGGCACAACAGTAACAGCAGCCGCCGTACACCGTGCAAATCGATTCTAGTAGTCGACCGCGAGCTCTCGCACTTCTACCGCGCGGTCCGACGCATCCCGTGGCTGCATCCACTGGCCACTCGCATGATTGGCGTCAGGCCACTATGCTATCCGACGCTATGGGAGCGAACCGTGATGGCCATGGGAGCTCCTAGCACCAGTCGCCAGACCGGCCGGAGAATGGTCTGCGCCGTCACGGGGCGTAGCGCAGCCTGGTAGCGCACCTGGTTTGGGGCCAGGGTGTCGGAGGTTCGAATCCTCTCGCCCCGACTACTTCTTGCGACGGCGTAGCAGGCCTGCGCCGGCGAACGCGGCGACGACGACGAGGCCGGGCGAGCCGCCGGCGGAGCAGCCGCCGCCGTCGTCGAGCTCGTATGTCTCGGCGAGGACCACGGGCTCGGGGTCGCCGAGCGCCGCGGTGGACAGCGAGCCGGTGGCGGTCGAGGCGATCTGAATCCCGGTGGACTGCGAGGTGACGACGGAGTCCACCGGCAGCGGCGTGGTCCAGGTGATCGCACCGTCCTCGACAGAGGACACCACGAGCTTGCCGTCCATCACGTACGTGATCAGCGCGCCGTCGGCAGTCGGCACGATCTGGCGTAGCCGATCGGAAGTTTCGAGGCGGCCGATCGGCTCCACGGTGAGCGTGCCCGTCATCGCGTCGACGGTGAACCACGAGCCATCGGGCGCGTCGCCGAATCGGTACGCTGCGTCGACGAGCCCCGACGGCGGCGCGTCGTAGATCCACGCATGCGAGAACGGGATCTCGAGCTGCGCTACGCCGACCGGGGCTCCCGCGACATCGAGCAACTCCGCGACCACCGTCGTCGGAGCGTCCGACGATTTCGAGCGCTCCCACATCGCGGCGCCGCCGATCGGCGACATCGTCAGCGCGAGCTGGTCGATCGACGCGTCGCTCGCGAGCGTCCAGATCTCGGCCACCGCGCCGTCGGGGCCGAGCTTGTCGAGCTCGATCGTCGCGATCCCGTAGGCGCTCGAGGATCGCGACCACGCGACGAGCGTGACATCGCCCGATGCCGCTACCGCGGGCGCGCGATACGAGATGCCGAGCGATCGCGCGGCGCTCCAGCCGCGCACGTCGCGGATCGCGGTCCACACCCTGCTCGTGGAGTCGCGCCACGCGGCGACGCAGCGCGGGCCGCCGCACGCGAGCTCCGGAGAACCGGCGATCGGCGTGTCGCGCATCTCGCCGGTCTCCGCGTCGTAGTCCTCGTACGCGATGAAGTCCTTGCCGCTCGACTCCACCACGATGCCGAGCGTCCCGGCGACCTCGATGAAGTTCGGGTCGCTGTACCGATGGAACTGATGGATCGTAGTGCCGCTCGATCCACCATCCGACGGGCAATTTCCATCACCCGGGAGGATGCCCTGACACGTGTTTCCGGCGGGATCCGTGTAGCAACCGGCCAGCAGGGCCACGATTCCGACGAGCGAGCGCATCGGAGGTGATGCACTCCAAGCCGCGTGCCAACGCGTCACCTGGCGTGATGCCGCAGGAGCCAGCCTGCGGTGACCTGCGTGAGCTGGGTAGGCCCGTCCAAGCTCCTCGCGTGCGCGGTCGGTAAACAGCCAGTCGATGCGAGCGCGTTCGCCGTTGCGACGCCGCTCCAGCTTCCCGACATCACGAGCCACACGCTTTTTTTCACGGTCGCCGCACCTGCTTCGCGCAGAAGCCGCAATGCGACGCGTGCGGCATCGCCAGCATGTGTCCCAGCGCCG
>JAYSYE010000489.1:0-11157 GCA_043716635.1 Deltaproteobacteria bacterium | reverse complement strand
CGCGGCGAGGGTCGCTGCGGACCAAACGGCGTCGACGCGCGCCTGTGTGGTCGCGGCGCAGCTCGGCGCGGCGACCACCTGGGTGCGTGTCGTGGCTGCCCAGACTCCGATGCCGCTGGCGGCCGCCGCCACCACGGCGACGACAGCGACCATCCCTCGGCGGCGCCGCACGGGTGGCGCGAGGCGGTCGAGGAGCGCATTCATGCTCGGCCAGCGCGCGCCGGGCTGGCCCGCGAGGCCGCGTCGGAGCGCGGTCTCGATGCGCGTTGGCACGCCGCGACCGGGCGGCGGCGGCACGATGGTCCCCTCGAGGATCGCGACTCCGCACGCGAACGGCGACACCGATCCCGCGAGCTCGGGCGTGACGAACGGATGTTGCCCGTACAGCGCTTCCCACAGCGCGACCGCAAACGAGAACTGGTCGCTCGCGGCGGACACGACGGCACCCTGGTGCTGCTCGGGCGACATGTACGCAGGCGTGCCCATCACGGCGCCGACCTGCGTGAGCTGCTGCTCGGACCAGTTCGCGCGACGACTGCTGCTGGCGCTGATGCTGGCCCCTGTCCCACTCGCGCTGACGGTCGAGGAGGAGGCGGACCCATCGGGGCTGACCTCGAGGTCGCCCGGCGCGAGCTCCCCCACGGCGCGCGCGAGCCCGAAGTCCGTGACGGCCACGCGTCCCTCGCCATCGACGAGCACGTTGGCGGGCTTGAAGTCGCGGTGCACGATCCCGGCGGCATGGGCGGCAGCGAGCCCGCGGCCGGCCGCGACGAAGAGCGCGATCACCTCGGCCGGGCGGCGCGGCCGCAACCGCAGCTCGCGCGCGAGGTTCTCGCCGTGTACGAGCTGCATCACGATGAAGAAGATGTCGCCGTGCTCGCCGGAGTCGTACACGGCGACGACGTTCGGGTGCTCGAGCTTGGCGAGTGCCTGCGCCTCGCGCTCGAGCCGCAGCGCGGCCTCGTCGCTCGCGGTGTGGAGGATCTTGATCGCGACGTCCCGATCGAGCTTCGGATCGTGCGCGGCGTAGACGGTTCCCATCCCTCCGTCGCCCAGCCGCCCCGTGATCTCGTAGCGCGCGATCGCGGAGCCGAGGTCGAGTGTGCGACGACGCCGACTCCCGCGGCGGATCGCGACGGGCGCGTCCACGCTCGCGTCTGGATCTTGCGACGCGACTGCGGTGTGATCGAGCTCGGGACGCGTCTCGAGCAGCGTGGCGGGGTCCGAGCCCGCAGCTCCCTCGCCACTCGCGAGGTCTGTGTGGTCGAGCGCGAGCCGTGGGTCCTCGGCGCGTGGGGGCCTGTCGCTCAAGGGAGCCACGATATCCCGAGGTCCCCGTCGTGTGAGTTCAGTTGCCGCCCGCAATCAGGGCTTGCAGCGCGATCACGGCCCAGGCGCGGTCGATCCGCAGCTCACCGCGGGCGGGCCGAGCAGCTGCGCTCGATGCGAGCTTGTCGTACGCGGCGCGCGCGCTGGCCGCGGGCTCGGCCACCGCACCGTCGTAGAGGATCCAGTGGATCGTGTCGGCGTCGGCGCGGTCGAACAGCATCACGCGGTCGAGGTCGGACGCATCGCGCGATGCGAGCAGGAGCACCTTGGCCATCTCGATCGCCCCGTCCGCGAGGTTCGCATCGAGGAGCTTCACCTTTTCGACGAGCGCGTTCTGCGAGGGCACGAGGCGCTGCGTCCCGGTCGCGCCGGAGAGCTTGAACAGGAGGGCAGCCTTCGCCATCGCGGCATCGTCGGGTGCGACGACCTGCGCGTAGTAATCCGCGTCGGGATCGTGAAACAGCACGGTCGCCGCGAGCTGGGAGCGGCGACCGCACGCGCACTCGAGCACGTTGAGCTCGCCCGCGAGCAGGCGTTGCTTCAGCTGCGGCTCGGTGCGCGCGTTGATGCTCTGCACGAGCTGGCAGTCAGTCACGTGGTCGCACGCGGGGCACGTGACCGCGATGGTGCCGGTCACGCTCATGGCGCGGTGCGTGCGAGCTGGGCCGCGCGTCCGAGCTGCGCGTCGAAGGCGGCGGCGAGGGCGGGGCTCGCTGCCCGCAGACCGTCGACCACCTGCGCGGCCCACACGAGGTACTGCTGTCGGCGCTCGGCAGGCCAGTCCGTCGGCGGGGTGTCGATGATGTCGCGCACGTTGCAGGTCTTGTCGGCGAGCTTGACCTGCTGCGCTGTCAGCGACAGATGCGGGGCGTGCTCGATCTGCAGCTCCTTGCGACGCTGCTTGGGGAGGACCTTGTCGTCGGTCACCTCCATGACGACGGCCGCGACCAGCTCGCCGAAGGCGGCGACCAGCTCGTCGCGGGTCGTGTCCGTGTCCTCGACGGTGTCGTGGAGGATGCCGGCGATGAGGGCGGTCTCGTCGCGCACGCCGTGGGTCCACAGCATCGTCGCGACGGCGATCGGATGATTGATGTACGGCGAGGCGGCCGGGTCCTTGCGGCGCTGGTCGCGGTGCTTCGTGGCCGCGAAGTCGAGCGCACGCAGCAGCCGTCCGGTGTCCATGGGGCGCAGCTTAGCAGCCGGCGGTGCGCGATTTTTACCGTCCCGTCACCCCGCTGGGCTCCTCCGCTTGGTGAGAACCGGGCGATTGCATCCACGTGCTGCGGGTTCGCGCGCTAGGGTGAGGGGTGACCAAGGACCGCGAGAGCACGGATCAGCGAACGTCGCGGATCAGCAGCTCGGAGCTGGCGCGGCTCGCCGAGCTCTCGAAGCCGGAGCTGACGAGCGACGATCATCTCGAGGCCGTTTCGGAATGGGAGGGTTCCGGCGTCGCGCTCGGCACGCCCGCGCGCGACAGCACCCCCGCGGTGTCGCGGACGTCGACCCGCCACGACCCGCTCACGACCGCCGTGCTCGCCGAGATCGCTCGGGCCAGCGTCGGCGAGGACACTGCGCAGCCGGTCGAACCGCTCCCGCCGTCACCGTTGCCGTCCCCGCACGTCAAGCCCAAGCGCTGACGGTTCCGGCGATCGCGCATTCGGGCCCTCGGTCGTGAGCTTCGGGGCTGACCCGGCCCCAGCTCAGGGCACGAGCACGGCGCGGAAGCGCGCCTTGTTCGCCATCATGTGCGCGAACGCCGCTTCGGCATCGGCGAGCTTGAATGTTTCCACGCGCGGGCGCACGCCCGTCAGCGCCGAGAACGCCATCGTGTCCTCGGAGTCGATCGCGCTGCCACTCGGCCAGCCCGCGATCGTCTTGCCGCTCAGCAAGCCCATCGCATGCACGGGCATCGGCGTGAACGGGGCCGCCACGATCAGGAGCTTTCCGCGCGGCTTCAGCCCGCCCATTGCGTCCGCGATCGCCTCCGACGCCGGCGCCGTGGCGAGCACGAGATCCGCGCCCCCGAGCGCCGTCAGCCCTGCCGCCGCGGATCCCGCCGCCGTGTCGACATACTCGTGCGCGCCGAGCTCCTTCGCGAGCGCCGCCTTGTCGGCACCGCGCGAGATCGCGACCGTCCGGAAGCCCATCTTCGCCGCGTACTGCAGCGCGAGATGTCCGAGCCCGCCGATGCCGAGCACCGCGACCGTCTGACCCGCGCGCGCGCCACTGTTGCGCAGGGAGTTGTACGTCGTCACGCCGGCGCACAACAGCGGACCCGCTTCGACCGCCGACAGGCCCTCGGGGATCCGCGCCACCGACTCGGCGGGCACGACCGCGTACTCCGCGTAGCCGCCGTCGTGGCTGATGCCGGTCACCTTGCCGTTCTCGCAGTTGATGAACAGCCCGCGCCGGCACGCATCGCACTGGAAGCAATGGCCGCCGTGCCAGCCGACGCCCACGCGGTCACCGAGCTTCCACGCGGTCACGCTCGCGCCCACCTGGTCGATGCGGCCCGCGATCTCGTGCCCCGGAATGCGCGGCAGCACGATGCCCGGATAGCCGCCGGACTTCGTGAACAGATCGCTATGACAGACGCCGCACGCCTCCACCTTCACCCGGACCCAGCCGGGACCCGCGGTCGGGATCTCCCGGTCTACGAGCTCGAACGGACCATTGGCCTTCGTGACGACCGCTGCTTTCATCGTGGGCATTCGGCGACCCTAACCCCAGAGCTCACCTGTGCTGACCCGCCTCGCCGTCGCCTCGCCGTCGCCTCGCCGTCGCCTCTCACGCGATGCAGTCGCTGCGTGCTCGCCCGGTACGCCCGGTACCGGGCTCCGCGCGCGCCTCGGCCTCGCGCGAGATGCCGAGTCGTTCGAAGACGCCCAGGCCAAGGGTCTTCATCTGCTGTACGCATCTCCGGTGGAGTTGCAGATCGACAGCATCCTGGTCGAACTGTTCCGGACCATCACGGAGCACAACGTCGGGCGCGTGGTCGTGGATGCGATCGGTGAACTGATCGTCGCCGCGAGCGACCGTGCGGTCGAGTCTGCACAGCGCTCACTGACACGGACAAGCCACGAGCACGCCTGCCGCACGAGTGTTACCGCAGTGGCGCGATGACTGTATTGCTATCGAGCGTGACCGCAGTCTGCGCGAGCAGGCGGCCGTTGACCGAGGCGCCGGTCGCGAGTGTGATCGCGGTCTGGCCGAGCACGATGCCTTCGATGTGAGCCGTCGTGCCGAGCGTCACGGAGCCGCTCACCTGCCAGACCACATTCTCGGGGCGCGCGCCCCCTGCGAGGACGACCTGCGCACCGCTGGTCAGAGTGAGACCCTGGGCGATCTCGAAGATCCAGATATCCGTGGAGCTTCCCTCGAGCGTGACACTCGTCGGGATCGATACCGCGCTGCTCCACTTGTAGACCGCCGGCCCGAGCGTCATGCCGCCGATGGCGCCTGCACCCAGCTCGGTCACGTCCGCGGCGCGGCCGGCGGCATCGGTGAACGCGCTCTCCATGTCGCCAACCGCGGTGGTGAGGTTCGACGGCGTGGCGCCGGAGTCACTCGCCGCGTAGACGCGGCCGGTGACCTGTGAGCAGGTCGCAAAGGTGTTCGAGGCATCGGCCACCAACGAGAACCCGGTGACGGCGGTCGCGGCGATCGGGCTGACGCCGATGTCGCCCGTGATCGCGGAGGCCGGGACCGTGGAGATGCCGGACTTCGCCAGGATCGCGAAGTTGCCGGCGGTGCCGAGGTTCACCGGGCTGCCGGCCCTGCGGGCCGCGAGGTCGGTCTCGGACCCGGCCTCGGTCTCGGTCTGGGTCTCGACGCACGCCGCGCTGAGCGATAGCAGGAGGCAGGCAGTGAGTACCGGATTGATGGTCATCGGACTTTCTAGACCGATCGCGTGGAGAGACCGCGGTTTACCGGCGCACTCTCACTGGGCTGAATAGCTCGTACTGGTGAGGCGTCACGTCACGCCACGCGCAGATTGTGCGTGGCACGATTGCATCACGCGAGGAGAGGTTGCGGGCCTCACGGCACCGATGGTTTCGAATGGTCACGAGTTGATTCCAGTGGTCGCCCGAACCCCACGTTCGCAAGGGTCAGGCGCGTGTTGCCTCCGCGATCGCGCACGAGTTGCGCCGTCGCGCGTCGCGATCGCCCCACGCAGAACTTGCGCACGCGAGGCCTGTGCGCACCGGTCGCGACGCTATCCCCTCGGCGATGTGGGCACTGCCCCGACAGACCGGCGCGGTCGTGACCGTGCTCCCTCTGCGTCGTTCCGAGCGGACCTGTCCCGTCCGTCCCGTCCCGCTCGGGCGCGTGATGATGGCGCGCCTTCAGACCGGGACGACGGACGCGGAGGCGAGTGTTCGCGCGACGCTGCGCGAGGGAATCGCGAACTACGAGAATCACCTCGCAGATCCGGCGACGACGCCCGAGATGAAGGCGAACGTCACCGAGATGATCACCAGCGCGAAGCAAGAGCTCGCGCAGCAAGAGACAGCCGCCAAGGAGGTTAGAGCCGCGACGGACGGCATGAACGCGACCGACGCGGCGCTCGTCAAGAAGTTCGATCCGCAGATCCGTGCGGCCGAGACGGCGAAGGCCAGGACCTAGCGACGCCGAGTGGGCCGTGAATGCGCGAGGCGACCGTGCCCCGGTCGCCATTGCAAGCGCCCGCAGCGGCCGGGCCCGCCGCGGGCAAGGTGGGCTGGAGGCTGCGGCGAACTTGGTCGCTCACGACGCGAAGCTCAGGCCCTGATACTGGTGAGGGCGGCTACCGCGATGCGATAGTCGGCACTTGAAACTCGAGGTGATTCGGTGACCACGCCCACGACGGTGCTCTTGATCCGCCATGGCGAGAAGCCTCTGGAGATCGACGATCCGCATCTCACCCGAGATGGACTGGCACGCGCAGCGATGCTGGCGATTCAGATTCCACGACTGTACCCGGCGCTCTCGAGTCTCATCGCCACGGCGCCGTCCAGGCACAGCGTGAGGTGCATCGAGACGGTCACGCCCCTGGGCATCGCCACCCGGCTCCCGGTGAGTCACACCCTCGCTGATGAACAGTATCCTGACCTCGCGCTGGCACTGCTGGACGGTGGATACGCCGGACAGACGGTCCTCGTCTGCTGGCACCACGGTAGGCTCCCCGAGCTGGCACGCGCGCTCGGCGCCCGAGACGCGCCCACGGCCTGGGCCGCCAGCGACTTCGACCACATCTGGCAACTCGACTACGCGGTCGACGGGACCGTACGGTTCGCTGACCTCATGCAGCCACCTGTGACCCAGTCCGAGGCGTGATCGAGACCACGTTCGCGTCCCGGTTGCGGACGTCACCTCGCTCGACATCGACGACGTGACGATTGCCGGGCAGCCCGGATCCTCGATCCGCTGGAGCCGCCTTCGCCGCTCCTTCGCCGCACATCGCCGCCGCGTTGCGCAGCCCACCCGCAACCGGGAGCCGAAAGCTAGACCGCCGACCTGTTAGGGTCGGCGATGGAGCGGGAGAAGGGATTCGAACCCTCGACGTCAACCTTGGCAAGGTTGCACTCTACCACTGAGTTACTCCCGCAGCGTGTAGGGCACGGTTTGTAGCGGCGTGGTGCAGCGATGTCAAGCGGGGCGCGCAGCGGGCGGAGATCGGTCACGGTGGCGTGCGCGATCGACGGGTCACGCGGGCCCCGGGCCGACGTGGCGGGGAGCGGGTGTGGTGACCATGGCCCGGCCCTGGCGATCGCCCGGGATCAAGCACGTGTCCCGAGGCACTTGCGGTGCCGTGTTTGTACTGTTCAAATGTACAGCCCATGACGCCGTGACCGCGGGGCCAGGGACCGGCAAGACCACGACGCTGAGCCACCGCATCGCGCAGCTCGGAATGGCGGACGCGGCCCGCGGCGGGTGCGCTGCTGACGTTCTCGCGCAGGGCGGCCATCGAGATGACGCGCGTCGAGCGGCGGACGCGGCAGCCCATGAATCGCTCGCCGCGATGGCAGCGATGCAGCCTTCACCCGGCGAAGCGCGTCGTCGCAGGCACGACCATCGTCGTCACCACGCCGAGGTTGCCGGTCGCGAGCAGGCACATCGCGTAGTGCGGCAACGGCCGTGCTGCGGGGCCCCTGATCACCGCACCGGCGAACGAGAACGCCGCGCCGTGACGCGGGCAGTGCAGGTCGGTACCGGTGCTGGAGCAGGCCGTCAGCGTACCGACACACAGCGTCTGGCCCTGGTGCGTACACGCGGATGACATCGCGTAGAGCCCATCGCCATCGCGGACGACCACGAGGCCCTTCGCCGCGACGACCACGGGCTTGTTCAGCGAGTACGTCGAGCTCGCGCCGACGTCGACGGCGGTCGTGCTGCACGCGCCGCTGGTCGCGGCATCGTCCGTGGCCAGCGGAGCGTCGATCGTGCCGTCCATGCTCGAGTTGCATGCGATGACGAGACCGACGACGCCAACGCCCGCGAGCGTGACGAAGCTGCGGCGCGAGATGTCGTACAAGCCGTCCGTACGTGCCATCTCGCAAGCTCAGCACCCGACTCGCCCGACGTCGAGCGTGCGTAGACGCCGTTAGGTTAAAGTTCACGAGCACGATACCGGCCCTGGACCCCGGCTTTCGCCGGGGCTCGCCGGGGCGACGTGGGGAATGAACGCGGCGCGGTCGGTCGCACGACGCTCCGGAACGACCGGCCTACTCGATGGGATCGGGCCGCGACGCGGGCGGTGCTACCACGCACTTCGCGCTGCCGGCCGCGGGCGCGCCGGGAGCCGGTGCAGGCGAGGGCGGGGCGGAGAAGGCGTCGAGGCGGAAGATCATGTTGTCGGACCGGAGGCCCGACGGGCCGTGCAGCGAGCGCGCGGCGGCAGGGAGGACACCGCGCCAGGCGAGCCGGTCGTCGATCCACGCGACGAGCTCGTCCCCGCGGAGCTCCGCACGGAGCGTGTGCGACGAGCGCGGGGAGAGGTGCGGCACCGGCGAGCTCCGCGTGGGCTTGACCTTCGTGTAACCGTCCGCGCCGCAGTCCTCGTGATCCTTCGCGCCCGGGTTCACCTTGATCGAGACCTCGAGCTTCGGCTTCGGATCGAGCCGCCACATCACGTACACGAGGTTGCAGCCGTTCGCCGCGCGCAGCTTCACGCCGAGCTGACGCCGCACCTTGCCCGACGCGAGGGCCACGGCGGCATCGGTCTCGCCGCCGTACGTGAACGCGAGCGCGGCGGCCTCACCGGTCGTTCCGGGTGCGACCGCGCGGAACGTGGGCGCGTCGATCACCGCGCCGACGTCGGTCGCTGCCGGCGCGGCTCCGTGCGTGATGCACAGCGCGGACGGCGCGATGGTCTCCACGAGCACTTCGGGCACGCGCGGTTTGCCATCATCCGGCGCGGGCGCCGCTTGCGACGCGTGACCACACGCCGCCACGGCGAGCGCCACTCCCACGAGCGCCACCGCCCCCGTCACGGCGCCTCCGGACCGGCGCCCGTCGGCGTGCCGGTGGCGGCCACGACCTGGCGGAGCGCGGCTGCGTTCGCGGCGTGATAGGCGTGCTCGGCCTTCATCTTGATCCAGTCGAACCACAGCGACTGGCGGTAGCGCTTGCTGTCGTCGCCACCGATCTTGTCGAGCGCCGCGAGCTGCTTGCCGAGGTCCGCCTCCAGCGTCCCCGACTCGTCGGCGCGCCGGCCCGCACCCTCGGCGAGCGCGGCCGCCGCTGCCGGCGACATGCCGCTCGCACCCGACTCGATCATCCGCGCGCGCCCCGCTGCCGCACGCCGATTCGCGCTGCCCTGGAACAGCGCGCCGAGGTTCACGCCCGCCGCCACCACCGCGAAGTACGGCGACTGCTGGTCGACGTTCGTGCCGAGGAACGAATCGAATCCGACACGCAGCGACAGGTCGAACGCCGCGGCCCGGCGCAGCTTGCCCTCGTGCTCCTCGACCTCGCGATCGGCCGCGCGGTACGCCGCGAGCGCGCCATCGACGCCACGACCCGAGGCCGTCGGCAGCGCCGCGATCTGGCGATGCGTGTCCTCCGCCAGCCGACGCAGCTCGTCGATGCGCAGCCGCGTCGCGCTCGCCTCCTGCGCGGTGGTCCGGTGAGCCTCCGCGTCCGCATTCACCTGCGCGAGCAGCTTCTCCGCATCGCCCAGCGCGCCGTCCAGTACCGCCGCGCGCGCGACCAGCGCCGCGGCCGTCGGCTCGGACGTCACGGCCTCGAACGCCGCGTGCCGCCTGCACTCCGCCGTCGCCCGCGCCCGCGTCTCGAGGCCCTTGTACACGCCGTCGAGCCGCACGCGCACGCCGCCGATCAGGCGCAGCCCGCTGACCCCGACATCGGGATTGGTCGCGACCGGGCTCTGCTCGATGTAGCCGAACTGCGCGAACACGTCCGGTGCGATCAGCACCGCCGCATCGGCCGCGGCGACGCCCTGCACGTGGTCGCAGTAGCCGTCGTCACCCGCGTCACGCTCGCCGTCGGCGGCGGCCTCTCGCGCGTGCGCACCGACCAGCAGGCAGGCGCCCACCATCACGACTCCGACCGGGTACTTCATCGTGCGCACTAGAACAGCAGCGGCTTGCCGCCCGCGAACAGGACGTCGCGCGACGCCGCGTCGAGGTCATCCCCGTCGAGCTTCAGCTCCACCAGTTGACCGCGCAGCATCTTGTCCCGGTTCGGGTGCTTGAACTGCACCTCGCCCGGCAACACCTGCAGGACCTCGCCGACGTGGAAGCACGCGACCATGCCGAGCTTGCACGCGTACAGCGCGGACCCCTTCGTGGTGTTCGCGAGGTTTGCATACGGCACGAACGCGACCTGCGCGCCATCCGCCACGGCCCGCAGATACGCGGACTGCTGGAACGACGCGACCATCTTGTCCTGCCGCGCCAGCGCCGTCTTCAGCGTGTCGCGGGTCTCGATCGCCTTCGCGAGATCCATCCGCGAGGCCTCGAGCTCCTGCTTGATCTTCAGCACCTCGTACGAGAGCGCCGCATTGTCGCCGCCCTCGGCATCCGCGAGGATCAGGTCGAGCGAGCGCGTCTGGTCCTCGAGGTCCTGCGCCTGCGTCTCGAACTCGGCCTGGCGCTCCTGCAGCGTGAGGTTCGAGCTGGTGATCTGCGCGAGCTGGAACTTGCCCGACAGCATCGTGTTGCGGTCGATCAGGCCCGCCTCGTACTCCTGGCCCATCCGCTTCCGTGACGAGCTGGCATACGCGTTGTTCTGGTTCTTGATCGATTGCCGGGTGGACGCCGCGGCCTGGGCGAGCGCACGCACGCGCGTCAGCGCTGCCTTGCGGCCCGCGAGGTCGCCCTTGATCGCCCTGGCGAACTGCGCCTGGAACTCCTGCTGCGTCGAGATCGAGCGCTGCGTCTCCTGCAGCTCGTCGTCGAGCCGGTCGCGCTGGGTCTGGAGGTCGGCGAGCTGCGCCTGGAGCGTCACGACCTTCTCGTCGGTCGGCGCGATCGCCATCGGCACGATCCAGCTGCTGCTCATGTAGAAGAACGCGGTCGTCGAGATGTAGCCGATCAGCACGACCACGATGATCGTGAGGATCGCGAACCCGAGCAGGCGGTACGCCGAGACGAGCAGCTTCGCGATCTGCTGCTGCCGGGGACTCGCCATCGGGGATACGTGCGGCTTCGGTGCACCGAGGCCGAGGTCCTCGTACACCGCCCATTTTGTATCAGCGGGCGCGGCAGCGGCAGCGGCAGCGGCAGCGAACGCAGCGACCGGACGCGCGGGCAGGAGCGCCGCGGGCGCGGCATCCACCATCGGCCCGGGCGCGGGCGCGGGCGCGGGCGCGGGCGCGGGCGCGGG
>JAYSYE010000488.1:0-11170 GCA_043716635.1 Deltaproteobacteria bacterium | reverse complement strand
CGCGGCGGGCACGTGATGCACTGGCGCGTGGGTGCCGCGTGCGGAGGTGAGTGCCAGGTGCTGGACCGGACGCGCGGCCGCGACTTCGACGAGCTCGCCGGCAACGGCTTCGCCCGTGACGATGACCGCGATGCGGGCCGCGGCGTGCAGGTCAGCGCCCAGCGCCGCCGCGATGGCCTCCGCGAGCGCCTCCGCTGACTCGAGCATGTTCGCGGCGGCCAGCAGCCCCGTCATCGCGGTCCGCGCATCGAACTGACGCACGTGCTGGTCACCCTCCGCGAGCGTGACCACGAGCTCCAGGCGCGCCGCACCGCGCGACCGGCCTGCGAGGCGGAGCGCGATCCGCTCGGCGAGCAGTGCGATCGCGGCGGGTACGCTCGGTCCCGCGGTCCGACCCGGCAGCACTGGCCCGCCCGACGACCCACCCGTGCCCGTCGTCGGTCCGTGCAGCACGCCGGCCGCCGCGAGCGGAGCCGTAGTCGCGACTGCCGTCACCACTTCTTCGCGGATCGGCGACTCCGGCGCGTAGCCGCGCAGCGCGTGTCCGCTCTCGCCGCGCGCGAGCGCCTGATAATCGGCTTCGAACGGTCGATGCACGGACGGCGCGGGCGCCGGCAGTGCCGCGAACTCACCGAGCGTGTGCACGCCGAGCGACTCGAGCATGTGCTGGACCTCCGTGCTGATCGCGAGCAGCGCCAGGGGCCGCGGCGCCAGGAACGCGGCAGAGCCACCGCGCGGCACCGTGATGACGTCGGGCTCCGCTGAGCTCTCCCCGCTCGCGTGATCACTGGCGCGAGCACCGTGCTCGCTCGCCGCGACCCAGGCGGTGAAGCGATCGTCTGCGATCCCGATCCGGGCCGTGATCCCGAGCTGCTCGATCATCGCGAGGACCTTGTCGCCGAAGCTCGAGCCCCGCGTCTTTGCGGGCACCTCGCAGTACATCGCGAGGTGGGCCGCGCCCGCGCCTACCCTGCCGCCGACGTCCGTCACGGGCGCGACCGCGCCGAGCGCATCGGCGAGGGCGCGCACGGTCTCGCGCTCCACGGCACGGTCCGCTGCCACGATCGCGATCTCGGCCGCCGTGGCGCGTGCCGCAGCGGCCGTCATGCCGACGCGGCAGCCGAGCGTCCACGCCCCGCGCGAGCACGCCAGCACCACCGGTCCGTGGTGTGCTCCCCGCACCACCCCGGGACCCACCACCGCGACCGCGCCGCCGCGAAGCGACGGATCGATGCGGGTGGCGCACTGGAGCGCGAACTGCGGAACGTGGAGACAGGCGATGCGCATGCCTAAGCTCTACTTTACTGGTCTGATGTTCAGTGTCACGCGCCAAATGTTCAGGCCCGTGCTGTTGGCGCGCAACTGTTGAGAACGACTCAGCAGTTCTCCCTGGAATTAGACTGCGATCTGCGTGCCGATCCGGAGTGCCGGATTCTCCGGCGAGATCCCTCCCGGCACAGGTGAGCCCTGGGGTTAGCTCGCCGCACGCAGCTCGAGGGTCGCCCGGCTGTCGTCGGCCTGGCGGAACGGCCGGCTTCGCGTCCAATCGAGGGCCTCGGCGAGGAGCTCGCCCAGCTCGGCGGTCACAGCGGCCATCGAGGGCCGGTTCCGCGGGGTCTTGGAGAGCATCGCGAGCAGCAGTCGCTCCAGCGCGGCGGGCATCGTCGCCAGCCACGCGGGGCGCGGCGGCTCGTGATCCAGGTGCGCGGTCATGAGCTCGGGCACCGACCCGAGGAACGGCGGCGCGCCGGTGAGCAGGTCGAATAGCATGCAGCCCAGCGAGTACACGTCGGAGGCGGGCTCGGGCCGGCCGCGCCACTGCTCGGGAGCCATGCACCACGGAGTCCCGGCGATCTGGGTGCTCGCGTCGTCCTCGTCGGAGACCTCGTGGGGAACGCTGGAGAAGCTCCCGCGGGCGAGGCGCTGCGGCACGCGCCGCGAGACGCCGAAGTCGATCAGCTTCACGCGCGGCAGCCCGTCGATCCGCTCGTCGAGCACCATCACGTTGTCGTGCTTCACGTCGCAGTGGACGACACCCGCCGCATGCAGCGCGGCGAGCGCCGCCGCGACCTGCGTGGTGACCGCGAGCGCCATGGGAACATCCATCGGCCCGTCGCCGACCACGACCCCGAGCGGCTTTCCGTCGAGATACTCCATCACCAGGAACGGAGTGCCGTCGTCTGCCACGCCGGCGGCGTACATCTCGACCACGCCCTCGTGCGCCACGCGTCCGAGCAACGTGCGCTCCGCATGCAGCCGAGCTCGCATCTCCGGCTGCGCCGCCAGCTCGGGGATCAGGACCTTCAGTGCCACCCTCGCTCCGGTGGCGCCGTGGACCGCGAGCATCACGCGGCTCGTACCGCCCCGTGCGATCGACGCTACCACCGTGTACGGCCCGAACATCAGCGGCTCCCAGGAGCACTGTTCATGCCATGCGCGCCCACATCAGCACGCCTCGCCGCCGCTGTCACGGACGCGAAATCGCGTGCTGCCGTGACGCTTCCCGCCCGGCCGCCGCGGAAAACTGAGACCCGTCATGCCCCGGGTCGCGGCAAGACTGACGGCGCCGCCAGCACGCCCGTCGCCGCCGCTCCGGAGTCACCGGGGCGCGAGGTCGATGCCGACCGCCGCACACGCACGCACCGTCGCCGCCACCCAGGGCCCGGTCAGCCCGGCCTCGAGCCTTCGCGCGCGCTCGCCGTCGCGCAGCCGGCACGCCGCGCGCACCGACCGCGACCGAGCCTCCGGTCTCGGCGCGACCCGCACGGCAGCGAGATCCGGAACGCGCGACGGATCTCCGTGCTCCTCTCCATCCGCGCCGCTCATCACGAGGGCGTACACGTCGCTCGGGACCACTCCCGTCTGGACCGTGGCGCGCGCCCGCGCGAGCTCCGGCGCGACGATCGCCTCGAGCTGCACGGCGGTGCGTGCGCCGCTGATGGGCTTGCCGTTGACGAAGCACGTCGGCGTCCCGTCCACTCCCAGCGCCTCGGCGGCGTTCGCCTCGGCAAGCACGGCGTCGTGATATCGGCGATCGTCGAGGGCCGCCCGGAACGCGACCATGTCGAGGCCGGCCAGCTTCGCGAACGCGTCGAGGTCCGAGCGCTCGAGCCGCCCGAACTGCGCGAACACCTGATCGTGAAAGGCCCAGAACTTCCCCTGGGCGGCTGCCGCAACGCCTGCCTCCGCGGCGAGCGCCGCCTTGCGATGGAACGACATCGGCAAGTGCCGGAACACCACGCGCACGTCGTCGGGATGCGCGGCCTGCACCGCCTCGAGCGCGGGCGCGAGCTTCGCGCAGAACGGACACTGGAAGTCGCCCCACGCCACGATGGTCACGAGCGCGCTGTCCTTGCCTCGCTGATGGCCCGGCAGGCCGAGTCCCACCTGATACGTCCGATCGGCCGCGAGCTCGAAGCCGTCGCGGTGCACGAGGCGATTGGGGATGTCGGCGGTGGGCCGCCCCGCGCCGACGAGCGCTGCGTACCCACCGGCGCCCGCGCGGGCGCGCGCGAGCTCCTCCGCGACGAGGTCGAAGAACACCTTCACGCCGAGGGCACCCGCGATCGGGCGCCCGTTCACGAAGAACGTCGGGGTCGCCGCGACGCCGAGCGCGACGGCATCGGCGACATCGGCATCGATCTGTGTGCGGTACGTGTGCGCATCGAGATCCGCGCGGAACCGGATCATGTCGAGCCCGAGCTCCTCCGCGAGCAGCTCGGCGCCGACGCGATCGATCCGGCCGTACGCCTCGTACAGCCGGTCATTCATCGGCTTGAACTTGCCCTGCGCCGCTGCGGCCAGGGCCGACTCGGCGGCCACCGTATCGTCGGTGTCGAGCGGCAGCACTCGGTGCACGAGGCGGATCTGATCGGGATACGCCCGCTCGATCGCCTCGAGGGCGTACTGCGATCGCACGCAGTAGCCGCACGCGTAGTCGCTCCAGGCGACGATCGTGACGGGCGCGTCGACCGGGCCCTCCGCCGGGCTCGCCCCGAGCGGCACCTTGTAGACGGCGGTGGGCTCGAACCCGTTCGCCTCGTCGCGCACGACGGTCTCTGCACGGGCGACCGCGGGCCAGCCGGCGCCGACCGCCCCGACGAGCCCGACCACCGCCGTGGCCACGACGACTGCTACCCGCTTCATCGCTCCGAACCTAGCAGCTCCGCCACGAGCGCGCCCGCGAGCTCGCGACCCCGCGGTCCGCTGCCGACCGCTCGGAGCTCGCGCGTGGTCTCCCCGTGGGCGAGCTCGATCCGCAGGTGATCGCGCGGCATCACGTCGAACCGGTCGGCCCACTCCACGAGCGCGACCCCGCCGGGGTTGCCGAGCACGTCGTCGAGCCCGACCTCCTCGAGCTCGCTCTCGCGCTCCAGCCGGTACAGGTCCGCGTGCCACACCACCAGGCGGCCGCTGCGATACTCGTTGACGAGCCCGAACGTGGGGCTCGCCGCCGCGCCCCCGCCGAGCGCGGCGACGAGCCCCGTCACCAGCGTGGTCTTGCCGGCGCCGAGGTCGCCCACCAGCGCGACCACATCACCGCCCCTCACCAGCGCCGCGAGCACGCTACCCACACGCTCGGTCGCGGCCGCATCCACGAGCACGATCGCGGCGCGCTGATCGCCCTGCTCACTCCTGGCGTGCATGGCGTGCACGCTAGCCCGGATCATTCCCGCGGGCTCGCCCGCCGGACGAGGAGCGGGGCGGGTGGCCACCGGCTGAGGCCGGGCGCCCGCGGTGGTATAGACGGCGCGTGCCCCGCCTCGAGCGCATCCTGATCGCCGGCGCGCTCGCGGCCGCGGCGTGCAGTGGAACGGAGAACGGCGGCCATCGCGTGCGGCCGCTGCCGACCCCCGATGGCTTGCCCGCGCTCCGCGGCGACCAGACGCCGCGCTCGGCGCGCGCCGCGAGCTACACGATCGACGCGCACCTCGATGCCGTCCGGCACCAGATCACCGCGACGCAGACGCTGCGCTGGACCAACACGGGGGCCAGCACGGTCGACTACCTGCCCTTCCACCTCTACCTGAACGCGTTCAAGAACGAGCAGTCATTGTTCATGACGAGCTCGCACGGGTCGATGCGTGGCGCGCAGGCGAGCGCGTCGAACTGGGGCTGGATCGAGCTCGAGTCGGTCCAGATCGCGGGGGTCGAGCTCGGCAAGACGCTGCGCCATCCGGCGGACCAGGGCGCCGACGAGACCGTCGTCGAGCTCCCGCTGCCGGCGCCGCTCGCACCCGGCGAGACCATCGCGGTCGACTTCAAGTTCGTCGATCAGCTCCCCGAGGTGTTCGCGCGCACCGGCTTCGAGGACGAGTTCCACATGATCGGCCAGTGGTTCCCGAAGGTCGGCGTCCGCGTCGGGCCCGCCGGCGCCGAGACGTGGGAGTGCCGGCCATTTCACTCGAACAGCGAGTTCTTCGCCGACTTCGGCACCTACGACGTGACGCTCACCGCGCCCGCGACCGAGGTCGTGGTCGCCACCGGCGTGCTGGTCGCGGCCACCGAGGCCCCGGGCGGCACGCGCACGTACACGTACCGGGCAGAGGACGTGCACGACTTCGCGTGGATGGCCGACCCGTACATGGAGATGATCCACGGGCCCGCGTCCGTGGACGGCGGCACGGTCGACGTGCGCGTCGTGTACCGGCCCGCGCAGGCCGACTTCGCGCACCGCCACCTCGCCGCGGCGATCGGCACCATCGAGACGATGAGCAAGCTGTACGTGCCGTACCCGTGGCGCGTGATGACGGTCATCGATCCACCGATGAACGCCGTCGAGGGCGCGGGCGGAATGGAGTACCCGACGCTCGTGACCACCTCCGGCGACAGCGCGCTCGCGCGGCCGGGGCTGCGCCTGCCCGAGTACGTCACGGTGCACGAGATCGGACACAACTGGTTCCAGGGCATGCTGGCGTCGAACGAGCCCGTCGAGGCGTGGCTCGACGAAGGCGTGAACGAGTGGGCCGACGCACGCGTGATGACCGCGCTCTACGGTGCCCGCGCGAGCGGGATCGACTGGCGCGGCTGGCAGGCGGAGATCGCCGCGCTGCGCCGGGCGATCGCGGAGGACCCCGAGTCGCTGCCCTCGCCGATCGCGAGTGCCGCGTTCGCGTTCGTGGACAGTGCGACGTACGCGGAGGCCACGTACTCGAGCACCCTCCGCGCGCTGTCGACGCTGCAGGGCACGTACGGCGCCGCTCGGCTGGATGCAGCGGTGAAGGCGTACGCACAGGCGTGGGCGTTCAAGCACCCGACCGGGCGCGACTTCTTCGCGGCGCTCCAGGCGGGCCTCGGCGAGGACCTGACGTGGTTCATCGACCCCGTGTTCGAGCGCGTCGGCGGCATGCACCTGCAGCTGCTCGAGGCCGCGTGTCGCGAGCAGCACGCCGCGCGCGGCGTGTTCGGCCAGGGGCCCGGCCGGCGCACGATCGGCACCGGCGAGGCGCCGCTGACGGGCGCGTACGTGTGTGACGTCGTCGTCGCGAACACGGGCACGGTGCACGTGCCGCTCGATGTCGAGCTCGAGTTCGCAGACGGGAGCACGCAGCGCGTGCACTGGGACGATCGCGGAACGGGCGCGTGGCAGCGCTTCACCGTCGAGCGCAGCTCGCAGCTCACCGTCGTGACCCTCGACCCCGACCGGAAGGTCGCGCTCGCCTCCCCGGTCACATTGCGATACCGGCTGGCCGGCGACGGCGCAGCGTCCCTGCGCGCGGCCGCGTGGGGCGCATCGGGTGTGCAGACGCTCATGCAGGTGGTGGGACTGTGACGCTGCGGGCCCTCGCCCTCGCCGGCGCGCGCGCGGTGTCGAAGTACACCGGCACGGTGATCGCGGTGTTCGTCGTGCAGGTCCTCGTCGCGCTCGCGTGCATGCTCGGGCTCTGGCTCGTCCTCGCCCAGGTGTTCGCGCACTACCCGCGCTTCGACGATGCCGTGGACGGCGACATCGTCGCGCTGATCGAGTGCGTGCGGTTCGCGGTGCCCGCGCTGCTCGCGAATGCCGCGATCGTGGTGAGCACACTCGCGGCGTGGCAGCTCGCGACATGGTTCCTGGTCGGGGGTCTGGCGGGCGTGCTCGCGCAGCGTCCCGACGGCCGCGGTGAGACGGCTCGCTGTTTCGGCGCGGATGGCGCTTCGACGTTCCTCGCCTACGCGCGCCTCGCGCTGGTCGCGCTCCCGGGCTGGACGCTCGTGGGGTTCGTCGCCGCCACCACGCTGCATGCGGCGATGCCTCGGGTCGAGACCGCGCTGTCCCTGCCGCAGCTGCTGGGACCGATCGCGCTGGCGCTGCTGCCTCCCGCGCTGCTGCTCCACTTCTTCGGGACGGTCACCGACTACACGCGCATCGAGCTGACCTTGCGCCGCGACTCGCACGACCTCGGCGTGCTGTCCACGTACCTGCGCACCGGCGGCTTCGTGCTGCGCCGCCCTGCCACGCTCGTCCACGCGGGGCTCGGCTGGGCGCTGTTCTGGATCGTGACGGCCGCGTACCTGGCGCTGTCAGCGGGGCACCCGATGTTCGGCGGCGGTGGCGCGCTCGTCCTGTTCGCCGTCCGCCTCGGGGTTGCGCTCGTGCGGCACGTGATCAAGGTCTCCGTGCTCGCGGGCCAGGTGGAGCTCGGTCGCGTGCGACCACTGCCGCCCCAGCGCCCCACCGCGAAGCTCGCCCCGAAGCCGTAGCGCGTCAGTCCGACCAGTGCGTCCACTCGGACGGGCTCTGCGCGGCGAGGATCTTCCAGGGTTTCGGAAACCACACGAACTGGCGCTCCCCGACGTGCACGAAGCCGTCGAACGCCAACCCGATGGTCGAGCCCGGCTGGACGAAGCGCATCACGAGCCACGTGATCCCGGGCTGGAGCTTGTCCGCGACCGTGCGGTAGCCGTTCGGAAACGGCTTGCTGCGCGGGCCAGCCGCCGCGAAGTCGTCCGCCAGCGCGGCGTTGACGAGGGGACCGGAGCCAGCGGGCGGTTGCGGGAGGTTCGGAGCGGCGGTCCAGAGGGCCGCGTACGCTTCGCGCGCCGGGCCCGCGGCCGCCGCCGTGAAGACCCGATCGTAGAGCTCGTCGGTCGGTCGCAGCGCTGCGAGCGCGCGCGCGCCGGGACCGAAGTATCCAGGCAGTACGTCCCGCGCCACGGCGAGCACGGCTTCGAAGTCCATGCCCGGAAGTCTACGGCGAAATCACCCGCGTCATCGTGTAGGAGATGCCAACACCTTGAAGCCGCTGTCGGTTTCGGGAGGAAGGGCACCGCGGCAGCGCCGTATAACGAAGGCTAACCCCATGTTCGAATTCCTCACCAACGCCTACCACTCGGTCTCGTCGGCGCTGACGGGAGGACCTTCACCCGCACCTGCGCCGCCGGTTCACCACGACGAGCCGGCACCGGTGCTGCATCCGTCGACGCTCGCGGAGGCCGCGCCCCCGCAGGTGCAGACGCACGCGCCCGGCGCCGCCCCGGCCGCGGCCCCACTCCACGCACCCGCCCCCGCCTCGCCCGGATCTGCGATCTCGACGGGACCCGGCGTGGCTCCGGGGCTCGAGCCCGGCGCCGTCACCGAGCCCGTCAACCCGAACGGCCCGCCCGTCGCGAACCCGAACCAGCCCGCGCCCGCGCCGGACCCCGCAAAGACGCAGGCTGCCGCGACGCAGCTGTTCAAGGCGATGGATGGCTGGGGCACCGACGAGGACGCGATCCACAACACGCTCCGCGGCAAGTCGGCGGCGGAGATCGCGGCGATCCGGGCGGTCTACGCCGACCACTTCCCCGGTCACAACCTCGACAACGATCTCGCGGGCGAGATGTCGGGGAAGGATCTCGCCGAGGCGCAGGCGCAGATGACCGCCGACCCGGTGAAGTCCGCCGTGTCGTCGCTCCGCAACGCGTCGGAGGGCCTCGGCACCAACGAGGACGCGATCCACGCCACGCTCGCCGGGATCACAGATCCCAAGATCCGCGCGCAGGTCGCCGATCAGTTCGCGAAGGAGACGGGGACCCCGCTCACGACGATGCTCACCGACGAGCTGTCGGGCGGTGACCTGGCGATCGCGCAGAACGAGGCCAAGGGCGACAGCGTCGGCGCGAGTGCGGCGCGCATGAACGATGCGATGAACGGCGGCTTCCTCGGCCTCGGGCTCGGCACCGACGAGGACGCGGTCTACAAGGCCCTCGAGGACTGCAAGGACAAGGGCGAGCGCGAGAAGCTCGCCGCCGCGTACCAGCAGCAGACCGGCCGCTCGATGGCCAGCGACATCAACAACGAGATGTCGGGCGCCGAGCTCGATGTCGCGTCGAGCCTGCAGAGCGGTGACAAGGCGGGCGCGGCCGCAGCACGGATGCAGGTGGCGGCCGATGGCCTCGGCACCGACGAGGACGCCATCTTCAAGACGCTGGAGGGCGCGAAGTCGAAGCCCGAGCGCGACGCCATGATCGCCGCGTACAACGAGAAGTACGGGGCCGGCAAAGGCGGTCAGGACTTCAACGCGATGTTGAAGGACGAGATGGGCGAGATGGATGTCTCGCGCGCCACGCAGCTGGCCGCGAACGGGAAGATGGATCCCGCGTTCGCTCTCAAGTACGCGATGGACGGCCTCGGCACCGACGAGGACATGATCAAGTCGACGCTCCAGGGGAAGTCCAAGGAGGAGATCAAGATCATCAAGGCGCAGTACGCGGCGTTGACGCCGGACGGCGCGGGCCTCGACTCCGACCTCAGCAGCGAGAACAGCGGCCGCGACGGGTTCGAGATCCAGCAGGCGATGCTCGGGGAGGCGAAGACGCCCGAGGAGAAGCTCGCGCGCGCGAACGACGCGTACGACTTCGAGCGCGGTTCGGGAGCCGGAGCGATCGGCAACTTCGTCATGGATAACCTCGCCGGCAGCGACGCGGGCAAGGTGCTCGACGCACAGCACGCGCGGATGCAGGAGCTCGAGAGCCGGCTCAAGGCCGGTACGATGACGGCCGAGGACAAGGCGCGGCTGGAGACGGTCGCCGGCTACCAGAAGGACGACGTCCAGATCTACCAGGCGGCGCAGGACACCGCGACCACCGCGCTCGCGACGGGCGCGACGATCGCCGTCGGCGCGATCGTGACCGTCGCGACGGCGGGTACGGCCGCTCCCGCGGTGATCGCCGCCGTGGCCGCGCTCGCCGGCGGCACCGCGGGCATGGCGACCAAGGCGCTGATGCTCGGCGGCAGCTACTCGAACGAGCAGATGGGCATCGACGCGATCCAGACCGTGGCCTCCGCGGTCACCGCGGGCACGCTCAAGATGGATGCCGTCGCGGACATCTTCGGCGCGCTCGTGAAGGTGAACCCGGCCGGCGCGGCGTCGCTCCTCGATGCCGTGAAGCTCGGTGCGGTATACGGCGCGGCGGGCGGGCTCGAGAACGGCATCGTCAGCGGCGCGCTCGACGAGCGGACGTGGCGCGGCCCCGGCAACGGGCTCGGGAACTTCCTCAATACCGTCGGGACGAGCACGCTGACCGGGACGGTCGGTGGTGCGGCGAGCGGCGCGGCCGGACACTTCTACAACGAGTCCGTCGGCGGGGTGGCGAACGCGACGAACCTCGGCGGCGTGCAGGCCACGTCGATCACGGGCGGTGTCATCGGCGGCGTGAGCGGCGCGGTCGGGTCGACCACCGCGGAGCTCGCGATCGCGGGCGCCAAGGGCGAGGACCTCGGTCGCTGGGAGAAGATCGCCGGGAAATACGGTCAGGCCGTCGCGGGCGGCGCGATCTCCGGCGGGGCGGACGGGTACGCGATGGGCGTGCACCAGCAGATGCAGATCGCGGCGCGCGAGCTCGGGATCCCCGAGAAGCGGATGTACAAGGACGGCAACCCCGAGGTCCTCCAGGGATTCATTGCCGACGCCAAGGCGCAGGGCACGCCGGTGCCGAACCAGCCGACCCTCGCCGACCAGGCGAAGGTGGAGATGTCGTCGGGGAAGAACTCGACGCTCGAGAACACGGTGGCCGTCGTCGAGGAGCTGCAGACCAAGACCGTCCCCGCGCCGGTCGAGGAGGCGGCCCCTGTCGTCCAGCACCAGGTCGAGCCCGAGCTCACGCCACAGGTCACCACCGAGGCGCAGCCAACCACCGCGCAATCGACCACGTCCACCGAGGGACGCTTCGATCACCCGGCGTACGTCAAGGAAGCGACGGGCTTCCA
>JAYSYE010000487.1:0-3704 GCA_043716635.1 Deltaproteobacteria bacterium | reverse complement strand
CGTTCCGCAAGTTCGTCGACGAGCTCATCGTCGGGAACCGCATGCAATCGGGCGGCTTCGTGATCGACGGTCACAGCGTGACGCTCGCGGACCTGACGTGCCCGATCCTGTACTTCCTCGGCAGCCGCGACGAGATGGGCCGGCCCGCAGCGGTCCGCGGGATCAAGCGCGCCGCGCCCCGGGCGAGCGCCATGTACGAGGTGCCCGTGGCCGCGGGTCACTTCGGGCTCGTGGTGGGCTCCACCGCTCTCGCGGTGACGTGGCCGAGCGTCGTGGAGTGGATGAAGTGGCGCGAAGGCACCGGGGCGCCGCCTCGGCTCGCCCGGGACGTGTCCCCGAGCCTCGGCGAGTACCACCGCGACGACGGGCACGCGGGTCACCACGAGGACGACGACGACCACGACGACCATCATGTCGACGCAGGCAGCGGCGAGCACGGACTCGATCTCCAGTACCTGCGCGAGGTCGCGGGCAAGACGGCGCGCGCAGCGCTGGATCAGGTGGCGGTGTGGGCGGATGATCTCGGGCTGTATCTCGATCACGCGCGGTGGCAGGTCCCTCGCCTCGATCGCCTGCGCCGCCTCACCGACGAGACCGTGATCTCGCTCGGCAAGTCGCTCGCGGATCGCGCCGCGAAGACCCCCGACGGCACGTTCTTTCTCTGGCGCGGTCGCGCGTTCACGTACGCCGACGCGAACCGACGCGTCGACGCCGTGGTGCGCGGGCTCGTCGCCTGCGGGATTCGCGCGGGCCAGAAGGTCGGCGTGATGATGAAGTCGCGGCCGAGCCAGCTGTCACTGGTGACGGCCTTGAACCGACTTGGAGCGATCGCCGTGTTGCTGTCGCCCGACACGACGGATGCCGCACTGCCCCGCGCGCTCGAGCTCGGCGAAGCCAGCGTGCTGGTCGTCGATCCGGACTCCGCGGCGCGCGCGCGTGCGGCCGTCGCGATGACGATCCTCGTGCTCGGCGGCGTCGGTGAGGTACCGTACGCACCCGGGACGCCGCGGCTCCTGCCCGCGGGGGTGATCGACATGGAGTCCGTCGATCCGGCGGGCGTCACGCTACCTGCGTGGTACCGGCCGAACGCGGGCCGCGCGCGCGACCTGGCGATGATCTTCGTGACCTCGGGGCCGCACGAGCCGGCCCGCGCGGCGCGGATCACGAACCGCCGCTGGGCGTTCTCGGCGCTGGGCGCGGCCGCCGCGGCGACGCTCACGACGCGCGACACCGTGTACTGCTGCCTGCCGCTGCACCATCCGTCGGGCGCGCTCGTCGCGGTCGGTAGCGCGCTGGTGAGCGGTGCTCGCCTCGCGCTGGCGATGCCCGGCGCGGGCGGCTCGGCCACGTGGGCGGCCACGTTCTGGGACGAGGTCCGGCGCTACGGGGTCAGCGTCGTCTATTACGCGGGCGAGATGTGTCGCCAGCTCGTGGATGCGCCACCCGTGCGCGGCGAGATGAACAACCCGGTGCGCCTGTTCGCCGGCAGCGGGATGCGCGCGGACGTGTGGCGCGACGTGGTCCAGCGCTTCGGCCCCGTCGGGGTGCTCGAGCTCTATGCATCGAGCGAAGCGAGCACCGTGCTCGCCAACGCCAGCGGCAAGCCCGTTGGCTCCGTCGGCCGCCCCCTGCCCGGCTCTCCCGAGGTCGCGATCGCGGCGTGGGATGCCGAGGCGGACGACTTCCTCCGCGCCGGCGCAGGCCACCTCGTCCATGCGGGTCTCGACGAGGCGGGCATGCTGGTCGCGCGGCTCGGTGGTGGCGCCGACACCGCGTACATCGATCCCGCGCGCGTGATGCGCGACGCCTTTGCGCCGGGCGACCTGTGGTTCGTGACCGGCGACTTCTTCGCGGTCGATCCGGAGGGCAACTACCGCTTCGTCGATCGCCAGCGCGATCTCGTGCGCACGCGGACGGGCCTCATCCCGTCCACGCAGATCGAGGACGCGCTCTACGCGGTCCCCGCGGTCGCGCTGTGCATCGCCTCGCACCACCCGGACCCCGCCGATCCCGCGCACGCCCTTCCGCACGCCGCGGTGCAGCTCCACCCGACCGCCGCGCCACGCGCCGACGTGATGGCGGGACTCGCGACCGCGGTCGCCGCGCTCCCCGAATCCGCTCGCCCCCGTCACCTGCGCATCGTCGCGGCGATCCCGCTCACCGATGGCTACCGCCCGATCAAGTCCGCGCTCCGGGGGTTCGATCCGACCCCGGGCCCGGATCTGTATTACTGGGATCCGCTCGTCCGCCGCTACGCGCCATCGGTCTGAGCAGAGCTGAGGCGACCTGGCCGAGCTGACCCGCCCGGCGCGGGGGTCACTCGATCGGTGGCGCGGCCAGCGTCGCGAGCAGCTCGTTCACGGCATTGCGCGCGATCGTCCGCGGCAGCAGCGCGCGGAACCCGCCCGAGCCGATCGGCATCTCGCCGGGCATGAGGAACAGCGAGAGCACGCGCGTCACCAGCGGGACGTGGATCCACGCCTGGATCTCCACCATCGCATCGCGCTTCGTGATCTGGACCCGGCTCGGCGCCGACCAGATGCCGCTGCCCTTCTGAAAGATCCGGTCGTCCCCAGCCGCCGCGCCGCGGAAGTCGTGCTGCTTCGCCCACGCCTCGACGTGTGTCCACAGCGCCTTGCCGGCCCTGGCGGTCACGAGCGTGCGGCGCATCACGTCCGGCGCCCTTACCGCCAGGGCCCGTCGCAGGCGATCGTCGCGTCATCGCCCTCGGGCCGATGCACCGATCCATGCAGATCGATCTGCGTGTTGCAGGTCGCCGCTGACAGCAACACCCCGAACGCGAGCGAGAGTCCCACGAGGATACGCATCCTCGGACGCTCGCACGTCACCTCGATGCTCACAACGTGCCCGTGTGGGTCAGCGCCACCACGAGGGCCACGACGGCGCACGGGCGCGCGGGCAGAGCGAGATCGCGACGGGCATCGCGAAGCGGCGATCCGCTCGCTACACCGGGCAGACGCGCGTCACCACCGCTGGCCTGGTCCTCACGGGCCGGTCGAGATCGAACCCTGAACCTGAACGGTGATCTGCACGTCGGCGTTGACGGTGCCGGCCGCGGTGACGGCGGCATCGGTGGCCTCGGCCAGGCACAGGACCGCCTGCACGCCGGCGCGCGTCGCGTCCGATGCGGCGTGGTTCACTGCGGCCGCCAGGTTGGTGGTGCTGCTCACGATCAGCCCGAGGCGCACGGCCACGTCGACGATCTTCGGGTAGTCCGTCTGGATCGCGAGCGTGATCGCCGCGAGGTCCGTGGCCGAGCCGGTACCGGTGTACGTCACGACGACCTGCGGGTCGGTGCACACGAGGTCGAACGAGCCCTGCGCCTCGCAAGCGGCCGCACAGTCTGCGTCCGCCTGGACCTCGAAGTGCCCTCCTTCGCAGGTGGGCTCGGTGAACGCGACGCTGCACTGACCGCTGCACGTGCCGCTGCAGCTGCCGGACACCGTGCTCCGGCAATCACCGGAGCAGCTACCCGAGCACGTGCCGCTGCACTCGCCCGTGAGCGTACCGCTGCAGGTGCCACTGCACGTACCCGTGCAGGTGCCGGCGCACGAGCCATCGCTCGCAGTGACGCTGCATGCGCCGCTGCACTGGCCGTTGCAGGTCCCCGCGCAGCTCCCGCTCGCCGAGCCGGTGCACGAGCCGCTGCAGGTGCCCGAGCACTCGGCGCTGCACGACACGCT
>JAYSYE010000486.1:0-3705 GCA_043716635.1 Deltaproteobacteria bacterium | reverse complement strand
GCGCTTCTTGGCCGCCTCGTGCCCGACCACGATGTCGAGCCCCCACTTCGGTTCGACGAATTCGAGCATGCCCTGCGCCTGGCGCTCGATGAGCCGCTTCTTCAGCTCGCGGAAGTAGTTGCGATCGAGCCGCCGGTTGCCCTCGACCGCGCTGCGCACCAGCACCTCGAGATCGGTCAGCCCGATTCCGGCCGTGAGCTTGCCCAGCTCCTCGACCGTGTAGTCGGAGAACGTGCTCGCCTCGCGACCCGAGGCCTTCACCTGCGCGGCGAGGAACGCGGTGCGCTCGCCCACATCCGGCAGCGGGACCTCGAGCGCGGCCACGTGAGGGTTCGCCGAGATCCGCTCCGCGATGCTGGAGAGCCGCGGATCGATCAGCACGAACGCCATGTTCAGGCGCTTCACGTAGGGGCTCGAGGCCCAGTTGAGCAGCGTCACGAGGTGCGTCTGCTCGTTGAGGTCGAGGCGGTCGCCACTCGGCGCGACGTAGCCCGCGTGGTCGATGATGATCGCCGTGCGCAGGCGATCCTTCTCGTCCGCCATGATGTTCTTCTGGACGAGCAGGTCGATCGCGGCGAGGCCCTTGGTCGGATCGCGGGGCAGGGCACGCAGATCGCCGAGCCACTTCGACGCCGTCGTGACCATCTCCTGCAGGCGCTTGCCGTTGGAGCCGGCCGCGCAGCGCAGCCCACGGGCGAGGTCGTAGTGGATGACCAGGTCCCACCGCCCGAACAGCTGCTCGGCGAGGAAGTCCGCGAGGCCGACCCAGCGGTCGGGTCCCGCGCGCACCACGTCGAACGTGTTGCCGTGCACGACGAACATCGAGGTCGTGCCCGAGAAGTACAGCTCCGCGAGCTTCGCGGCCCACGGCGGAAAGAACGGAGGCAGCTGCGTCGCCTTCGTGACGCCGTCAGTGCCTGCCAGCGTCTTCGTTTCGGATTCGCTCACGACCCGGCTCCTCGTCTGCCACTGGCACTGCCGCCGCCACTACCCTCGACGGCGAGCCGCGGCGGCGATAGGTCGGTGTCGAGGATCGACGGCGTGGTGTCGGCGTCGGCCACGCCCGTGATCGTCTGCAGCTCGCGGATCGTGGCTTCGGTCTGCGAGATGCCCTCGCTGATGGCATCGATCCGACTCGACATCTCGTCGGGGCTCGTCTGGGATACGGCCATCTCGGTCACGGCCGCGATCTTGTTCTCGAGCCGGTCGAGCTCGGTGGCGACGAACTCGGCGTTATTCTGCGCCTTCGCGACGTTCTCCTTGCGCAGCTCCACCGTCGAGATCGAGTCGTCGAGCGAGCGGATGATCCGGTCGTCGGGCTGGTTCGCCTCGCCCACCGAATCGGCGCGCTTCTTCCGGCGCACCTGCAGGTCACCGAGCGACTTCTCGATGCCCGCCTGATCCGCGGCCTGGAGGAAGCGCGTGATCGCCTGCTCGCTGAGGAGCAGCCGGAGGAACACCCACAGCAGGCGATCGAGCGCGGGCGTCCGCAGCTCCGTCGAGGCCCCGCTGGCGTCGGTCGTGTCACCGCGCACGGCGTTCGCGATGCGCGACATCTCCACACAGCGCGCGCGCAGGCGCAGGAAGCGCGAGCGCCGATCCTCGGCGAGCGACTTCAGCACCTCGAGGATCTTGTCCCGCGCCTGCTGGCCAGCGAGCGGATCCACGGCGCGCTGGGCACCCGCACTGCCGCGCCCCTCGGCATGCGCGCGCGCATCGATCGCGCTCTGGAACCGCGGCAGGGTCGTGAGCCCGGCGAGGTACACGATCTCGCCCGCTGCCACCAGCGGCAGCGCGACGTCGACATGGCCCGACACCACGGCCGCCACCGCGGCGCCGCCGAAGACGAGCAGGTTCCAGCGGAACATGAACGCCTCTTTGAGGTAGCGGACGATCCCCGCGGTTCGTGGCTCGGCCATGACTAGTCTCCCGCCCGGTTCGACGACTCGAGGTGATCGATCGTGTCGCGGATGCCCATCACGACATCCACGAACTTCGGATCGCGCTGCATCTCGATCGACGGGCGATCGGGCGGCGGGACGCGGATCGTCTTCAGCACCGTGCCCGGCGAGTTGGAGAACAGCAGGATGTGGTCACCGAGGAACACGGCCTCCTCGATGGAGTGCGTGATGAAGAAGATGGTCGGCGACTGTTCGCGCCACAGCTGGACGAGGTTGTCCTGCATGCGCGATCGGGTCGGCGGATCGAGCGCGCCGAACGGCTCGTCCATCAGGATGATCCGCGGCTCGAGGATCAGCGTGCGGGCGATCGCGACGCGCTGGCGCATGCCGCCCGAGAGCTCCGACGGATACTTGTCCGCATCCTTCGTGATCGAGAGACCGACCTTCGCGATCCAGTGCTTCGCGCGATCGTGGCGCTCCGACTTCGAGACGCCGCGACACTCGAGGCCGAACGCGATGTTGTCGAGCACGCTGCGGTTGTCGAACGACGTGTAGTCCTGGAACACCATGCCGCGGTCGGAGCCTGGGCCGGTGACCGGCTTGCCGTCGATGAGCACCTCGCCGCTGGTCTGCGGGAACTGAGGGAGCAGACCTGCGATCATGCGGATGACGGTCGACTTGCCGCAGCCCGAGGGGCCAAGGATCGACACGAACTCACCGCGGCCCGGGTAGTCCTCGATCTCGAACGAGACGTCCTTGATCGCCGTGAACGCGCCCGGCCCCGTGCCGTACGTCTTCGTGACCTTGTCGAACTTGACGACGGGCGGCTTCACGAGCGGTTTGCCGAGCTTCGCCATCTCCGTGCCGCCGCTGACCGTGACTTTCAGCGGTGCCGCGACCACCCCGGGGATCGGGGCCTTCGCCTGCGCAGCCGCCATCTCGTACGTGGGTCCGGTGGGCGGACGCTCGTGCGCGCGAGGGGATCCACCCTCGTGGTGAGCGGCGACGGCGGGGGCGACCGTGGCCGCGTTGGCGGCGGCGCGACCCGGCGGCTGGTCCTGTGTGGCGAGGTCGTGCTCCTCGCGTTCGAACGCCGCGAGGGCGTCGGCCTCGGCCGCGGGATTGCGGGCGGGCGGGCCTTCGGGACGGGCAGGGCCCCCGCCGGCGGGACCGGTGCCCGTGCCGCCCGCCGTGCTCGTCGGCGGGTGATGCGGTGGAGGCTGCTTCGGATCGTCGGACATCAGAGATCTCGCCGCCAGGGGAAGACGCCGCGCTGCAGCGTGCGCAGCAAGATATCGATCGAGAACGCGAGCAGCGCGATCACGAACAACAGCAGATAGACGTGCTCGTACGGCCCCTCGCGCTGGCTCGAGTTGATGAGCTTGCCGAGCCCGGGCGCCGCATCGGTCTCGACGAGCATGATGTAGCCGAGGGCGAGCCCGAACTGGAACCGGATGCTCGTCACGATATCGGGCGTGGCGAGCGGGATGAGCACCTTCAAGACGATCTGGAACCGCGTGGCCCCGAGGGTCTGCGCCGTCTCCACGAAGCGCTCGGGTACGAGCGACACGGCTTTCACCGTGTCGCTGAACACGAACGGCACGATCGCGAGGAAGATGAACATCGTCTTGCGATGCTCGTCGCCGCTGAACATGATCAGCGTCAGCGGGATCAGCGCGCCCATCGGCACGGATCGCAGGAAGATCACGATCGGCGTGAGGGCCGCGTTGACGCCGCGCTGCGCCGCCGAGAGCACGCCGAGCCCGATGCCGATGGCCGACGCGAGCAGCACGCCCTTGAGCAC
>JAYSYE010000485.1:0-3711 GCA_043716635.1 Deltaproteobacteria bacterium | reverse complement strand
GGATGAGCGCCTCCTCGCGCGCCATCCTCGTCTCCACGTCGTGAGCGAGGAGCGCACCACCGGCGAGCTCGTGACGGAGCTCGCCGATCCCACGCGCTCCGACGAGGATCGCTGCGCGCGGCTCCGCGACCTTCTTCCCGAGATCCGCGAGCACGTGACGGCAGATCACTTCGTGATCCTGGAGCGCTTTCATCTCACGTTCTACGCGCTGATGCCGCGCTGGGAGCTGGTGAGCGCCATCGACGAAGCCCTCGCAGACCTCTCGTTCGTCAGCGTGCTGCTCGACGTCCCCGACGAGGAGCTCGGCGACCGCTCGTTCCGGCGCCCCGAGATGGCGAGCCAGGGCTGGGAGGAGGGCCTGGTCGCCTGGTACGGCTCGGAGGCGAACGCGCTCGAGGCCTTTCGTCGCTCGCAGGCGAACCGCCGCGCGGCGACCTGTCTGAGCGCGCTCCCCACCGCGATCATCGATACGTCAAACCGAGACTGGCGACGCATATGCAACGCGATCGCTGACTCGAGCTGCGGCTAGACCTCGAGCGACTTCTTCACGTCGGCGAACGCGAGGTCGACCTCGGCGGGCTCGAGCTTGCACGCGGCGGCAAGCTGCTCGAGCACGCTGCGCTCGACCTCGCTGACGTCGTCGCTGCACTGCGCGATGAGCGCGGCGATGCGGATCACCTCCCGCGCATGCTCGCGTCGGGCGATGCCCTCACCAAGGCGCTGGAGCCGCTTGTCGAGCCCGTCCTCGGCGAGCTGATCGGCGAGATCCGCGATCAGATCGGCGATGTGACGCTGAGAGACGGCCCCGCCGCACGCGGCCGTGACGATGCGCTCGAACGCGCGCCGCTCCTCGTCGTCGAACACGCCATCCGCGGTGGCGACGATGTACGCCCCCTCCACGATGCTCTCGAAGAGCGCCGCGGCATGCGGATCGAAGCCGGTGGGGACCGTCGACTCGTCGGTGGGGCGCGAGCCGTAGGAGGCCGCGGCCAGCGTGAGGATGGAGCGGTCGGAGGTGCCACCTTCGGCGTACTCGCCGTGCGGGGTACGCGCCACGCGCGCGAGCAGGTTGATTCGGTCGTCCGTGAGCATGTTGCGCGCGTTCTCTCGGCCAAGTCTACCGGTCAGCGGGCCTACGGAGCGAGCAGGATTTCCACATAACCGTCCGTATCGGTCGTGCCGCGGCCCATCTCGACGGCAGGCGGTCCGCGCCCGGGGATCACGGCGTAGATGGCGACGTTGGCGCGGATGATGGGATTCGCGGATTCGCTGGGATCCTTGAGCTTGAACGTCAGCCGCAGCGGCGGCTCGACGACGACGTCGCCGACGTCGGCGGTGACGCCGGTGAAGCTTCGCGCCTGCACGGCGCGCGGGAAGTCGGTGCCCGGAAGCGGGTCGACCATCAGCGTGTACTGCCCCTGATCGACCTCGAGGTCGAACGTCCCGTCGGGGCGCGTGCGGGTGCGCGCCGGGCGGGGCCTCACGGCACGACCGACGAGCGGGACCTCGGCCGGGACGACGAGCACCGTGGCCTCGGCGAGCGGCCGTCCGTCCGAGAGCCTCGCGCGCCCCGAGGCGACGGTGCGCGGCGGCGGACGGAACGTCTTCGAGACCGTCAAACCAGTGGCGAGCGTGTCCCGGTACTTCGAGAGGCCGGTGCCCTCCGCGGGCTCGATCGTGACGTCGTACGTGCCCTCGGGAAGCACCGTCTGGAAGCGGCCCGAATCGTCGGTGGAGACCGTGGTCTCGTACTTGAGCGTCGGCATCGGATCGCCGGTGAGCGTGCTGATGCTGGTGCTCGTGAAGACCAGACGCGACGGCGCGCCGATCAGCGTGGGCTCGCCCTGCCCGACGACGCCCGAGACGATCACGGGCGTCTTGAGCGGCGGGATGGTGAGCGTCGCGAAGCCCGCGGGGTCGCCGTTGAAGATGAGGCTCTCGAGGCGCGGCACGCCGAGCCAGCCCTTCGGGGGCGCCACGACGATCTCGGTGTGGGCGCGCAGCGCGGTCGACGGCGCCTGGCTCGCGCCGATGGTGTGGAGCGTGACCGTCGACGTCGTGCCGGAGAGCGTCTTGATGGTGGAGATGCGTCGCCCGCCGTACGCGGGCTCGTCTGCAAACCAGGCCTGCCAGCCGTCGAGGCCGGCGACGCGCGTGATCTGCGACTTTCTCGTCGTGCCGTCCGGGTCGTCCAGCGCCACGCCGTCGGGCTCCTTGCCCAGCTCGATCCTGTCCTCGAGCGCGCGCCTGACGACGAGCGGCGTGAACACGGGCGGAAAGAACGCGTCGAAGGGGGGCTCCGGGTACGCGACGCGTTGGTAGCGACCGATCCCGATCGCGTCGCTGATCGCGGTGCCCACCGGGGCAGGCGACGCGCGCGAGGCGAAGACCAGGTTCTGGAGCGGGATGCCCGTACCGAACGCCTCGACGTCGGCATCCGCCGCGAGCGGCACGTACGTCGCGCGGACCGGGATCGACGTCCCGTCCGCCACGCCGACCCCCAGGGGCGACGCCGCGTCACGCGTGGTCGTGTACTGCGCGCTCACCGGAACCAGGGAAGGCAGCCGTTTGCAGGGCGGTGCCGTGGAGAGACTGCATCCCTTGTCGAAAGCTCCGACCCGATCCACGAGATCGTTGTTCGTGAGCGCGAACGTGCGACCGGGCGCGTAGTACGAGGAAGCCGGAACGCTGACCACGATCGTGTACGGAAAATCCGGCCGGCCGAAGTCGCAGCGGGCCTTCTTTGTCTGCGGGTCGGTCTTGCACTGCGCGTTCGGCGAGCTTTTGGCGACGCTGTAGCGATCGCACGACAGCTCGCCCGCGCCACACGCATTGACCGGCGCGATCGAGAGCGGCGCGCCGATGACCGGACCGCACGCGAAGGAAGGTGCGATCGCGCAGCCGAGGGCGACGGCCGCCGCCGTGCAACCGCGCCTCATCAGAAGCCTGTCTCCGCGTCGAAGCTCGCCTCGATGCCAGCGTCGAGCCGCGGGCAGCCGCTGGGGTCCCCGCCGGGGTTGTAGATCCACGTCACCGAGTCGCCGCCCGGGAGCGCGGGCGTGTGGGCATTCTTGGGCTCGTTGGTGGCGGTGAAGCGTAGCGCCACCACCACCTCGATCACGTGGCAGCGGTCCGTCGTCGCCCGTTCCTGAGGGACGGGGATCTCCAGCGTCCGCACGCGCGTCGCGAGGCTCTGCTGATCGTACGGACTCTCATCCCCCGCGACCCGCCCCTCGCCGGTGAGCGGATTGTAGTCGACGAACGCAGCGTACGAGAACGTCGCCGTCGGGTCCGACAGCTCCACTGGCACGGTGAAGAACGCGGGCCACCTCGTCAGGACGCCTCCCGTCGGCGGCACCACCTCCTGATGACGGATCGTCGGCCGCGTCTCCGGCAGCCGCGGCACGTCCCCCGACGCCTGCGCGATCACGCACGCGCCGAGGACCATCACGATCCCCGCCCCCACCGCGGCCGTCACGAACCGACGAATCAACAGCGCGATCCGCTCCGTCATGTTCAGACCGGCGCCGCCCCGCCCGCCGCGAACGGGAAGCGCGAGGACTGCGGGCTCGGCAGGTGCCACCGGGCATCCGCATACTCCGGGCGCACCGCGAGCCGGAACAGGTCCGCGAGTGACGGCAGATCCGCGCAGAGCCTCGCGAGGCCGCCCGGCTGCGCGAGCAGCGAAGCGTCGAGCGCCGGATGCTCGCT
>JAYSYE010000484.1:0-11239 GCA_043716635.1 Deltaproteobacteria bacterium | reverse complement strand
CGAAGCAGACGAAGTCCCAGAAGGGTGCGGCCGGATACATCCTCGCGTTCCTCCTCGGCATCCCGCTGCCGGTGCTGCTGGTCGTGTACCTGCTCGGCAAGTGCTAGGCCCTCGCGGGCCCAGAGCTAGCCCGACTGCGCAGCCGCAGCGGCGAGCCGGCGAGCCTGCATCGAGGCACTGAGCTGGCACTCGGAGGGACTCGGGCGGGACGCGCGTCGCTACGGCTCCCACCGACGGTCGCGCGCGCACAGTCGCTCGAGACTGGGCTCGCGCAGCGCCCGGCTCCCGCTCGCTGCGTCCGAGCGCGCCCGAGGCCGGCGCCGACAATGTTCGCCGCGCAGAACCACCGGCTGGATGCGCTCGGCGGCGCGGTCGGGCACGCACGTCTCGCCGACGCGTGGCACCAAGACGACGGCGCGTGCTCGTCGCGCGTTTCGATGAGCGCAAAGACCGCGAGAAGTGCGCGAGCCACGGCTGGGTCGTGTCACGCCTTCTCGGGATAGCCGGCGAGCTTGGTCGAGCAACGCGCCGGCTGGTTCGAACGGCACGGACGCCGCGCGGTCGGGCGTGCGCGCGTGAAATCAGCGCGACGCGGAGGCGCTCGCAAGTGCGGCGGAGGGCGTCGCCGCGATAGGTAGAGCCGTTGTCGCGCTCGCTGTGATGAGCTTCGAGCGCGACGACGCCACGCTCAGCTCCGGGCTGCCGGAGGCCGCGTGTACCTAAACCACGCGGCTCGTCGCCAATCAGTGGCGGCGATGACGTCGGAAGAGCATCCCCTTGACCAGCCCCGCCCAAACCCACCGTCGAGAACCTCAGGCGGCGTGCTCCCTGACACCAGGTGTCAACGATGTGGCCCGGGTTAGAATGTCGACGATGTACCCGGCTTGGACCTGAACTGCATTTTGTTGTTGACATCCGCCGTATTAGCGAGCATCTTGTGAGATGTGACGGCGAGGCGCGAACGGCAGCTGGAACTGGAGGTCCGCGCGCCGGGCACGCGAGCGCCCGGCGCGGGTCGCCCGAAGAAGCGGTGGCCGAAGGGCGTGAAGCCGCCGGCCTCGCACGTGAAGCGGGATCCCTTCGTCAAGGGGCGCGCGCTCCACGTGACATTGCGGACGCTGCCCGTGGCAAAGAACCTCCGGCGGATGGACTCGTACCAGGCGGTCCGCATCGGCGCGCGGGTCGTGCTCGCGCGCAGCGGGTTTCGGCTCGTGCATTTCAGCATCCAGAGCAACCACATCCACCTCATCGTCGAGGCCGAGTCGCAGGCCGAGCTCGCGAACGGCGTCCGCGCGTTCTCGATCTCGGTCGCGAAGTCACTGAACGCGAAGCTGGGCCGACGCGGGCCCGTGTTCGCGGATCGGTACCACGCGAAGGCGATCGCGAAGCCCACGCAGATGCGAAACGCAATCCAGTACGTGCTCACGAACTGGCTCCACCATCGGCCGGCGCACCACGCGATCATGGACGAGGTCGATCCGTACTCGAGCGGTGCCGACTTTCTCGGCTGGAAGGAGCTCCGCGGCACGCGGCAGTACGTGCGCGACGACGGGTTCGAGCGCGTGCCGCTCGCCACGCCGAGGCTGTGGCTGACGCGCGAGGGCTGGCGGCGCGGCGGCGAGATCAGTGTGGTGACTGTTCCCGGCTGATCGCGGCGGCCGCGAGGCGACCCCGTCGCGCGCAGGCACTCCACCGCGGTCCGGCGGCGGTCCGGCGGCGGGGGCGCCTGGGTGCGCGCACCCGGCCGCACGCGGAGATGTGACGAATCATGAGAGCCCGCGCCTGAGCCCGCGGCTGCTGCGGAGCTCGCACGCCGATCGCGGGCGCAGCCGCACCCGACAATTCGTCCTCGCCTACGTCATCGCCGCGTAAGCGACACGCGCGTCCGGCGTTTCCTTGGGGCAACGGCACCATCTCGGTGCGGTTCCAAGGAGGAGTCTCGTGCGTGACTCGTGTCGCGGCCTCAGCGCCGCTCTGCTCGTGGTGTGTCTCGGGTTCTCGTCGCTCGCGGGCTGCGGCGCTGCGTCGATGAAGATGGCGTCCGCAGCGATGGCGCAGGCGCCCGCGCCGATGCCGGCGGCGCCACTCACGCAATCCCTGTTCGAGAAGGACCCGCACGGCCAGCTCAGCGAGGAGGCCCTGCAGACGATCCTTGCCTCGCCGATCGAGCTCGACTTGCCATCGCGCGTCGGCGTGTTGCCCGTCAGCGCGGCGACGGACTGGCGCGGCCCCGGACCGCAGGAGCGCGTGCCCGCGGGCGTGAGCGGGTTCGTCCGCAAGCTCCGCAAGGACCCCGCGTTCACGCTCGTCACCGAGACGATGGTGATTCCCTCGGGGGCTCTCGGCATGGAGGCCCTGCGCGAGATCGCGGCGCGCTATCGGCTCCGGTATCTCTTGCTCTATCGCGAGGTGGTCGCGAAGGAGAGCTCGCTCAATCCGTGGGCGTGGGGCTACGCGACGGTTGTCGGCGCGCTGTTCCTCCCCGGCCAGCGCCAGGAGGTCTACGGCTACATCGAGGCCTCGATGTTCGACGTGAAGACCGGTCTCCTCATGTTCACGACCCGTCGCTCGATCAGCGCGTCGCAGCATTCGAACCAGTGGCGGCAGCACGCGAAGCTCGACCAGCTCGCCGCAAACGTCACCTCGCGGTTCGCGCCAGACCTCGCGACCGACGTGCTCGCGGACCTGCATCGCTTCGCCTCCGCCGCGATCGCGGAGAATGCGCGGCGCGGCGTGATGGCGCCGATGGTCGCGATGCCCGGCACGACGGGCGCGGCGATCGCGTCCGAGCCGCTCGGCCCCGATCACATCGCGCACTGAGTCGGCCGCCGCGCGCGGTCCGCTGCAGGACGCGCTCAGTAGACGGCGGGGCAGAGCGTCGCGGTGTAGGGAGCGGGGAGGCCGGTGCTGGCAGCCTTCGCGCCGACGAGGAGCCAGTACGCGGTGGCCAGCTTGACGGAGAAGGTGCGGGTCTCGGGCCGCGTCGCCGTGATGGCGCGAAGCACGGGGGTCGCAGAGCCAGCCTCGAAGAGGAGGAAGTCGACGTCGGCGGTCGCGACGGTGGTGTCGAGGCGGACGGTGAGCTCGTTCGTCGCCGCGCCCGTCGTCACGAGGTAGGTGTCGCGATCGGCATACTGGTCCTGCGCGCTCGAGACGGCGGCGATGCCGGTCACGCGTGTCGCGGCAGTGCCGAGCGTGAGGGCGGTCGGCTCGGGGGCATCCGAGGCAGCTGGCGTCAGCGCGGGCGGAGCGCCGGACGGGATCGTGATCACGTCGTTGCCCGTGGAGGTCGCGCCGTCGGTCGCCTCCGCGTAGCCGCCGCTCGCGAGGGCGGGGCAGCGGGCCGCGGGCGCGTCGGCGGTGATCTCGACGACGTAGTCGATCGGCGCGGCGGGGGCGGCGACGTCGAGCGCGAATGGCTGGAGCTCGTACGTGCCACCCGCCAGGTGCAGCGCGACGGTCCCGTGGTCGCCGTAGAACTCGTTGCCCCCGACGTACTGGTCGAGCAGCGCGCCCGTGTAGACGTCCACGCCGACGAACTGGATCGCCTCGGCGCCCGCGCCGCGGATCCGGACGAGCACGTCCGTCGCTGCCGGCACGGTGATCGTGAACGAGTCGATGTCGACGGTGATGTCACCGTCGTAGTGCGTGCTCGCGAACGATCCGCACAGCATCGCGCGCGCGCCCAGCGTGATGCCGGTGGCCTCCGGGGCACCCGTCGCCGGGGCCACATCGTCATTTGTGAGGTCGCCGACCTCGGTGTAGTCGCAATCCGACGCGACCGCATCCGGCGTCGCCTGCGCATCGGCAGGACGGGCGTCGACCGTCGTCGCATCGGCACGAGCGGCGTCTGGTGTGCCGCTGTCATCGCCGCCTCCACACGCGGGGAGCCCGAGCCCGAGGGCGGCGACGAACGTGACGGAGGTTGCGACGGCGACAACACGACGGGTCGGGTTCACGCGCGTCTCGTAGCACGCCACCGGAGCGACTCGCACGACCTCGCGGCGGTGTCGCTCGCGCGGACCGATCGAGTCTCGCTACGGCTTCGTGCCGAGCGTGATCCAGGTCAGGAGGACCTTGTAGTCCGGGTCGTCCACGTTCAGGAACGTCGCGTTCGGGTGGTTCTGCGGGCCGGTCGGCTCGTAGAGCGGCTTGGTGAGCAGCAGCGAGGCCGCGGGCGTGGTGAGGTCGATGACTCCCGGCGCGGCCTTGATGGCAGCGAGCGTCGCAACGATCGTTCCGTCGTACGGGAGGATGGCGGCAGGGCCACCGGCCGTGTGGCAGTTCGCGCACCCGAGGCCGCCCGCGGAGGCCTTCTGCAGCCGCGGATAGATCTCGGTGGCGAACTTGGGATCGGTGAGGTTCCCGCCACCACCACCACCACCACCACCGCCCGCAGCGCCCTGCACGTGGGCGAGCGTCGCCCCGGTCGCCGTCGTCGTGACCTGCGCGCGCACGGTCATCGGCGCACCGCCACCGGTCGCGTACGTGATCTTGATCGCCGCCGTGCCCGCCGGGACGTCGAGGAACGCGATCCGCGACGACGCGTTGTGGAGCTCGGTCACGGTGGCAGCCAGCGAGATCTGGCCGAGTCCATCGAGCACGAAGGGCCCGAGCACGCCCGGGACGGCAACGTCGTCGGCCGCGCCCACGAGCGTGATCCCGGAGAGGGGCACGTCGACGAGCGGGGTGCCGTTGTTCTTCGCGAGGTCGGCGAACACGACCGCGGTGCCGGCCCGTGGCGTCTTGCCGAGGAGGTTGTACTGGCTGTTCACGAACGTGGTCGCGAGCGCATACACGTCCTGGGTGACGTCGACGCCTTCGACGCTCGTCACGACATTGCGGGTCGTGCGATAGCCGGTCCGCGCGAGGTTCAGGAAGATCTTGCTGCCCGTCGGGATCGCGGCGAACGTGAACGCGCCGCTCGTGCCCGCCGTGGCCATCGCTGCCGGGTCGATGCCCTCGGTCGTGATGGTCGAGTCGGCGAGCGGATCGGCGCCGGTGTAGTCCTTCGCGGTCCCGGAGACCTGCTGCGCCAGGTCGGCGGGCGGATCGACCACGTCAGGGGCGTCGGGCTCGGCGGCGCTGTCGGTCCCATCGATGCCGGCGGGCGTCTTGCCAGCGCAGCCCACCACGGTCAGGCCGCCCGCGAGAACCAGCCACGTCACGGATGTTACCAACTTGCGCATCGCGTGGGCGATGACCACGAACCGTGCCACCTCGCGGCACGCCCCTACACCGGGTTGGGGCCCGTGATCCTGGGGCCCACGTCACCACCGCTGGGGGCGTACGCCTCACCCCGGGGCGTTGTCGGGATCAGACCCCGCGAGTATGGTGCGCCATGCTCGAGGACCAGCTCCGAGAGGCGCTCACCTTCGACGACGTGCTCCTCGTTCCGGCGTACAGCGAGGTGATCCCACGCGACGTCGATGTAGCCACGCGCGTCACGCCCACCATCCCCCTTCGCATTCCTCTGGTGTCATCCGCGATGGACACCGTGACCGAGGCGTCCACGGCCATCCGCATGGCACGCGAGGGTGGTATCGGCTTCATCCACAAGAACCTGACGGTGATCGAGCAGGCGCTCGAGGTCACGAAGGTGAAGCGCGCGCAGTCGGGGGTCGTGGTCGATCCGGTGACGATCGCGCCGACCCGGACGCTCGAGGAGGCGCTCACGGTGATGCGGCAGAAGAGCATCAGCTCGCTGCCGGTCGTCGACGAGGATCACCGGCCCCTGGGCATCCTGACCAACCGCGACGTGCGGTTCGAGACCCGGCTCACGCTGCAGGTCGGCGAGGTGATGACGAAGAACCCGGTGACGGTGAAGGAGACCGTCACGCTCGAGCAGGCGAAGGATCTGCTGCACAAGCACCGGATCGAGAAGCTGCTGGTCGTCGATGCGCAGGGCCGCCTCAAGGGGCTCATGACCACGCGCGACATCGAGCAGGCCGAGGTCAATCCGATGGCGGCCACGGACGAGCACGGCCGGCTGCGGGTGGCGGCGGCGGTGGGCGTCGGCGGCGATCGGGTCGCGCGCATCGAGGCGCTGGTCGCGGCGGGGTGCGATGTCATCTGCATCGACACGGCGCACGGGCACTCCGCGGGCGTGCTCGAGGCGTGCCGCGAGACGCGGAAGCAGTTTCCGAAGCTGCAGCTCGTGGCGGGGAACGTCGCGACGGGCGAGGCCACGAAGGCGCTGATCGAGACCGGTGTGAATGCCGTGAAGGTCGGCGTGGGGCCGGGCTCGATCTGCACGACGCGCATCGTCGCGGGAGTCGGCGTGCCGCAGCTCACGGCGATCGGCGATGCCGTCGCGGCGGCACGGGGCACGGGCGTCTGCATCATCGCGGACGGCGGCATCAAGTTCTCGGGCGATGTCGCGAAGGCGCTCGCCGCGGGCGCGGACACGGTGATGATCGGCTCGCTGTTCGCGGGCACCGACGAGGCCCCCGGCGAGGTGATCTTGTTCCAGGGCCGCTCGTACAAGAGCTACCGCGGGATGGGCTCGATCGGTGCGATGAAGGAGGGGTCGAAGGACCGCTACTTCCAGGCGGACGTCGAGTCGGCGCAGAAGCTCGTGCCCGAGGGCATCGAGGGGCGGGTGCCCTACAAGGGCTCGCTGCGCGAGTCGCTGTATCAGCTGGTCGGCGGGCTGCGCTCGTCGATGGGATATCTGGGCTGCGCGACGATCGCGGAGCTGCACGCAAAGGCGCGCTTCGTGAAGATCTCGTCCTCGGGGCTCCGCGAGAGCCACGTGCACGACGTGATCATCACGAAGGAAGCGCCGAACTACCGGGTGGAGTAGGGAGCTACGCGATGGCGCACCAGCGGATCCTCGTCCTCGATTTCGGATCGCAGTACACCCAGCTGATCGCGCGCCGGATCCGCGAGCAGGCGGTGTACTGCGAGATCCAGCCGTACACGATCGCGACCGACCCGGAGCTGCGGCAGGTGCGCGCGTTCGGGGCGACCGGCATCGTGCTCTCGGGCGGTCCGTCGTCCGTCTACGAGGAGGGCGCGCCCACGATCGCGGCCGGCGTGTACGACCTCGGCGTGCCGATCCTCGGCATCTGCTACGGCGCCCAGCTCACGGCGAAGCTCCTCGGCGGCGTGGTGCAGCCCGCCGAGCGGCGCGAGTACGGTCGCGCGGACGTGCGGGTGAAGGTCGCCACGGGCCTGTTCAAGACGATGGCCGTCGGCGAGGAGCTCGGCGTGTGGGCGTCCCACGGCGACCACGTCGCTGCGCTGCCGCCCGGATTCGAGCACACGGCGGAGAGCGCGAACTGCGCGATGAGTGCCTTTGCCACCACGCCGGACGCCGGGCGACGCATCCACTGCGTGCAGTTCCATCCCGAGGTCGTGCACACCGCGCGGGGCGCGGAGCTGCTCGGCAACTGGCTATTCGGCGTGTGCGGCGCGGCCGGCGACTGGTCGATGGCGTCGTTCGTGGACGAGGCCGTCGACCGGATCCGGACGCAGGTCGGTCCGGCCGGGGCGCCCGACGCGGGACGCGTGATCTGCGGACTGTCGGGCGGCGTCGACTCGAGCGTGGCAGCAGCGCTGATCCATCGCGCGATCGGCGAGCGGCTCACGTGCATCTTCGTCGACAACGGCCTCCTGCGGCGCGGAGAGCGCGACTTCGTGGCCGCGATGTTCCGCGACCACTTCAAGGTCGACCTGCGCGTGATCGATGCGGAGGAGCGGTTCCTGACGAAGCTCGCCGGCGTCACGGACCCGGAGCAGAAGCGGAAGATCATCGGCTACGAGTTCGTGGCTGTCTTCGACGAGGAGGCGAAGACGATCCAGGGCGCGCGCTTCCTCGCGCAGGGCACGCTGTACCCCGACGTGATCGAGAGCGTGTCGTTCAAGGGCCCGTCCGCGGTGATCAAGAGTCACCACAACGTCGGCGGCCTCCCGGAGCGCATGAACCTCGCGCTCGTGGAGCCGCTGCGCGAGCTATTCAAGGACGAGGTCCGCGTGCTCGGCATGGAGCTCGGGTTGCCGCGCCACATGGTGATGCGCCAGCCGTTCCCGGGGCCCGGGCTCGCCGTGCGCTGTCTCGGCTCGCTGACCAAGCCGCGCCTCGACGTGCTGCGCGGCGCCGACGCGATCATCGACGAGGAGATCCGTGCCGCGGGGCTGTACGAGTCGATCTGGCAGTCGTTCGGGGTGCTGCTGCCGGTGCGGTCGGTCGGCGTGATGGGAGATGCGCGGACGTACGAGGAGACGCTCGCGCTGCGCGCCGTGCACTCGAAGGACGGCATGACCGCGGACTGGGTCCCACTGCCATACGACCTGCTCGGGCGGATCTCGTCGCGCGTGATCAACGAGGTGCGGGGGATCAACCGCGTCGTCTACGACATCACGAGCAAGCCGCCCGGCACGATCGAATGGGAGTGACGGGGCCGATGCGGAGCGCACGGCGCACCGGGGCCGCGCGGGTCGCGCATGCGGCCGTCGCGGGCGTGGCGGCGATGGCGGCGATGGCGGCGATGTCGGGGATGGCGCAGGCCGATGTCGACTGGCAGACCGGGATGGTCACGGCGCGCGGCGTCGGCGTGGCGAACCGGGCGGCGCCGAACCCGGCCACAGCGCGGGGCCCGGCGCGGCGCCTCGCCGAGGACGCGGCGCGCCGGCAGCTCGCCGCGCAGGTCGTGGCGCTGCCACTGGCGGGCGGCGGCACGGTCGCGGATCGGACGAAGGACGCGGCGACCCGCACGCGCCTCGATCGCGCGGTGGCGGACGCGCTCGTGATCACGGCGGAGCTGCAGACCGATGGGTCCTGGGTGCTCGTGATGGGCGTGCCCACGGAGGCCGTCCGCCAGGCCCTCGTCGGCGCGCGCGCGATCACGCTCGGCGTGAAGGAAGCGGGTCCCCCGGTGATCGTCGTCGACGGGTTCACCTCGGCTCCGGCGATCGGCTGGTCGATCGCCACCGTCGGCGCCGCGACGCTGCACGTGACCGCCATCCCCGCCTGGGCGAAGGGCGCTCCCCACGCAAAGGTGAGCGCGATCACCGCCGCGGAGGTCACGATCGCCGGCTCGGCCGGCACGCCGTCGACGCTCTTCCTTCTGCTATCGAGCTCGACGCCCGGACGCTGAGGTCTGCGCGTCCCCTGCCGGGGTCCACGGGACGTCCCGGGGCGCAGGGTGGTCAGTGGCGCGTGAGCGCCAGCTGCGGCGTGGGGCGCGCTAGATTCTGCGCATGGTCCGGATCGCTTCACTCGCTGCTGCGGCGGCACTGCTCCTGGCGCCGACGCTCGTCCGCGCCGAGGACATCGCCGCGTTCGAGACCGAGGGTGCGGCCGACGCCGCCGCGGCAGACCCGCGAACGGCGGCGCTCGACGAGGCATTCGCGCGCGCCGTCACGCTCGTGCTCGTCGACCTCGTCGATCCGGCAACGCGCAAGGCGAACCAGGCCGCGATCGACCAGAACCTCGTCCAGCGTTCGCGGCTGTGGGTCGCGAACTTCAAGGTCGCCACCGACACCACGGCCGGCGGGCAGCGGCTGCTCACGGTCCTCGTCCGCGTCGACCGCGACAAGGTCCGCGCGAAGCTCGCCGAGCTCGCGATCCCGACGCTCGCCCCGGCGCCCGCCGGACCCCGCACCGTCGCCGTGCTGCTCCGCCTGACCTCACCCTCGGGTGTCGTGGCCACCTACGGCGCCGGTGCAACGCAGGACCTCCCGGGATTCGCCGGCCTCGCCGGGTCGCTGCGCGGGGCCGGGATGACGGTCAAGAAGGCGCCCGCCATCGGCCCCCCGGCGCGCGGCGATGGCGACCTCCCGCTCGCGGACGCCGAGGCCCTGCAGCTCGCCGCCGACACCCGGGTGGAGCAGCTCGCGATCGCGGGCGTGACCCTCGGGGACGGGGTGCCGCTGCGGGGCATCCCTGACGTTGGCGTGCTCGTCACGGCGACCGTCCGCGTGATCGGTCGCGCCGACGGCAAGCTGGTCGGGCAGGGCACTGCGCGCGTCGCGGCCCTCGGCATCGCAGACGCCGCGATCGCGCCGGCCGTGAACCGCGCGCTCGTCGCCGCCGCGAGCGACGTGCTCCCGCCGCACCCGGATGCGCTTGCACCCTCCGGTGGCTTCGAGGGTGACGACGCCCCCGCCACCACCCCCGGCGTCGTGCTCGTGCGCATGGCAGCGCGGACGCCGTGGCCGCTCGTGCAGGGCGAGCTGAAGTATCTCTCGGGCGCGAAGGGAGTCACGGCGGTATCGCTGCGGCGCATCTCGGCCGGTGGCTGGGTGCTCGGGGTCGTGACGGCCGAGTCCGTGGATCGGGTGGCGCAGCTCGCGAAGAAGGGCAGCGCGAAGGTGAGAGTGGTCGGTAGCGTCGTCGAGCTCACGCCGGGAACCACGCCGTGATCGCGCCTCCCGTGCGCCGCGGCGGGCTCGGCCTCGCGCTCGCAACTCTCGTCCTGGGCGCGTGCGGCGGTGCGAGCCCGCAGGTGAAGGCGGCGCGGGCGCAGGCGATCGTGCTCGTGCAGAGCAACGTGCGCGACGCGCAGCTCTTCGTCGACGGCCGCTTCATCACGACCCTCGACGCCGCGCGCGGCGGCATCGCCCTGTCCCCGGGCGTGCATCGCTTCGAGCTGCGCCGCGACGACTTCTTCTCGAGCTACCTCGAGCTCCAGCTCGGGACCGCCGAGCGCAAGAAGGTCTCGATGGCGATGGCGCCCGTCCTGCCCTGACGCCGTGTTACCTGAGGAGCCGTGTTCCAGGATCCGCAGCCTGCCGCATCGAAGGACCTGATCGCCGTCCTGCGGCTGCTGCGCTGGGCGCTCTACCTCGTGTTCGCGGTTCTCGCGTGGGTCGTGCTGTCGTACCTGGCGCACGTGCTCGCGCCGATCCTCGCCGCGATCGGCATCGCCTATCTGCTCGACCCCGTACTCGACCGCCTGGTCCGACGCGGCACGAGCCGCAGCGTCGGAGCGGGCATCCTCCTCGCGATCTTCCTCGTCGTGGCCGCGGTCGTGCTCGTCGCCGGCGTCCCCCACGTCACCGCACAGATCTCCGAGTTCCTCGCAAACCTGCCGCGCTTCGTCCAGAACCTCGCCGGATGGGTCCAGTCCCGCTTCAGCATCCAGCTGCCCTCGACGTGGACCGAGTACCTCCAGAGCGAGCAGTTCCGACACGCGCTGGGTGGCGTCTCCGAGCCGCTACGCGCGTTCGCCCTCGCCGCGGTCGGCGGCCTGTTCTCCATCCTCGGCGTGCTCGCGGAGATGCTGCTCGTCCC
>JAYSYE010000483.1:0-11259 GCA_043716635.1 Deltaproteobacteria bacterium | reverse complement strand
TGGTCGCGCTCGCCGTGACGGATCTACCGCCCGTGGCGCCGCGCCACGCCTACGTCACGACCACGAGCCCGCGCGGGTCCGGCCTCGCGATCACGGTGGCCGGCAACGCGCTCGCGGGATCATCGCAGCTCGTCGATGGCGCGTTGACCACGGGCGGGCCGCCGCTCGTGGTCGGGACGAGCTACGTGCGCACGGACGACCGCCACGAGTGGGAGGGCGGCGAGCAGCACGACCGGTACGTCGAGACGTTCGTCGTCGGCGTGGTCTACACCTGCCTCGTCGTGATCGCGAACCCGACGAGCTCGCGGCAGCGCATCGCCGCGCTCGTCCAGATTCCCCGCGGCAGCATCGCCGTCGCAGGGGCGCGCACCACGGAGACGATCGACGTCGTCCTGCCGCCATACGGCACGCACGGTCACGAGTACTCGTTCTACTTCCCGCAGGCCGGCGCGTGGTCGCACTTCCCGGTGCACGTCAGCCGCGCCGGCGTGATCGTGGCGGCCTCCCCCGCGCGGGTCCTGCCGGTGACGGCGAGCGCGGCCGCGCGCGACACCTCCTCGTGGGCGCACGTGTCGCAGCACGGAACGATCGCGGAGGTGGTGACGCTCCTCGAGCGCGCGAACCTCTCCGCGCTCGCCACCGATGGCGACGGGCTCGCGCTCGTGGCGTGGCGCTGCAAGGATCGCGCGGCGTACGACGCGATCGTCGGCGTCCTCGAGCGCCGGCACTGGTTCGACGCACGCCTGTGGGGCTACGCGCTCGTGCATCGCGACGTCGATCGCATCCCCGTGTGGCTGCGCACCCAGGGCGACCGGCTGCAGGAAGCTGGACCCGCGCTCGACATGCTCGGGATCGATGCCGAGGGCACGGGCGCGTACGAGTACCTCGAGTACGCCCCGCTCGTGAATGCGCGCGCGCACCGCCTCGGCGGCGCGCGCCGCATCCTGAACGACGGGCTCGCGACGCAGTGGGATGCGTTCCTCGAGCTCGTGATGCATCGGCCGCGCGCGCTCCCCGAGGACCTCCTCGCGGCGACGGCCTATCTACTGGCGCAGGATCGCGTCGCCGACGCGCTGGCGATCCTCGGGCGCGTCGACGCGGCGCAGGTCACCGACCGCATGCAGCACGCCTACCTCGCGGCATACGCAGCGTGTCTCGCGGGCGATGTCGCGGCGGCGCGCGCGGCGATCGGATCGTGGATCGATCACCCCGTGGATCGCTGGCGTGACCGTTTCGGCGCGATGCGCGCGATGCTCGACGAGGTCGACGGCGGCACGGCCGTGGTCACCGACGCGTCGAACCGCGAGCAGCTCCAGGCCCGGGCGGCCGCGCGCCAGCCGACGTTCGAGCTCGCGCTCTCGAGCGACGGGATCGTCGTGAGCAGCCAGCACGTCACCGCGCTCGAGCTGCGGTTCTTCGAGATGGACGTGGAGCTGCTGTTCTCGCGCCAGCCGTTCGTGCAGAGCGACGTCTCGCGGTTCTCGTTCATCGAGCCCGGCGAGCGGCTGCCCGTGACCGACCCGCCGCCCGAGGCGCGCGTGCCGTGGCCGGCGTCGATGCGGGCGAAGAACGTCGTCGTGGAGGCGGTCGGGGCCGGGCAGCGCAAGGCGAAGGTGCATTACGCGAACGATCTCGCGCTCACGGTCGCGGGGCACCTCGGCCAGGTGCGCGCGGTGCGAGGCTCGGATCGCCAGCCGCTCGCGAGGGCGTACGTGAAGGTCTACGCCCGCAAGCGCGGCGGCACCGTCGCGTTCTACAAGGACGGCTACACCGATCTGCGCGGCTGGTTCGACTACGCGTCGCTGTCGACCACGGACCTGGACACCGTCGAGCGCTTCGCGCTGCTCGTCGCGAGCGATACGGCGGGGGCGACGATCATCGAGGCCGCACCCCCGCAGCGGTAGGCCGTACCGGCACAGGGGGGGTCAGGCGGCCTGGAGCTCGCGGTCGGCGCCGACGCCGGCCATGGCGATCGCCGTGTCGACATCGGGCGCGTACGCGAGGCGACCCGGCTCGCGCTTGATCCCCGCGCGCTCGAAGATCTCCGCGACCTCCGGGGTCACGCCGGCGAGGATGACCCTGATCTTCGAGCGGTATAGCCGGTCCAGCGTGGATTCCACGGCCACGAGGCCGGTCGCGTCGATGGTGGGCACGTGCTGCATCGCGAGGATCACCGTGTGATCGGTGCCGCCCGCGGTGTGCAGCGCCTCCATCGCCGTCTTCGCGGCGCCGAAGAACAGCGGGCCCGCGAGCTCGTACACGCGCACGCCCTCGGGGACCGCGTGGTGGCCCTCGGTCTCGGTGCGCAGCGTCGCGCGCGTGAGCACCGCCATGCGCCGCATGAACAGCAGCGCCGCGAGCACGATCCCGACGGTCACCGCGATCACCATGTCGAACACGACGGTGAGCGTGAAGCACGTGAGCATCACCGTGACGTCGCTGCGCGGGGCGATGCGGGCGAGCCGGAGGAAGTGGCGGCCCTCCGACAGGTTGTACGCGACCACGACGAGCAGCCCCGCGAGCGCGGCGAGCGGGACGTAGGCGACGAGCGGCGCCAGCGCGAGCATGCCCGCGAGCAGCAGCACGCACTGGAGCACGGCGGCGATCGGCGAGCGCGCGCCCGCCCGGATGTTCCTCGTCGTGCGCGCGAGGGCGCCCGTGGCCGCGATCCCGCCGAAGAACGGCGTGACCACGTTCGCGATCCCGAGTGCGATCAGCTCCGAATTCGGATCGTGCGGCTTGCCGCTCATGCCCTCGGCGACGATCGCGGTGTTCAGCGATTCGATCGATCCGAGCATCGCGATCGCGAACGCCGAGGGCAGCAGCTCGCGGATGGTGTGGTAATCGAGCGCGAGGCCGGCACCCTGCCGCCACGGGATGACGGGCAGCGGTGGCAGCGGTGGGAACCCGGCGATGTCCTGGCCGCCCGAGCGCCACGTGAAGCGCGAGCCGATCGTGGCGACCGAGAAGCCCGGCACGAAGCGGTGCACGATCACGACGCCCACCGCGATGACCACGATCGCGACCAGCGGCGCCGGCCACCGCCCGGCCACTCGAGGGAGCGTCATCAAGATCGCGATCGCCGCGACCGCGACGGCGACATCCGCGAGCTGGACGCCACCGCGCGCGGCCCAGAGCGACTGCACGGTGCCGACCAGCGTCTCGGACGTCGGGACGCGGATCCCGAGGATCGCAGGCAGCTGGTAGACCGCGAGCGCGAGCGCGATTCCCGCGGTGAGCCCGGCCGTCACCGGGTGGGGGATGAGCTGGAGAAACCGCCCGAACCGGGCGAGCCCCATGCCGGCGAGGATGATGCCCGCCATGCCGCCGGCCACGAGCAGGCCGGGCAGCCCGTGCTGGTGCACGATCGGCAGGAGGATCACGACGAACGCGGCCGTCGGACCGGTGATCTGCGTGCGCGTGCCGCCGAGCAGCGCGGTGAGCGTGCCCGCGATGATCGCGGAGTACAGCCCGTGCTGGGGCGAGACCCCGCATGCGATCGCCAGCGCGAGACACAGCGGGAACGCGACGGCGCCCGTGGTGAGGGAGGCGCGGAGGTCGGCCCGGAAGTCGGCGCGCGTGTAGTGCTCGCGCAGGGTGCCCCGGAGACCGTAGGCGATCAGGTCCTTGGCGCGGTAGGCGAGCGCGAGCTGGCTCCGGACGGCGCCCGAGAGCTCGTCCACGTAGCGAAGCCCCCGCTTCAGCATCGAGGCAGCGTATCAAAGATCCATGGTCTATCGAGGCGAGGTCACCGTCGCGACCCGGGGACGCGGCACCACGGACATCACCCGGGACATCGTCGCCCACGTGGCCACGAGCGGGGTGCGCGAGGGGCTCGCCACCGTGTGGATCCACCATACGAGCGCCTCGCTGATGATCTGCGAGAACGCGAGCCCGGACGTGCGGCGCGATCTCGAGACGTTCCTCGCGCGCCTCGTCCCCGACGGCGATCCGGCGTTCGTGCACGACGAGGAGGGGCCCGATGACATGCCCGCGCACGTGCGGACCGTGCTGACGCAGACGTCGATCGGGGTGCCGATCGCGGCAGGCCGGCTCGTGCTCGGGACCTGGCAGGGGCTGTTCCTGTGGGAGCACCGCCACGCCGCCCACCAGCGCCGCGTGACGGTCACGATCCTCGGCGAGTGAGCGCCGGAAGCCGGACGCACATCCGGGCGCGTCCGTCCAGGCTACCCGGCTCCCCGCGAGCGTCTCAAGCCACTGTGATTGCTAGTAAAATCTGGAATTCGCGTACGGGCTCGGGGGCCCAGCCGGTGCTACGATTCGGCTGTGGTTGCGACGAGCCAGACGGCCTCTGGGTTCCATCGGCAGCCCAACGACTACACGTGTGGGCCGTTTGCCCTGAAGCACGCGCTGCTCGCGCTCGGGCAGACCGTGGACGTGACGCACCTGCAAACCACGGCGAAGTCGCACCGGCTGTCGGGCACCGACGAGATCCAGCTCGCACGCGCGGCTCGTGCGGTGGAGTGCGACCTCGTGCTCGAGCGCCGCACCGAGGCCGAAGAGGCGCGGAAGATCCTGACGAAGCATCTCAAGGAGCAGACCCCGGTGCTCCTGTGCGTCGATGACTGGTCGCACTGGGTCGCCGTCATCCGCGCCGAAGCTCACCGGTTCGTCGTGGTCGACTCGATGGACGAGCCGCTCCTGTCGGTGCGGACCTGGCCGCAGCTGCGCAACTGGTGGCGGTACCTCGACAAGGAGTACTCGAAGACGAGCCCGCAGCCGCTGTACGACCTGATGGCGGTCGTGCCCCGGTTCAAGCCGGCCGTGAAGGCGGATTTCTCCGTCGAGCGCGTGAAGTTCCTGCGGCGTCCCGAGAATCACGGGCTCGCGAAGCACTGGAACGAGTACCTCGAAGATCTGGCCGAGATCTGCCGGCCGGCGACGCACCGGATCGCGGAGCCGCTGTCGATGGGCGAGTTCCTCCGCCGGCACCAGGAGCTTCTGGTCGCGCGCGTGTCGTACTGGCATGGCGACGTGTCGCGCGACCAGGTCTCGCGCGTGCTGCGCGACCTGCGGTTCGTGTCGGAGACCTACGGGCTCGTCATCCCGGCCTCGATGTCGCGGCGCGCGGTCGCCGATCTCGCGGTCCTCGTCTCGCTGTGGGCGTGCGCGGCGCGCGGAGTCGACAGCATGTTCGGCGCGCCCGGCGCCACGGCCCTCCCGAAGCCCAAGGCGAAGGCGAAGAAGCGGGCTCGCGCGCGCCCTCGCGGATAGTCGCGCTGCGTGCGCGTCAGGTCGCGTCAGGTCGCGTCAGGTCCGAGTCAGGTACATGACGACGAGCGACTGCTCGGCGTCCCACGGCGCCTCGAGCTCGCGCTTGCGCAGCTGCACGGACCCGACGCCGAGGTCCGCGACCGCGCCGTTCTCCGTCGCGCCGTAACCATCGCCAAAGGCGGCCGCACCGCCGGGCGCCAGCGTCGACGCGAGCTCGCGCGCTGCGCCGACCTTCTTGTGCCACAGGTATACCGCGGCGAGCTTGCCCGAGCCGAGCTCGAGCTCGCCGATGGTCTCGACAGCCTCGTCGTCGGCGCCGTCGGCCGCCAGCGCCTCCGCGAACAGCGCGTCGAGGTCAGCGGCCGGAGCGCCGTTCGCGCGCCACCACGCGCGCGGCGGCGCGACCATCGCGTGGACGCCATCGGAGACGCGATACAGCTCGAGCTTGCCCGATCTCCCCTCGAGCTCGAACGCGAACGCGTGGCTCGCGCCGACGTCGAATTCGGCGACGTCCTCGCCCTTCGCGAGCAGACGCATCACCTCCGCGGGGTGGCCGGTGAACTGCGCCTTCGTCGCGGCCGCCTTCGTTGGCACCCACTCTGCGGCATGGACCGCGTCGAACACGACGACGGTCAACGCGGCCGTCTGAGATCCGATCGTGGCGAGCAGCTCCGGCATCGCCGGCAGCTTGCCACATCGGGGCCGGGCGTCAGCGGTCGGCGAGCGCGCTGACCGCGGCATCGTGGACCGCGCGGCGCAGCGCCTTGATCGCATCGGCCGAGCCGGCGAGGCGCGTCGGATGCACGCGGTTGGTCAGCAGCGCGACCCAGCGACGGCGCGGCAGATCGAGCCACAGCGACGTGCCCGTGAAGCCGAGATGGCCGATCACACCGCTGCGCGGCCATCGATCGCCCGCGTGCGAGCTGCCCGGTGTCGCGGACGGCGTGTCCCAGCCGAGCCGCCACGACGTGCCCGGTGCGGCCGCGGTCGTGGCACACGTCTCGACGATCGCGGCGTCGAACGGGCCCGACCCGGTGACGACCGCGGCCGCGAACCGCGCCACGTCGCCGAGCGTGGCGAACAGGCCCGCATGGCCACAGACCCCGCCGCCGAAGTACGCATTCTCGTCGTGCGCGCGCCCCACGACGAGGCCGCGATGCGTCGCACCCGCGCGTGCGTCGGAGGGCAGCACCGAGTGCGTGGTGGCAGCGCCCGGGACGTCGAGCTCGGTGGCGACGACCGCGGGCTCGGTGAGCGCGGGCTCGGTGCTCGCCACGTACCGCGCGTCGAGCCCGAGGGGACCGCCGACCAGCTCCGCGAACGCCTGCTCCAGCGGCAGGCCCGCGGCGCGCGCGATCACCTCGCCGAGGAGGATGTAGCCGAGGTCGCTGTACACGGCGGTGATGCCGGGCGCACTGGCGGGCTCGCGCGCCGCCCGCTCGACCAGCTCGGCTCGTGGATCGCGAGAGCCCGCCTGCATCGCGCGGAAGAACTCGACGTGCGGCAGGCACCCGGCGGCGTGGCCGAGCAGATCGCGGACGGTGCCCGTGGTCGCGGCCTCGGGCACGTGGTCACGGACGGGCGCGGCCAGCGCGAGTCGGCCGTGGCGGACGAGCACCATCGCGCAGGCGGCGGTCACCATCGGCTTGGTCAACGACGCGATGTCGAAGCGCGTGTGCTCGTCGATCGGGGCGCCGAGATCGGGGACGCGTCGGGTGTGCCCGCGATGCGCGGCGTACACCTCGCGACCGCCATCGCCAACGGAGACCGCGATCGCCGACCCCAGTCCCGCCGCGAGCGCGGCGTCGATCAGCTCCTCGATCCGCTGCACGCGGGCAGCGTACTACTCCGCGGGGGACCGGCGATGGCGCCGGGCGGGCCGGGCAAGTGGAGCGGCCAGGTCGGCGGACCCCACTCGACGTGCTACTCTGTCGCACGCCCGGCGGTGGTTTTGCGTCGGGCCGACCCATCGCTGTGACCACCCGGTACGAGCTCTTCGAACGCATCGGCGTCGGCGGCATGGCGGAGATCTTCCGCGGCAAGGCGATCGCGCCCGGTGGGTTCGAGAAGCCGGTGGCGATCAAGCGGATCCTGCCGCATCTCGCGCAGGACAAGCGCTTCGTCGAGCTGCTGATCGCCGAGGCGAAAGTGCTCTCGCTGTTGAAGCACCGCAACATCGTGCAGATCTTCGATGTCGGGCTCGGCGACGACGGCAAGTACTTCCTCGTGATGGAGTACGTCGACGGCAAGGACATCGGCGCGATCCAGGCGGCCCTCGAGACGCGGCGCCGGCGGATCCCGTTCGACCTGTGCCTGCACATCGGCGCCGAGATCTGCGAGGCGCTCGAGCACGCGCACTCGGCGCGCGCGCCGGACGGCAAGAGCATGGCGCTGGTGCACCGCGACGTATCGCCATCGAACGTGCTGCTGTCGCGGGCGGGCGAGACGAAGCTGACCGACTTCGGGATCGCGAAGCGCGCCGAGCAGGAGTCGACCGGCCACCACGCGGTGCGCGGCAAGTTCGCGTACATCTCGCCGGAGCAGGCCCGGAACGAGCACGTGGATCCGCGCAGCGACGTGTTCTCCGTCGGCATCCTGCTGTGGGAGCTCGTCACGGGACGGCGCCTGTTCTCGGGGCTCGGGGATCTCGAGGCGCTGCGCGCGGTTCGCGACGCGCGCGTGACGCCGCCCTCCGAGCTCGACTCGAGGCTCCCGCGAGAGGTGGATGCGCTGCTGCTGAGCGCGCTGTCGCCGGTGCTGGCGGAACGTCCGACGGCCGGACAGTTCGGCGCGAAGCTGCGCTCGCTGCGGTATTCGCTCGAGACGACGGTCGGCGATCCGGCCACCGAGCTGTCGAAGATCCTCGACACGGTCGAGGAGGTGGCGCGAGAGAGCCTGCAGATCCAGGCGGTGGTGCCGCCGCTACGCGCCGATCCGTGGAGCCACGACAACAGCGAGGCGACGGTGATTCGCATCGCGACCGCCGATGCCTTCTCGATGCGCGACCGCGATGGCGCGTCGATCTCGCGGGCTCGGCAGGTGATCGACCGGTTCGAGGAGGAGGAGACCCGTCTCGCGCAGCTGTCGTCGGAGCAGCTGCAGGCGCTGCGCGGGCGGCGCGACAGCTCCGAGCTCTCGGCGATGGGCCCGGCGCCCCTGCCGCTTCCCGGCGTTCGATCGCGGCGGGGTACCGACGAGCCCACGACCGCGCGTGCGCCGATCGACGTCGATGCCGACCGCGACGAGCGCACCCGGATCGTCACGTCTCCGCGCCACCGCACGCCCATGCCCACGCGCGAGCCGGGACCGCCCCGCGCCGCGAAGGGACCCACGCTGCCACCGCCCGTGCCGCCTCAGGCGCTCGCGCCGCCACCGGCGCTCCCGCCTGCGCCCGTGGCTCCGCCGCCGCCCCCGCCCCTCGGCATGCAGGTCGCCTGGGGGATGGGTCCGCCGGCCGGACCGCCGCTGCATCATGGAATCCCTCCGCGCGCGACCACGCACGGCGCCGCGCCCTACCCCGGTGAGTACCCCGTGTTCCCGAACGGGATGCCGCCGCAGCTGCCGGCGCAGGCATTTGCGAATGTGGCGAGCCACTACCCTCCACGCGCCGCGACCCCCACGATGAACGACGCGTACGACGCTCCCCGGGCGCCCCAGCAGCACCTTCCCCCGAACGTCTCAGGGTTCGCCCGCGAGCGGCGACCGCTGCTGCAGCCGTGGATGCTGGTCGTCGGCGCGATGCTGATGGCGGCCCTCGCGTTCGCGATCACGCGCCTCTTCCTGTCGTAGCGCGGCGCAGCGCAGCGCGGCCGGGCGTCGCGTCGCGTGTAAGAGCGGGCACTTGCGCGATTTCGTAGATCGATGGTCACGAACCGACCGTTGGTCCGCACATGGCTCTTCGAATGCTCGCGAACGCTCGACCGGTCGAGACAGATGTAGGTGGCGCAGTGCTCGCGCCAGCAGCGATCGATCCGGTCGATCCGATCGGCGCGCTCGTGCAGGCGGGCCAGCACCGCGAGGCAGTCACGGCGTGCGCGACGCGCCATGGTCGCGTGCTCGGCCGGCTGTGCATGGCGCTGCTCGGCTCGCAGGCCGACGCCGACGAGGCCGTGCAGGAGACGCTGCTGCGCGCGCACCGCGCGATGGCGTCGTACCGCGGCGAGGGCTCGGTCAAGGCGTGGCTCTGCGGGATCGCGCGGCACGTGTGTGCGCACACGCTCGAGACGCGTCGCAAGGGCCGCGAGCTGCTGGAGGTCGTGCCCACGGCCGGCGAGGCGCACGATGCCTTCGCGATCCGGCAGCGGGCACGCGTCGTGCGCGACGCTCTCGCGCAGCTCAAGCCCAGCGAGCGCGAGCCGATCGTCCTGCGCTTCGTCGCGGATCTCAGCCATCGCGAGATCGCCGAGGCGCTGCAACTCGACGAGGCCACGGCTCGCAAGCGCATCAGTCGCGCGCTCGCCCGCCTCCGCACCATCCTTCCCGATCTGGAGATTGCCTGATGTCGACATCCACCACTTCCGATTGCGCGCTCGTCCAGGACGAGCTGGCTGGTCTTCTCGACGGTGACGCGGCGTGTATCGCGCGGCACGCCGAGCATCTCGCGGCGTGCGATGCGTGTCGCGATGCGCGCCACGACGCGGAGCGTGTCGGGCGCGCGATCGCGCAGGCGGGCGATGATCACGTCGGCTCGGCAGACGTGGCGGCGCGCTTGCTCGCTGCGCTCGACGCGACAGGCGCGACCGCGGCCGCGACGTCCGGCGGCACGGCGGCGGCGCGCGCAGCCACCCGGCTTGTCACTCCGGCGAAAGCCGGGATCCAGGCGGTCGCCGACGGTGTGGTCGGGAGCCGTGCGCACCACGTCAAGCCGCGCGTGAGGCCCTCGCGATCGTGGTCGATCGCGGCCGCCGTCAGCGCGGTCGCCGCCGTCGGGGTCGGCGCGTTCGCCATCAAGCATCACGCGGCGAGCTCGATCGCGCCGACGAACGGCCCGAGCACCTCGAGCACGGCGAGCACGGCAGGCACGAGCGGCGGTGCGACTGCACGCCAGCCCCCGGGCGCGACCGCCGCCAGCGATACGATCACGGTCGCTCGCATCGAGCGGGCGGCCAAGGCGCAGACGGGCGGCGTCACCGTGCTCGACCACGGCTCCGAGCGCACGCTCGCGCCCGGCGCCATCGTCCCCGCCGGCGCGACCGTCCGCACCGACGCGGTCACGCGCGTCGCGCTCGTGTTCGCCGACGGTACGCACGTGACGCTCGATCAGGGATCGCAGCTCGCGATCGACGCCGCCGAGCCGCGACGGATGACGCTCGCCTCCGGTCGGCTCGTCGCTGACGTCGAGCATATCGGCGCGCGGCCCGCCGCGATCACCACGCCGTCCGGACGCATCGAGGTGGTCGGCACGCGCTTCGCGCTCGCCGCGACCGACTCGCTCACCGCCGTGCAGGTCGTGCGCGGCGCGATCAAGCTCGTGACGCCCAGCTCCACGCAAGACGTCCGGGCAGGCGAGGAGGGCATCGTCGACCGCGGCATCACCACCGTGGCCGCGACCCCGAACCTCGTCCGCGAGACGGAGTGGGCGGAGCTCGGCGCGAAGCCGTCCCAGCCCGACGAGACCACCGCCGGCCTCGGCGCCCTGCGCGCGTACAAGCCGGGCGAGCAGCGAGACCGCGACTGGAAGCTCGCCCTCGCGAAGCACGACGTGAAGGTCCGCATCGTCGGGCCGATCGCGCGCACCGAGATCACGGAGACGTTCCGCAACGACACCGATGCGACGCTCGAGGGCGTCTACCAGTTCCCGCTCCCCGCGGATGCGCAGATCGATCAGCTCGCGCTCGACGTGAAGGATGGCTTCGAGGAGGGCGCCTTCGTGGACAAGGTCCGCGCCGGCAAGATCTTCCAGGGCGTGATCGACAAGGCGGCGCCGCACCCGGTGAAGCGGCCCGACTCCGACATCATCTGGGTGCAGGGGCCGTGGCGTGACCCCGCGCTCCTCGACTGGCAGCGCGGAGGGCGCTTCCAGCT
>JAYSYE010000482.1:0-11265 GCA_043716635.1 Deltaproteobacteria bacterium | reverse complement strand
TGCAGAGTACATCCATCGTCGGCGCAGGCCGGGTCGGACGTGGGCGGGCAGCCGGCCCGCCGCAAGGTCACGAAGCTCCCGCGGCTCACGAGGTTCGTGGAGGCGGAGAGCCCGCGCCCGCAAGCGGCGGCGGTCGTCCTCACGCTCGACCTCAGCGCGACCGGCGCGGTGACGAAGGTGGTGGTCGCGGAGTCGGGCGGCGCCGACTTCGACGCCGCGGCGGTGGCGGCGGCGAGCCAGTTCGTGTTCGAGCCAGCGGAGGTCGACGACCGCGCCGCCCCCTCGCGGGTGACGTACCGCTACGCGTTCGTCCTGAAGCCCGCCGAGCCGCCCGCGCCATCGCCTCCGCCCGCGCCATCGCCTCCGCCCGCGCCCGCGCCCGCGCCCGCGCCCGCGCCCGCGCCCGCGCCGAAGGTCGAGCCGAAGGGTCCGCCGCTCGGTGCGCAGGAGATCGATGGCAAGGTCGTGCTCGTGTTCCCACCGGAGCGCTTCGACCGCGACGTCGCGGCGGCGCTCGGCAAGCGCGACTGGGACCACGTGATCCGCAGCTCGGACAAGCTCACCGGCGAGCAGCGCGACAAGCTCCACCGCGACGGGGCGCTCTGGGTCGCGCCCATCGAGTTCCTGAGCGAGGTGTTCGTCGAGGGTAAGCCGCTGACGAAGCAGGCGTTCGAGCGAGACGCGCAGACCACCGACGGCGTGAAGTCGCTCGAGGTGCACTACCCGCGCTTCGGCGAGGTCCAGCTGTTCGAGATCGCCGGCAAGGGGCGGTTCGTGACCTCGCTGCCGAGCGCCAGCAGCGCCGCGCGGCTGGTGGCCTGATGCGCGTGGCGATCGGGGTGCACGGGCGGCGGGGAACGCTCGCCGCGCTCGTGCTCGCGGGGACGTGGGCCGCTGCCGGCGTCGCGATGGCCGACCCGGACGCCGCGCTCGCGGGCTCCGCGATCGTCTACGCGCGCGGCGCCGCGCTGTTCAAGAGTGATCCTCGCGGTCGAGGCGAGACGCAGCTGGTCGCGCTGCCGGCCGCCGGGCCCGTACGGGTGCTGCGCACGGACCCCGCGGGCAAGGTGCTGCTCGCCGACGTCGGCGGCCACTGGTACTGGATGCCGCTGGACGGATCCGCGAGCGCCCTCGCGCCGCTCGCGTGCGGCGACGGCCCGGCCCAGCTGGCCGCCGATGCCTCGTGCGTCGTGTGCCGCAGCACGGCGGTGCCCGCCCAATCGCAGGTCGTGAAGCTCGCGACCGGCCAGGTGTGGCAGCTCGCGGGCGTTCCTGCCGCCGGGACGCGCCTCGTCGGCACCGGTGGCGATCGACGCGTGGTGTGGGCGGATGCGACGGGCGTGTGGTCGGCGCCGCCGATGAAGCTGACGGACCGGACGCAGCTCGCGAAGGAGGCTCCGCTGCGCGGCTTCCTCCCGACGCCCGATGGCAAGCGGGCGCTCGGCGTGTACGCGGACACGATCCACGACGGCAAGCAGCAGAAGCCCGTCGAGTGGCTGATGGAGTTCCCGCTCGACGGTGCGGCGCCGCGCCGCAAGTCGATGCGTCACGGCGTGCCGGTCGAGTGGTCGCACGACCTGCAGTGGGCGCTGATCCAGGATCGTGCAGCGGCATGCATCGTTCGCGTCGTCGGCGGCCAGTACAAGTGCTGGGCAGGGTACACGGCGGTCGCCGTCGCGCCGGACGGCTCGTACGCCCTCGTCCTCGGGAACCGCGATCGCGACGCGAAGTCGAAGTCCGACGAGTCGAAGTCCAAGTCGAAGTCGAAGTCGAAGTCGAAGTCGAAGTCGAAGTCCGACCAGTCGAAGTCGAAAGGTGACCCATCGTCGTCGAAGGCGAAGCCCGACAGCACCGAGGAGCAGGCCTCGGACGAGGAGCCGCAGGCTGCCCCGGAGGGCACCGACGCGGCGGGCTCGGACGACCTGGCGGTGAAGCCGCCGTCGGGTCCGCTCGCCCTCTACCGCACGAAGCTCGACGGCCCGTACTCGGATCCGCCGGCGCTGGTCGTCTCGCTCGTCGACGGCGCGGCCGTCGTGATCCCGTAGCGGACGCCGCGACGAGCGCAGCCGCCGACCCCGCAGGCTCAGGGAACGGAGATCGTGTCGCCCGACAGGATCCAGATGTTCATGTCGAGCCGCTTGCCGGACGTCAGCTCGTCGTAGTCGATCGGGATCTGGCGCAGCGTACGGGCGCCGGGGTCGCGCCGGAAGATCCGCACGCCATCCCGCTTCGCAAACCGGGTGAGGCCGCCCGCCATCGCGAGCGCCTCCGCGACGGTCACGAACTGGTCACTCGGGAACACGCCCTGACGCACCACCTCGCCCTGCACGGTGAACTTGTAGCTGTGCCAGGACTTCACCGCGACGGTGACCTCGGTCCCCTCGAGCTTGATGAAGTCCTTCACCTTCGCCTTGATGGTCTCGCGCAGCTGCGTCGGCGTCTGACCCTCGGCCTTCAAGTCCCCCACGAGCGGCATCGTCACCGTGCCGTCGGGCCGGACCGTGACCTCGGTGCTGAGGTCGTGGTTCTCCCAGACGTTGATGTTCACGACATCGCCGACGCCGAGGATGATCTCGTTCGAGCGGGGATCCGGCTCCTTCGCGTAATCGTGGGGAGGGAGGTGACCTCCACACGCGAGGGCGAGCAGGCTGAGCATGACGAGCGCGATCACGTTCCGCATCGCCAGCAGATTCGCGCGACGAGAGGACTAGTTCCAGTCCTCGCGCATGGAGATCGCGCCACCGAGAGGAAGGACGGAGATGTGCGATTTTCGCTCGCGTGTCGACCCGACCACGGAGCGGAACCACCCGGAGCGCAGGTCGCAGACCCCGCTGCGAGCGCACGTCCCGGCGACGAGCACGCCCGCGCATCGCGTGTGCTCAGGGCAGTGGATTCCCGTCGGTGTCGAGCTCTACCAACGCACCCGCGCCTACATCGCCACGGGTGGCGAGGTCGGTCAAAGCCTGACGTAGCGTGAGCGGCTTGCCGTCTTTCAGGTACGGCTGGTCCTTCGGCTCGCCGGGCTTGGCGTCGGGAACGTGAACGATCATCGGGGCATTGCCATCACCCACGACGAGGTACACGGCCTGGCCGGGCTTCAGGTGCTTCGCGGCGGATGCCTTGACCTGTGACTCCGACACCTTCTGAACATTGGCTACATAGTGGCTGAAGTAGTCGAGTGGTAGGCCGAAGTAGACGAGCCGGCGGTAGTTGCCGAGCGCCGCGGCCGCGGTCGCGAACTGTCCGGGTAGCCCGAGGATCGAGCCCTGCTTCTCGCGGTCGAGCTCGTCCTTCGTGACGGGCGCCTTGCCCTGCCACAGCTGCTTCACCTCGCGATCGATCTCGACGAGCGTCTGGTACGTCGCGTCCGTGCGCACCGAGGACGTGGCGGTGAACGTCCCGAACTGCTTCGAGTAGCCGAAGCCGCCGCGCGCGCCGTACGAGTAGCCCTTGTCCTCGCGCAGGTTCATGTTGAGCCGGCTCGCGAAACCGCCGCCGAATACCGACGCCATGAGCGAGTTCTGGAAGAAGTCCGGCGCGGTGCGCTTCGGACCGAACTGCAGGTACGAGACGACCGACTGCGCCGCGCCCGGCACGTTGACGAAGAACACGCGGCCCTTCATCGTCTGCGGCGCGGGGATGGCCTTCGCCTTCGCGGCGCCCTTCCACGAGACCAGCGCCGGCCGCGCCTGCGTGGAGGCCTTGCCCTCGAACATCCCGCGCACCTGGCCCTCGGTGAGATCGCCGACGACGAACAGGCGCGCGCCGCTCGGCTTGAGCGCGGCGGTCGCGAACGCCTTGCAGTCGTCGAGCGTGACCGCGGTGAGCGACGCCTCGGTCGTGACCGCGCCGAGCGGATGCGAAGCGCCGTAGAGCACGGCTCCGGTGACGCGCGCGTTGACGGCGGCGGGCGTGCCCTTGGCCTGCTTCACGCTCTCGATCCGGCGCTTCACGAGCCGCTCGAAGTCCGACGCGCGAAAGCCCGGCGTGCGGATCGTGTCCACGAACAGCGAGAACGTGTCGTCGAGGTGCTTGGTGAGGCTCGAGAGCGAGACGCTCACCGAGTCGTCGCTCGCGAACGCGCCGATGCTCGAAGCGGTGTCGGCGAGCGCCTCGGAGTACTGGAGCTTGTCGAGCTTCTCGGTGCCTTCGACCAGCATCGCCATGCACGTGGTGGCGAGGCCCTCCTTGCCGTGCGGGTCGGTGGCGGCACCGCCGTCGAACACGAGCTCCATCGAGACGAGCGGCAGGGTGTGCTGCTCGACGAGGTAGACCTTGATCCCGCTCTTGAGGCTGAACGGCTTCACCTTCGGCAAGTTCACCGGGCGGGGCGCGGTCGGCGGCGGCTGCTTGCTGCGGAACGCGTCGTCGGGGAACGCCAGCACCTGGGGCTGGGCGGTCTGCGTCGGGGTCGTCGACGGCGGAGCGGACGGTGTCACGTGGACCTCGGCGGGCGGCTCCGGCGGCGGGGCCGGCTGCGCGGTGGGAACAGGCTTGCCGCCGCAGGCAGCGAGGAGGAGGACGCTGGTGAAGTGGACGAGAGGGACTGCAGAGCGCTTCATGGTTACTTGCCTCCCGCGGCCGGAGCACCAGCGCCGGGGACGGTGATGATCGTGACGACCTGCGCCGGAACGAGATACTTCGCGGCGGTCGCGCGGATCTGGTCCGCGGTGGTCTTGCGGTAGCGGTCGAGGTCCCACGTGAACTTGTCGGGGGCGCCGAGGTAGTGGTTGTATTGCTGCAGGGCCTGCGCGCGCCCCATGACCGACTCGAGGCGACGGATGGTCCCGGACTCGTTACCAGCGACCACGCGATGGATGTCCTTCGGCGACAGGTTCTCCGTCGCGAGCTTGCCGACCTCGGCGAGGACGATCGCCTTCACCTCGTCGACCTTCGTGCCGCCGCGCAGGGTGACGGTGATGACGAACGTGCTCGAGAACCCGGCGCTGCTCTGGGAGGCCTCGACGCTCTGGGCGAGCGGCCGATCGTAGACGAGCGCGCGGTAGAGGCGGCCCGGGCCCTCCTCGGTGAGCGCGTTCGCCACGATGTCGAGCTGGGCGTCCTCGGCCGTGTAGTACGCGGGCGTGTGCCACGCGAACGTGATCTGCGTGAGCTTCGCGAAGTCGTCGGTGACGGTGACCTCCGCGGGGTGTGGCGCCGGCATCGGCACGTTGACGATCGCGGGCTTCGCGGACTTCGGGAACCCGCCGAACCACTTGTCGACGAGCTGCTTGCCCGTCGCGAGGTCGAAGTCGCCGACGACGCACAGCGTGGCATTCGCGGGCACGTACCAGGTCTTGAAGAAGTTCTTCACGTCATCGACGGACGCGGACTCGAGGTCCTCGTGCTTGCCGATGGTGAGATACCGGTACGGATGGCCCGGGGGATACATCGCCTGGTAGAGCGCGAACAGCGCCTTGCCGTAGGGGCGATTGTCGTAGTTCTGCCGGCGCTCGTTCCGCACGACATCGATCTGGTTGCCGAGGCTCTTCGCGGTCAGCTCATCGAGCAGGAAGCCCATGCGATCGGACTCGAGCCACAAGCCGGTCTCGATCTGGTTGGACGGCACGACCTCGAAGTAGTTGGTGCGGTCCTGGTTCGTGGTGCCGTTGACGCCGTCCGCGCCGATCTTCTTCAAGATCTCGAAGTGCATGTCGTCACCGACGTGCTTCGAGCCCTGGAACATCATGTGCTCGAAGAGGTGCGCGAAGCCCGTCTTGTTCGCGACCTCGTTGCCGGATCCCACGTGGTAGTAGACGTTCACTGCGACGATCGGGACGCTCTGGTCGGGGACGAGGATGACCTCGAGGCCGTTCGCGAGCGTGTACTTCTCGAACTTGATCTGTGGATCCGTGGACGGCTCCAGATCCGGGTTCGGCATGAACTGCTGGGGCTGCGGTGGCGGCCCGGACGAGCCTCCTCCGGCGGGCTGAGCGCCGCCGACGGCCGGCACGAGCACCGCCGCCGCCGCCGCCGCCGCAAGTAGTCCCGCACGCAAGATCGTGAACGCTCTCATGGCTTGCTCCGCATCGGCGCGAACGTACTGGTAGGTCCCCGGGGGGCGCAACCGCGGGTACGTGCACCTTTGGCGAAAGAATTCTTGTGAGTGGGTCCGCGTGGACTGGCGGCCGGCGCCGTCGTTTGTGCGCTACGGACGGTGGCGGCGGCAACGCCCGAGTCAGAGCAGCTGTTTCGGAATGGGCCGGCGCTGGTCCTGCACCATCAGGTCGCGGAAGGCTGCGCGCTCCTCGACCGGAGCGCGGCGCTCGAGCCTCGCGTTCCGGTGGCGCAACCCGCGCGACCCCCGGCCGACAGGCGCTCCGTGCCCCTCCCCTTCCTGCTCGTTCACGGTGACGTCAGCCGCACCGTGCTCCTGGTCCTCGCCACGCTCTCGCTCCGCCTCGCGGTGCATCGGATCTGGCCGCCAAGTGGCACCCGCACCGTCCCGTGGGGGGAACGAATCCCAAGAGAGCTGATGCGGTTGTCCCTGTGCCTCTCGCTCGGAGCGGGCGCGCTGTACACGGCCGGTCGCTACGAGCTCTGGCGCGCGCGCCAGCAGGAGAGCGAGCAGACCGCCGCGTGGCCGTCCAATCTCGATCCGGCCGTGGTGGCGTCTGTCCTGCCCGGGAGCCACGAGGACGCGATGCGCATGCTCGATTACGTCAGGAGGGACGGCCGTGTCAGCGACGGCCCCGGATTTGCCGCGGGGTGCCGGGAGCTGTACCGGCTGGCCGGCGGCGTACCCGCGATCGCCGAACGGCTCGCGCCGTCATGCGAGCGCACGCGCGTCGAGTCCGCGATCGAGGAGGGTCGGTTCGCGGAGCTGACGCCGTCCGAGGTCGCGGAGACCTCGGACCCGACGAGCGTGCACATCGCGCGCGGCGAGTGGCACGAGGCGGCGCTGACCGCGGACGGCGGGAGCTACGCCCGCCCGTGCCTGGCCGCTTTGCTGCGCAGCTATGCCGGGGAGCCCACGCGGTTCGAGACCCTCCAGTACAAGCCCGATGACGACACGTGCCGGCTGGTCGCCGCCCTGCTCCTGCCGCCGGAGCCGCGCCGAGCCGCGCTTGCGGCGATGGTGGAGCTCGGCTGGAGCCCGGGCTACTACCACTCCGTCACGTACGCCTGCGAGCTCCTGGTCATGGCGGGGGGCCAGGCCGAATACCTCATCACGGCGTCGCTCGACGCCATCTTCCAGGGGTACGTGCCTGACTCGATCTGGCTGACCCCGTGGATGAGCCTCGACGCGACTGACCTCGGACCCCGCGGGCGGGACGGGGTCGCGACCAACCTGGCGACCCTCGAGCTGCTGCGCGGTCATCCTGCACGCGCACGGACCGTCATGGCGAGTTTCGCCGACCCGTCGAATCGCCGGAACATGGCCGCGGTGGTCGATCTGATCGAGGGTCGGCCGGTCACCACGACGACCGGCGAACTCGTGGTCGGCTACTTGCGCGCGCACAGTGACATCGCCAGATACGCGCCTCGCCTCGGGAGCTGGTACCGCTGCACGTCGATCCGGAGTGCGCGCGCCTCCGCGGCCGATGACGCCGACGGTGGCCCGCTGGCGGCGTGGCTGCAGCAGTGCCCGGGTGTGCAGCTCGTAGACGTCCAGGAGCTGCTCTACGGCCTGGTGCCCCGCATCTCCACGCATCGCGGTGAGCTGGCGCTCGCGATCCGGTCGCTCGGGTCCGACCGCTCCTCGTCGATCTTCACGAGTGCGACGCAGGCGGCCGTCCTGCGGAACCTGGCGAACCTGATCGGGGATGCCTCGGAGGCGGACCGCCAGGCAGCGGCGTTCGCCCGCTTCGACGCCGTGCTCTCGGACGCGCGGAAGACCATCGCGTTGCTCCTGAACTGAGCGCGCAACCTTGCCGCCACCTGGCCGACAGGGTCGTCGTGCCACTCCCATTCGTGTTCGTCCACGGTGTCCTCGTTCGTGACCTGCTACTGGTCGCGACCACCGCATTGCTCCTGGTCCTGTGGCGTCGCCACGAGCGTCGGTCCCGCCCGACGTCGGCCCCGGCGTCGGCCTCCGTGACTCGTGGCATCGCCGCGATGGCCCGGCGGACCGGCATCGCGGGGGTGACGGCTGCCGTGCTGCTCCACGTGATCGGGCTCGTCGCGCTCGCGAGGGCCGATGCGTCCGGATACAACGTCCACCTCGCCTGGCACTCGAACCTGTCGCCGATCATCGTGGCGTCGGCGATGCCAGGCACGCGGTCGGCCGCCATCGCGGCACTGTCGAGCGCGCGCGCCAGCCATCCTCGCGAAGGCGATCTGCTCGAGCTCGACGCCCGGATGGCCGTCTTCGAGCCGCGTTGCGATCTCGACACGTGGATCGATCGCGGCCGCTTCGACGTCGCGTCGCAGCAGGCGGCACCGTGTCACAGGACCGGCGACGCGGCGCTGATGCTCGCGGAGGCTCGGTTCGGCGACATGGCGGACGTGGAGATCGACCGCCTTCCGACCACGTACGCGAAGCTTCGCGTCCGGATCGCGCGCGGGGAATGGCGTCCGGCGGCGCGGCTCGAGGAGCAACTCGCGATCGCGACCTCGACGCGCCCCGACCGGTACGATGCACCCGCGCATCACCAGTGCATGGCGGCCTTGTTCCGCCATCGGGCGGGCGAGCCTGCCGCGCTGGAGCGGGTGCAGTTTCAGCCTGACAACGAGACCTGTCTGGTCGTGAGCGCGCTGGTCCAGCCAGCCGTACCGCGAGGCCAGGCCCTGCGAGCCCTGGTCGCGCAACGGCCTGACGATCCGCTCGCGGAGCGGCTGCTATCGGGTGCGAAGTACGCGCCGCCCCACTGGCCGGATCATGGCTCCGGCGCCAGCGTGCGCGAGCTCGTGGGTACCATCTGGAGTTGCGGCATGGTGAATGGTCCAGCGCAGGCGGCCGCCGATGGAGACGGCGCCCCGCTCGCGGCAGAGCTTGCCGGGTGTCCGGGACTCACGTTCGGCGACATCCGCGATCTGCTCCGCCTCGTGGTGCCCGCGGTGACCGAGCACCGCGAGGACCTCGCCCGAGCGCTGCGCTACGTGCAGAAGGACACCGTCCGCGGCACCCGTGTGCTCGCGGCCGCCGACGATGCCGCACTCCTCCGCGACGTCGCGGGAGCGCTCGGCGACACCGCAGAGGCCGCGATGTGGGCCCGCATCTTCGACCGCTACGCGACCGTCCTCGCCGACGAGGACAAGCTCGTCGCGTTCCTGCTGATCTGACGCCCGCCCGCGTCCTGCCCGCGCCGCTACAGCTCCAGCGGCTGGACGCCGAGCACGACGTGATCGCGGGACAGCGCGTCGAGCCAGAGCAGGAGGCGGCGGACCTCGCCCGGCGCGATGTCGATCTCGATGATGCGGCGAACCGGGGCCCCCGCGAGCGTGCGCTTCAGGTCGGCCTCGCACGTGGACCAGGCGGAGGCGAGTGGCGTGGAGGCCACGGGCAGGCCCTCGACCTCGACGGCGACGCCCATCACGAACTTCGCGAACGCGGGGTTCGCCGAGATGATGGTCCCGTTCGGGGCGAGCAGCGCGAGCGGCAGCCGACACCCGTCGAACGCGATCCGTGCGAGCTCGTCCCGGCGCGAGAGCTTCTCGCCCGCCTTTCCCAGCGCCGCGGGCGGCTTCTCGGGCGCTCGCTCGATCACGACGCGCTTGGCCGGGCCGTTCGCCTTCGCGCGCCGCCCCATGCCGAGCATGTCCATCACGGCGCGGAGCTCGTAGATAAACGCGCCCATGTCCTTGTGGCGCTCCGCGGGACGCTTCGCGAGCGCGCGCAGGATCAGAGTCTCGAGCGCGGGATCGAGCCCGCCCTCGATCAACGTGGACGGTGGCCGCGGAATCTCGTCGAGGTGACCCGAGAGGATCTTCTGGACCGGGCCATCCCACGGGACCTGCCCCGCGAGCAGCTCGTAGAGGAGGATGCCCACTCCGTACACGTCGGACGACGGCGACGCGGGCTCGCCCCGGATGCGCTCGGGCGCCACGTAGTGAGGGGTCCCCGAGAGCGACGTCGACATCCGGCTCGCCGTCAGCGAGCGGGCGAGGCCGAAATCGAGCAGCTTGGCGACGAGGCGCGTGCGCTTGCCCTCGTGATCCTGCTCGGAGATCAGGATGTTCTCCGTCTTGATATCGCAGTGCACGACGTTCTGCTTGTGGATGTAGTGCAGCGCCTCGGCGACCTGCGTCACGATCTCGCAGGCCTTGCGCACGCCGAGCTGCTTCTCGCGGAAGAGCACGCGATTGAGCGCCTCGCCGCTGACGAGCTCCATCACCATGAACATCCCGACGCGCTCGTCCTCGCCGAAGTCGACAACGCTCGTGATCGCAGGGTGGTTCATCGCGCTCGCGAAGCGCGCCTCGCGATAGAACAGCTCGCGCGCCTCGTCGGTCTCCGCGACGGTGTTCGAGATGATCTTCAGCGCGAACTGCCGCGACAGGTGGGTATGGGTGACCTTGTAGACCTTGCCCATGCCGCCCTGCCCGATGCGGCTCACGATCTGGTAGCGCCCCCCGATCAGCGACGAGAACTCGGCGGTGGCGCTGCGCACGTTCGCGCTGCGCGCGGGCGGCGCCGGCGTGCGTTGCGTGAGCATGTCGGGATTCGGCAGCGAGAGCGTCTCGGACGGCAGCATCGTGCGCGGGGTGCGGACGGGCTGCTCGGGCGCCGTCGGCCGCACCGGCGCGCGCGTGGTGTGGGCGAGCGTGCGTGGCGCGAGCGACCGCGGATCGACCCGCACCTCGCTCGACTCGTGGAGCTCGACCTCGGGCAAGCGCGGCAGCTCGGACGTGATCTCGCGCAGCGGCTGCTGGCGGGGATCCGGACCGCGCACGGCGCGCCCGCGGGTCACGCTGTCCTCGTCGCGCGGATCTGGCGGCGGCGGCGGTAGCGGGAAACCGGGCCCCCGGCGTCCAGGTGGATTGCGCGGATCCGCCACGCTCTCAGCGTACACGAGATACTGTGGGCACGGCGATGCAGGAGCTGTGGTCGAGCGCGAGCTACGAACCGCGATTGCTCTCGCTGCCGTTCGCCGTGGCGCCGGCGGCGATGGTGATCGTGCTCATCTACACGGCCACCATGCGGGGCGCGCCCGTGCTGCGCGGCTTCCTGATGCTCCACTTCGTCGCGCTGCTGCCGTACGCGACCGTGGTCGCGATGTCGCCATCGATCACGTCGCCTACCGTCGCCGAGCACCTGTTTCGTGCGGCGGCCGCGACGATCCCGCTCGCCGCCGCGGCCGGCACCGGCTTCCAGCTCTCGCT
>JAYSYE010000481.1:0-11285 GCA_043716635.1 Deltaproteobacteria bacterium | reverse complement strand
CGCCCGCCGACACCTTGTAGATGCCGACCTTCGCGGTCATCTGCCCGATCGCGACGATGAGGCCGAGCACGATCGCGAGCGGCACCGAGCGCATCGCGAGGGTCACCGCGACGAGATAGATTTCGGCATTGATCACGGGGATGAACCCGGACAGCGCAGCCACGACGAGCGTCGCGCCGTAGATGCCGATCGTCCCCTCGAGCGAATGCAGCATCAGGGCAACGTCCAGCTGCTCTCTGGCGCGCGCAGTCGACTCATCCGCACCGCGGTCCAGATCTTCATCGCGAGGATGCCGCCACACACGATCGAGCCCAGCACGGCGGACTTCGTCAGCACGAGGGTCCCCGTCACGACCGCGCTGTTCACGAACTTGCCGGCCGACGACCAGTTCCACCGGTAGATCGTCTTGTCGACCAGGTAGAAGTAGTTCGGGCTCTTGATGGGCCAGCGCATGAACTGGTTCGACAGGTAGTGATCGATCCCCATGAACTGGAACAGGAACATCGCGACCGGCACGACCAGCTGCGGATACATCATCACGTAGTTCAAATAGAAGAACGCGACCAGCACGCGGTCCGACAGGATGTCCAGCTGCGCGCCGATCCGCGTCTCCTGGTGGAGCGCCCGCGCCAGGAAGCCATCGACGACATCGAGCACCCAGTACACGCCCAGGCCGATGTAGTTCCAGGTCTCGTTCTTCGTGACGCCGGCGTAGGCAAAGATCGCCATCCCCGCCACGAGCCGGACCGCCGTGACGACGTTCGCCCACGTCCACCACGTCTCGACGCTCGTCGAGGCGTCCACGCGGGCTTGCAGCTGGGCTGGCGTCAGCTCGGTCGTCAGTTCGGTCGCTTCGCTCACGTCCGCGGGGTGTAGCACGGCCGGCGAGGGCGCCCGCTTCGTCGCTACCGGCGGAACACCCCTTGACGTGGCGAATTGAAATGGATTATCAATTTCACATGAAATCGCCTGCGAATCTCGCGGCCCTCGGCGCGCTCGCTCTGTTGACTGTGCCCTCGATCGCGGCCGCCGACCGGCGTGCGTACGGGACCACCTACGAGGCCGTGACCGCGCCCCAGGGCGAGCTCGATGTCGAGAGCTGGACCACGTATGCGCCCGATGGCGAGGTGGGCGATGGCCCCTCGTCGCGCGGCGTTCGCCAGATGATCGAGCTCGAGTACGGGATCACCGACCGCTGGGACGTCGCGCTCTACAACATGCTCGATGTCACCTCGGGATCCACGGAGAGCGGCTACGCGGGCTTCAAGCTCGAGACCCGCTGGCGCCCGTCTGCGCGCGGCGAGTGGTTCGTCGATCCGGTGCTCTACGCCGAGTTCCAGCAGCTGTTCCGCGGTGATGCCCGTCAGAAGTACGAGCTGAAGCTCATCGTCGCGAAGGACCTCGGCCCCGTGAACGTGGCCACGAACATCGCGGTCGAGGAAGAGCGCCTGACCGATCCGGCGTGGAAGACCGAGGTCGAGTACGCGGCGGGCGCGTCGTACGCGCTGACGACGGTCTTCCTCGTCGGCGCCGAGGTGTTCGGCAAGGCCGAGAAGGACGGGATGGGCGGGATCGAGAACCGGGCCTGGGCAGGCCCCGCGGTCTCGTGGGCGAGCGGCGGCCGCGGCGTGCTGCAGGGCTGGTGGCTCACGCTGGCCGCGGGCGCCGGCCTCACGAAGGAGGCCGACCCGTACTACGGGCGGCTCATCGTCGGACTCCAGTTCCGGTAGGCGGGACGCCCGGGGTCACTCCGCGAGCAGGGCGGCGTCGCTGGCGATGAAGTACTCGCGACCGACGACGGTGTCGCGGACGTTCGCGTAGATCCACCCGTCCGAGCGGAAGTGCGGGAACAGCGCGTACTGACCGGGGTGCATGTTCGTGATGCGGAAGCTCACGCCGGTCGAGAGCTCCATCACGTACAGGTTCGCGGCGCCCTGCGTGAGGTACGGCGCGAAGGCCGGATCGTTCGGGCCCGTGAAGCCGAGCGCCGTCGCATCCGCGGGCGTCACGTAGCGGTGGTAGGCGATCCAGCGCTCGTCGTACGAGAACCCCGGCTTGCCGCCGCCCGTGCAGTAGCGCGCGATCTCTGGAATCTCGACCGTGTACCCGGCGCCGACGCGGGTCGCGTTGACCTGGCGCAGCACGTAGCCGAGCTGCGCCTCGCCGGGCCCCTCGACGCGCGAGATCACGATGCTCGCCGACGGCGAGATCACCGAGTCGCCCTCGAACGGCGTCGGCAGGCGCGTCTGCGGGCGCGCCAGGTACGACGTGCCCGTGAACACCATGGGGATGAAGGAGATCATCGCGCCCTGGCCGAAGCTCGCGTACGGCTGGCCGAGCGTCGGGCTGTGACCGCCGTCGTCGGAGACGAACTCGCTATCGATCGCGAAGTAGTCGCCATCGCCGAGCTGACGGCCGACGTGCTCGTAGAGCCCGATCGTGTTGATGCGCGAGCAGCCGGCCTCCGTCATCGAGACGCTCGTCGGGTTCGAGGTGAGCACGCTCTGCGCACACACGTTGCGCTGGCCGCCCTGGAACACGAAGCCGGAGTTGTCGGGGAACCAGTTCGGATCGTACTGGGCCGCCACGGGGATGGGTGCGTCTCCACCGCCGCGCTGCAGGTCGAGGATGTACGAGCCGGCGACATCCTGCACGCCGTGCCCGATGAAGCGCCCGTCCGGCGAGCTGCGCGACCAGTACGACGACGAGTACTGGACGTCGGCGAGCAGCCGGAGCCGGCCGTGACCGGCGACGTCCCAGTTCGTGGCGAACGGCGACTCGGACGCGATCGGAATCGCACCCAGGCACTGCGCGGGATCCGTCTGCGCACCGCATCCGAACATCGCCATCTGGTTCTGGCGATTGACCGCGCGCCAGCCGGTGGTCGCGAGCGCGGCCGTGTGGGCACCGACGGCGGCGGACACCCCTGCCGTGCACACGGACGGCGCCGGGTCATTCGGCAGCAGCGCGTCGGCCTCGGGCAAGCCGCGCGCGAACCACTCCGCGACCACGTCGAACTCGGGCTGGGTGAGCGGAGTCACCTGGTCACGCGGCATGCCCGCGATCGCCTGAAAGCGCCCGAGCTCGGTGGCCGCCGTCGGGCCGTAGGCGCGTTCGAACGTGTACGCGAACCAGGGGAGGTGCGCGGCCGCCGCATAGATGCCGAGCTTCTTCGTCTGGAAGTCCGACGTGGCGGAGGCGGGCTTCGCGCGCAGGCAGTTCACCATCTGCGTGGCGGACTCCTTCGAGCCCACGGCCAGGTCCGTCAGGCATGCCGTGATCGACGTGTCGGACAGCGCGCGCCAGTACCGCAGCTGCTGCCGCGTCAGGCTGTGACACTGGTTGCACGAGACCTCGCGGGCACCACTGACGTTCGCCCCGATCAGTTGCAGCGCCTGCACGGCGACGTCGTGATCGGGCAGGCCGACCGCGTTGCGCAGCGGCGGCGCGGGCGGCGCGGCATCCGGCGCGGCATCCACGATCGGCGGGCTGCTATCGGGCGCCTCCTTCACGTCGCCGCCCCCACCACACGCCGCGAGGGCGCACACCAGTCCAGCGATCGAGCCTGCTCGCATGGCGCGCATCAGACTCCAGTTAGGCTGGAAACGCGACGGGCAACGTTCCGGGGTCCGCTGACAACCCCTGGTGTGATTTCGGCAACGTGATGCGTAAGTGGGTCGGGGGGTGCTGCGTTGACTCGGTTGGGGCTTCGTATTACAGCCTCGATGAACGAATTCGACTAGATGGCCACATGGCCAGAGGAGACCCATGACTCGTACCCGTCACTTTGCAATTGCTCTCGGACTCGCGACGGCCGCGCTCGCACCGGCCTGCACGGTCGCCGCCCGCGGCTCCATGTCCACCGGTGGGGTGGCCTACGAAGAGCCGCCGGCGGCCCGCGTCGAGAGCCACGAATCGCGGTCGGGCTATGTGTGGATCGCAGGTCGCTGGGACTGGCGCGGTGGCCAGTGGCAGTGGGTCGACGGTCGCTGGGAGACCGAGCGCTCCGGTTATGCGTGGACCGAGGGTCGCTGGGAGCGCCGCGGTAGCCAGTGGCACTGGATCGAGGGCGAGTGGACAGGCGGCGGCTCGGCGAACGTCGAGGTTCGCGACCACCGCCACCACGACGACCAGGGCCCCGAGGTTCGCGATCACCGCGACAACGTGCCGCCCGCGAACACCGGGATGTACCCGATGTCCCCGCCGCCGGCGCCGCGCCAGGAGACCTACGGCACCAAGGACGGCTACGTCTGGGTGACCGGTCGCTGGAACTGGGACAACAGCAACTGGGCGTGGCTCGATGGCCACTGGGAGCGTCAGCGCGCGAACAAGCAGTGGGTCATGGGGCGCTGGGAGATGCAGGGCGACCACTACGTGTGGATCGAGGGTGGCTGGAACTGAACGAGCTGCTCCTGGCACAAGGGGGTCCCGATGGGCCAGGCCCATCACCCTCCTAGAAGACCAGGAACGCCGACAGCTGCAGGCGGGTGTCGATGGCGTCGACGCCGTCGACGTAGGTCTGCTTGGTGCGCGCGTACTCGATGCCGAAGCGCGCGGCCGGCGTGGCGGCGGCGAAGAGGCACGCGTCGAACCACGTCTGGGTATCGAAGACCTTCGCGGAATCGCCGAACAGGTGCGCGTTCTTCGAGTGCAGGTGCGAGGCGTTCGCGGACACCCAGACCCGGCCTGACGGCGGCAGGTAGTACTGCACGCCGACGAGCTCGGACGTCCACTTCACCGCGTGGAGCGTGCCGTCCGCTCGGTACTCGACGAGCCCGTTGTCGATGTTCGGGGTGAACCCCATCACCGTCGGCTGGGAGACGTTGCCGGAGAGTCCCGTGTAGAGGTCGGCGATGCCGGCGCCCGTGACGAAGCTGCCCTGCACGGTGAGCGCGTTGCCGCGGCTCTTCCCGTGCGCGGGCAGGATCGGCAGCATCGCATCGAGCGAGAGGCCGTAGCCGTGGCGCTTCACGCTCTTCGCGGGCGCGGCCGTGAGCTCGTCGACGGCGAAGCGGCGACCGACGACGGACACCCCGATGGCCGCGGCATCGATCGACGTGCCCGTGGCGCCGGCCGTGTGGGCCGCGCGCAGCTTGTCGAACGAGAGCTTCACGCCCGCGTGACCATCCGGGGTGGCCGAGGCGCGCTGCGGGGGCCGCGACGCGGCGACGGCGACCTCGAGGGTGGCGGCGTCACCGAAGTGGAGCTTGTGAGAGAAGCGGATCTGCGGCGAGCGCGAGTACACCTGGCCGGGGACGCCCTGGATCTGGACGACGCCCGGTGCGTTCAGCCCCTGCCAGCCGAAGAGCTGCCAGTACTGGCCGGCGAGCACGTCGATGTACTTCGTCTCGAGCTTCACGTTCAGGTGACGGAAGCGCATGGTCGGGTTCTGCCAGAACGCGGCCTCGGAGATGCCCGGCGGCTGATTGCCGAGGAAGTCCATCTCCATCTGGCCGGTGACCTTCGTCGAGCCCGTGAGCGGCTCGGCGAGCTTCAGTCCGAAGCGCGAGTTGCGCCCTCCGAACGTGGTCTGCGAATGCTCGCCGGTGTACGTGCCGGGCCGCGCGATCGCGTTGTTACCGGCGAGATCGTTCAGGCCCTGCGTCGAGTCGTAGATCGTATCGAGCTCGACGAAGCCATAGAAGGTGACGTCGAGCTTGCCGTCGGCCGGGGCGGCGGGGGCCACCACGACGGGAGGCGGCACGACCACGACCGCCACGGGCGTCGGCTCGACCTTGGCCACGGGTGGCGTGGCGGGAGGGGGCGCCTCGACCGGAAGCATGGGTGGGGCGTCCGCCGCGCCCGCCGGATCCGGCGGCGGCGTGGGGGCGGCGGGCTGAGCGAGTGCTCCGGTGGAGACCAGGAGCGAGAGCGCGACGAGTGTGCGACGCATTCATCACGGATACTGCCCGTATGTGACGGGACGGAGGCGCCGTCGTACCCGGAACGGTACGACTCGCCACGTCGCGAGATCGTCAGGGGGTCACGGTGACGCTGGTGGTCGCGACGGCGGTCCCGCCGCGGCCATCGCGCAGCACGACCACGAGGTGTGCGGTGCCCGCGCTCGCCGGCGTATGCCACGTCGTGTGCACGGCCCGCTGCGACGACAGCTCGCCAACCGCGCTCGCATCGACGGCGATCGTGCCCCCCGTGGCGAACCACGAGATCCGCATGGACTCGTGCCGCATCACGAGCGCCTGGGCGACAGGTTCATAATAGAGGTACGACTCGGCCGCCGCCGCCGGCCAGCTCGCGCCGAGGTCGACGTCGGTATCGGCGCCGACGGATGCGGGCGCGATGGCGATGGGATCGAGCGTCGGGTTCGCGTTGTCGACATACTCGCGCTCGTAGCGGCGGGAGATCTCCGCGCTGACGTTCCCGAGCGTGCACTGGATCCGCGACAGGCCGAACGCGAGGACACTGGCGATCTCGGCGCGAATGGGTTGGTAATAGCCGCCGCTCGCATCGGGGTCGCGCGGCCGGAACCCACCGGGCTTGGTCTCGGGGCCGTACACGAAGCACGCGTCGGCGGGGAGCGTCGCGGTGATCTGCTCGCCGGTCGACAGCGGGATCAGCGCGCCCTCGCCGAGGCAGTCCGCGGACACGATGTTGTCCTCGGTCGGCGCCTTGGGGGCGTGGCAGTACGCCCACGCCGGCGAGACGGCGATCGGGCCGTCGGGTCCCCCGTAGACGAGCGAGTAGGCGACGGTCGCTCCGGGGCGCGCTTCGGCCGGCTCCGCGAGGATCGCGAGCACGCGGGGCTCGTCGAGGATCGCGAGGCGCTGGTCGAGCGCCCCGTCGCAGGCCCCGAGCGCGAGCCCGACGAAGGGGACGACGGCGAGCGTGCGCGCGAGCCGGCGGGTTTTCATCGCACGCCTCATCGTTCGAGCCTCACCCCGAGAATGCCGACGAGCGGCAGGCTCGTCAGGTACGCGTGCTGCGTGAAGTCTGCGCTGTAGATGATCTCCTCGGCATTCGCGCGCCCGGTGAGGTTCTGCAGCTCCGCGTACACCGCGCCGCGCAGCCGGTGCGTTGCCTGCCCGGCGCCGAAGCGGCGCTCGGCGCGTGCGTCCGCCGCGAAGTAGGTCGGCAGCCGCTCGCCATTATGGGGCCCGCGGATCGGCTCGAACCGGCCCGACCGGCTGTCGAAGAACGCGCCGATCACCCCGGTGCGCGGCTCGCCGGTCGCGACGCGGACGCGCGCACCGACCGACCAGGCGCCGTGCTCCCAGCCGCCGACGACGAGGAAGCCGTGAGTCTGGTCGTGATCGAAGTAGCGCGCGGGCTGCGACGCCGCATCCTTGCGCGTGCTTCTCGAGAGCCCGTAGCTCACCCACCCGGAGAGGCCCCGCCACCCGACGACGCGGGCCGTGAGCTGCACGCCCTGGACTCGGCCCGTCCCGCCCTGCGTGAGCGAGTGCGCGACGAGCGGCGTCGCGGCCAGATCGCGCGCGACCAGGCCTGTCAGCCAGCGTTCGTACCCCACGGCCTCGATCGCGGCGGGCCCGCGGGACCACTGCGCGCCGAGCGTCGCGTGCCACGCCTGCTCGAGCCCGAGGTCCGGCGTGCCGAACACCGCGGACGTGTCGCTCGCGGCCCGGGCCTGGTGATAGCGACCGGCATCCACGCGCACGATGCCGGTCGCGCCGATGCGGGCCTGCACGGAGCCGCGCGGGTCGAGATCGAACCGGAGCGCCTGCGCCGCCGCGTTCGGCGTGGCGCCCACGCGCGGGGTGAGCCGGCTCGCACCCAGCATCCAGCCATCGACGCGCGCGCCGAGCGCCGCGGTGATGGGGCCGGCATGGAGGTCCGCGGTGCCGTGCACGGCGGCGTCGATCGTGGTGGCGAACCAGCGGTCGGCCGCGACATCGTCGCCGGGCGGCTGGCCGAAGATGTACGGATCCCCTTCGCGCGCGGGAATCGTGAGCGACCCGGTGCGCTGGATCCGCGCGCGCTCGCCGTCGAGATCGGCGCCGAGCGTGAGCCCGAGCGGCGCGGCGACGCGACGCTCCTGGGTCGCGCGCGCGCCGGCGAGCCACGTCGCGGCGTCCTGCGTCGCGGGCGTCTCGCCGACGTGCAGATCGTCGCGCACGCCATCGCGGCCGCCCCACAGCGTGACGCGGTCGCGGCCGTCCGCGCGCGCGTGCGCGAGCGTGACCTGCGCCCGCACGGTGTGGCTCGCGAGGTCCTGCTCGGTGCGCGTGGCGGGATCGCTGGACGCCAGCGTGCGGACGAGGCCATCCGCCGCGCCGAGGACCCATCCCGAGAGCTCGAGATGATCGCCGAGTGAACCGCGCACCAGCAGCTGGCCGTCGGTCCACCGCGGCAGCGGCGCGTTCGGCGCGAGCCGCTCGGGATCCGTGACGAGATCGATCGCCTGGTGCAGCCAGCTCTGCCGTGCCGCCGCGGCGACGACGAACCGGCCGAGCCGTACCTTGGCGACCGCGCTCGCATCGAGCACGTCGGCCTGGACGCGCCAGTCGGGGAGCGCGGCGGGATCGCCGAGGCCGATGTCGATCACGCCACCGATCGCACGCCCGCGCTCCGCGCCGAAGGCGGCGGGGGTGAGCCGGATGTCGCCGACGAGATCGCTGCCGATCGCGGCCCGGTAGCCGCCGCGATGATAGAGCGCCGCCACGGGCACGCCATCGACGAACACGCGCGTGTCCCGAGGCGCCGCTCCCCACACGACGATCTCCGCGGAGCCCGCCGGCGGCCGCGCGACGGCTGGCAGCGAGTGCACCACCTTCGCCGCGTCACCGCCGCCGGGCAGGATGCGCGCGAGCTTCGCATCGACGCGCATCTGGCCGGGCACGGTCGGTGCGAGCTCCGTGATCTCGACGGTCTCGCCGCCGAGCTCCGGGGCCGGATCGAGCTCGATCCGCATCGGCGAGCCCTCCGCGCTCGTCGTGATCGGCACGTGGATGGTGGTGAGCCACGGGGCGGAGACCTCGAGCGTCGTGGCATCGGGCGGAAGCGTGATCGCGAACGTGCCGTCGTCGTCGCTCGCCGCGAATTCGCCGTTCGCCGTGATCACCGCGCCGGCGATCGGGACCTGGGTGCCGCGCTCCACGAGCCGGCCGCGCACGGTGACGGTCGCCTGCGCGGAGGCCCGGGCTGCGAGCGCGGCCACCAGGACCAGCGCTGCCACCAGGACCAGCGCGGCCACGGGCACCAGCGCCGCGCCAGCGCGCGTCACCGCGCGAACCGGACCGCGAGCACGCCGGCGCCGCGGCCGTGCGGTTGCTCGGCGTCATCTGCAGTCGACACGCCGGTCGCGCGCCCGAACACCTGCACGCGCGCCGGGTCCCCGTGGTGCGAGTAGACCGTGAGCGACCACGCGGCCGCCGCGTCACCGCACAGCGCGCGGGTGTCGACGCGGACGGTGTACAGGCCCGGTGGCGGCGGCACGTACTCGACCCCGAAGCGGTCGGCGTCGACGCGGGACCACAGGATGCGCTCGCGCGGGCGACCATCGCGATGGCAGTCCTTGTTCGCGTCGTGGTCGAGCCGCCCGCCCTCGAGGTACGCGAGCGGGTTCTCCGGCGGCTCGCCGGGGCCGGGCGGCTTGTGAGTGTTCGGCTCGTCGGCCCAGGCCTCGTGCCCGAGCGGATCCACGAGGTGCACGTCGAGATCGGCGCGCCCGTCCCACGCGAGCTCGACCACGAGATCCGACTCGGGCACGTCGTCGACCGCGATCAGGTCGGTGGTGACGGGCGCGCCGACGCCGGCTTCGCTGGAGGCGGCGAGCTGGATCGTGAACGCGCCCTGCGGGAAGTCCGGCGCGAGCGCGAAGCTGGCATGCACGGTCGCGAGCCCCGGGGTGTCGAAGTCGGGGAGCTCGGCGGGCAAGATCCACGCCCCGTCGTAGCCGGCGACGCCGAGGATCGCACCCGTCGCGGTACCCTCGAGCGAGCCGCGCAGCGTGTTGCCGGTGACATGGCCCGTCACTGCGATCGCGATCCGCGGTGCGATCGCGACCGCAGCGGGACCGCCGGTGGCGACCGGGAACGGGCCGGGGCGGTACTGCGCGCCGGCGATCTGCAGCGCGGCCTCGAGCCCCGGTTCCGAGGAAGCGAGGTCACAGGCGCCGAGCGCGAGCGCGAGCCCGAGCCCGAGCCCGAGCCCGAGCCCGAGTGCGAGTGCGAGTGCGAGGTGGCCACGCATCAAAACTCCACCTGCGCGCGCAGCGTCAGCCGGTCGGACGCGCGCGTGGTGGGCGTGCCGTCGTCGCCGCGCCCGAACGGGTTGCGCTCGTGGTCGTACTCGGCGAGGAGGCGGGCATCGTGCCAGTGCGCCGAGGCCATGAGCGACAGCGTCGTGAACGTCTTGTCGATGCCCACGAGATGCACGCCCTCCACCTCGTTCGCATCGCGGTCCGCGTCGTAGCGGTCGTAGCGGACGCCGACCCGGGCGTACTTCGTGACGGTCTGCACCACGCCGAGCTGGAAGCCCGCGTGACGCAGGTCGCGCGAGCTCGCGACCGGGTCCGCGTAGATCACGCCGCGGTCGAGGTTCGTCGCGACCACCGCCTCGACGTACGCAACGCCCTCCCCGAGGCGGCAGAAGCACCAGTGCACTGCGAGGTCGCCGCCGAGCGCGGTGCGGTCGTACTTCGCCGACGGGGTGGCCGGCGAGCCCGGGACCACGGTCAGCTCCGATGCATTCACGAGCCCGTCGCCGTTGTCGTCCGTCCACTGCAGGTCGTCCTTGGTGGCCGGCGAGCCCGCGTGGAATCCCGATCCCGCGAGCCCCGAAACGCCGCCCTCGACCCAGAACTTCCGCGGTCCGGGAACGACCGCGCCGATGCGACCCACGAGATCGTGGCTCGACGACGGATCGCTGCCGTGCCAGCGCGCATCGCCGACGGGCGCGCCGTTCACGACGCCCGCGCTCCACCGCACGAGCGCGTACCCGCCGCTCACCATCGCGCCAGCGTCGTAGTTCCCGGGCACGAGCGCGCGCGCGAACGTCGGCGGCTCGAGGAACGGCTTCGTGCGCTCCGCCATCGGCACCTCCACGCCGAACGGCGTGCGGAACAGGCCCGCGGTCAGCGTCGCGTACGGTGACACCGCATAGCTGACGTTCGCGGCGAGGAGGCGCGCGGTCGCACCGCTGGTCGTGTTGCCGTCGAACTCGATCGCGGTCCGGACGCGCCCGCGATGCGCCTCCGCGCGCAGGCGGCCGCGCCGGATCAGCACGCGCTCCTCGTTGCGTGGCGCACCGTCGGCGCCGAGCTCGTCCACGGAGCGCTGGCTCCACGCCACTGCATCGACCTGCACGTA
>JAYSYE010000049.1:0-7514 GCA_043716635.1 Deltaproteobacteria bacterium | reverse complement strand
CAGCTCGTGCTCGAAGAATCGAACGTCCGCCAGCGCGTCGGGGCGGGCGGCGACCACGACGACGTACTCGGTGCTCGGACCGGTCAGCAAGACCTTGGTCGTGCGCGCGAGCCGCACGAGTGCGGGTTGGGCGTCGGCCAGCACGGCCAGCACCTCCATCGCGTCACTCAAGGGCCCGGCGCCGAGCGCGCGCTCGAACCAGCCGAGCAGTCGCCGCGTACCCCATCCGAACAGCCGACCCACTCCCGTCACGGGCGCCAGATGCGCCCGCGCCACCCCGCCCAGCCATCGGAGCGCACGACCCTCGACCAGCAGCTCCAGCTGCCCGGGCAACTCGAGCAGATCGAGCGCGTGCCGGCTCGGTGCCGTATCGATCACGATGTGGTCGTAACGGCCCTGGACCTCGGATAGGCCAGCGAGGACCGCCAGCTCGTGCACCCCCGCGAGCCCATCGCACAGGGCGCGGAAGACCTGATTGCGCTCCAGCGCGGCGAGCCGTCCGGGATCGTGCGCGAGCAGCATGGCCGCCGTGGCGCGGGCACCGGTGGTGGCGTCGGGCATGTAGACGTCGAGCGACGGCCGCCCGGGAACGGGGACGATGGTCGACGCCGCCGCGATGCCCATCACGTCCGCGAGGCGGCGCGCCGGATCGGTCGTCGCCACCAAGGTCGAGTGCCCCCCGGCACAGAGCGCTTCGGCAATGGCGGCCGCCGTCGTGGTCTTGCCGACACCACCCGTACCCATACACACGATCACGCGCGTCATCCGCGCACTCTCGCGGTGAGCCGTGCGGCAACGGCGGCGGGTGTCGGACCGTGGAGCCACCACGGGAGCTCGAGCGTGGCCCTTGAATCGTCCGGCGCTCGGACGCCCCCCGCCCACCGCTGGAGGGCAGCGACCTGCTCGGCATGCGCGGGCGAGCGTGCGGCCACGGCGCGAGCGTCCGCCTCGAAGCGCGGATCGAGACTACGCCGCTGGTTCGTCACGGCGAGCGTCGGCGTACGCCCCAGCTCCGCTGCGAGCCTCCGGGTGAGCTCCTCGGTCTCGAGCTGCACCACCGCTTCGGGCAGCGTCACGGTGATGAACGTGGTCGTCGCCGGATCGCGAAGCGCGGTCGACATGTCGTGAGCCAGCGCCCAGGCTGGTCCCTGCGTCACCAGCCGCTCGAGCACCGCGCTGGACGTCAGCCACGCGAGCCCGTGGCCGGTCGACGGCAGATCGATCACGACTCGCGCGCACCGGTCGAGCAGCGCCCGCGCAGCGGTGAGCAGAGCCAGCTCGCGGAGCCCCGGCACGACGCGCGCGACCCGCGACAGCGCCGAGTTGCCGAGCACCATGCGCGCGGCGGACCGCGATCCGAACACCCGGGCGGTGGCATCGACGAGCGCGCTGGCTTCGTCGATGACCACGACGCCGGGCTCGCCACCTGCTCGCGGTCGCGCGATGCTCGAACCCCGCCCCAGCTCGACGCGGATCGCGGGTGTCCCGGCCTGGTCGCTCAGCTCGCACAGGCCCCGCGCGACCGTGGTCTTGCCGACGCCGCCCTTGCCCAGCACGATCACGAGCGGCGTGAGCTGCTCCAGCGGGAGCAGCGCCTGGGCACTCACCAGGGCACGCTCTGGCCGTGCTGATCCAGGAAGCTGCCGCTGTCGGTCGAACGGAGGCGATCGATCACGCGCAGCATCCTGGCTGCGGCGACGGCAGGCGTTTGCACCTCGAGTCCGTGCTTGCCGAACCGCGAGGACAATCGGGTCTCGACGGTCCCCGGATGCAGGGCCACGCACACGGCCTCCCGCTGCCGTCGATGGAGCTCGACCGCGGCCGTGCGCACGAACTGGTTCAGCGCGGCTTTCGAGGCGCGATACCCGTACCAGCCACCCAGTCGGTTATCACCGATGCTGCCAACTCGCGCCGACAAGGTCGCGAAGACGGATTTGCCGTCGACCGGGAGCATCGGCAAGAAGTGCTTCATCAGCAGCGCGGGACCGATCGCATTGATCGCGAAGGCCTCGGCGAGCTGGACCGGGTCGAGCTGCCGCCAGCTCTTCTCCGGTTGCATCGCGCCGGCATGGAGGACACCCGTCGCGTCGATGATCAGGCGCGGCGTGCCTTGCACGGCCAGCAGCGCCGCGCTCGCCGCGATCGTGGACTCGTCCCGAAGCTCGAGCGTGGGCCGCGACAGCCCGATGACCGCCGAGAATGCCGGGACCCCGGCCAGGGCGTCGACCAGCGCTGCCCCGATGCCGCCAGAGGCGCCGATCACCACGGCCAGTCCGCCGGACGGGAACGAGCGGAGCCCACGGTCGCCGTCGGACTCCTCGCGCAGTCCGTCGAGCGCCAGGTCCGTCACAATGCACCGACTATGGACCCACGTTCCACGCTTCGTCAGCTGCGGTCGATCGCCGCAGCGGATTCGGAGCTACGGCACGCACTCGCAGACCGCCGCGCGCTGCGCGACGCAGCGCTGGTCGTTGATCAGGGTCGCCCCGGTGGCCTCGACGCAGTCCTCGCCCGGCCCCTGATCGTCCGGCGCTCCGGGTTCCCACGGCAGGAACGTGGCGGGGGTGCCCAGCGTGGTGACGAACGTACCCTCGGTGACCGCGTCCGTGATCCCGACCCAGAACGGCGCGGTGGCTGCGGCCGTCGCGAGCGCCTGGAGCTCGGCCGCGTCGTCGGGAATCGCGAGGTACCCGCGCGACGTCATGCCCGTGCACGCGTCGCTCTGCAGCGACCATTTGGCGATCGTCGTCACGACGAAGTACCGATGCCCTGCCTGTCCGCCGGGGAGCGTCACGTAGCTCGACGGACACGCTGCCTGCGCATCGGCTGGCGGTGCATCCCCGCGCGGCCCGTCCGACGCCGGGCTGTCGACACCTCCGTCACCCGGCAGGCCGCCGGTGCAGGTGCTCGCGAGCGAGCCTGCCGCCTCCCCGAACCGCTGTCCGGTGGGGCACGTACTGTCCGCGAAGCTGCAGAAGCCCTCGGCCTGACAGGTTCCCCCGTTGCACTCCGGGTCCGCGGCGCAGTGATACTCGGTGCTGCGCAGACACGCGGCTCCACCCATGGCAAGTGCACACACCGCGATCCACCAGGTCCGCATCAGAAGGTACCTCCGACCGTGAAGAGTCCGCCGTGCCGCGAGGGCACGACTCCGACGTGTGCCGCTGCCGATTCGGTGCCCCGCGAGTGGAGCACGAAGCGCGCGACCCCTGCCCCGACGAGCACCACCCCGCTGCTCACGAGCACCACCGACAGCGTGCGGCGCGACGACGCGTGATCGACGAGCTGGTCATAGGCGGCCAGGTCAGGCGCGTGCTCGGCATCGTCGAGGTCGGAGCGTGCGCCGAGATAGACGACCAGGCCGAGAACACCAGCCACGATACCTCCGCCGACGAGCGCATCCGCGACGGGATCGGAGTACCAGGCTCCCGCTGCAGTGGCGGGTGGAGGCAGCGTCGTGCGTCCGCTCGTGGTGCCGGTGGACGTGGTGTCAGCGGACCCCGTCGGGCCCGTCATGCCGGTCGGGCCCGGCGCGCCCGTCGGGCCCGGCGTGCCCGTCGTGCCCGTCGTGCCCGTCGGGCCCGTCGTGGCTTTCGGGCCCGGCGTGCCCCTCGGGCCCGGCGTGCCCCTCGGGCCCGGCGCGCCCCTCGGGCCCGGCGCTCGACGCTCGCAGGCGGCGATGGCCTGCCGCGTATCCGCGGTGGCCTGGGCGGGCGGCGAGGTGGCGAGATACCGCTCGTAGAACGGCAGCGCGTCCGCGCACTGTCCGAGCTCCACGTAGACCTGGCCGGTGGCGTACAGCAGATCTGGGACCGGATCGAGCGCGTACGCGGCCTGGAGCTCGCTGACCGCGGCGCGGAAATCACCTTTGTCATGCGCGGCCGTCGCGGCCTCGATGTGCACCTGCGCGTCAGCGGCCGGGTCGGCGTGACTGACGGCCGAAACGGCCAGCACGCTCGCGAGCGCGAGGAACGAGCGGAGAGAAGGTGGATGCATGTTCACTTCTTGCTGGGGAAGAGCTGGTGAGGGTTCCACTTGGAGGGCGGCAGCTGCTTGGACGGGTGGTGGGTAGGGTTCGGGCGCGGAGGCCGTTGAACGTGATGCGCTGGCGCCGTGTGCTCGGGTCTGGCGACCTCCGGCAGCGCAGCATCCGGCAGCGGGGCATCCGGCGGCGCGGCATCCGGTGGCGCGGCATCCGGTGGCGCGGCATCCGGCGGCGCGTCCTCGGGGCGCGCCTCGCTCGCATCACTCGGCGAACCGACCGCCGCGAGTGTGAGGTCCGCGTCGATGGCCACCGGGGGAGGTGGCTCGGGTGCGTCGGTTCCGACCGGGAGCCCGGCGTGACCGCGCGCGACCGGTTCGAACGCGGGGGACTTGCCACTGAACGCGATCGCGAACACGAGCCCGACGAGCCCGAGCGCACCTGCGATGACCGCGGGCGCGAGCCAGCGCGGGGAGCGGTTCACGGTCACGAACGCGGTCTCGTCGGAGTCGGCGAAGGGCGGCACCCACGGCGATAGTTGCGGTGCCACGAGCGGGTCCGGCGCGGCGTCGTCGAAGGGCCCGGTCGCGATGGGCCCGGTCGCGATGGGCAAGACTGCGGCGCCAGCGCCAGCGCCAGCGCCAGCGCCAGCGCCAGCGCCAGCGAGCGGTGCGACCGCAGCGGCCACGGCTGGCTGCGCCGGTGACAGCGGGCGCGGCGGCGGGTCTTCGACGAGATCCGCGACCTCGATGGCCTGGGTCACCTCGTCGACGCTGGCGTGGCCCTGGAGAGTGGAACGTGGCTCCGACAGGTCCAGCGGCGGAGCAGGTGTGGCTGCGGCAGTGGCTGCAAGTGCAGCCCGGGGCGCGGGTGCCGGCGCAGCGGGAAACATCGGTGCCGCGGCCGGTTTCGGCGTCGGCACCGACGCAGAAGCAGGCGCGCGCGTAGGCGAGGGCAGGCTCGTGCCCGGTCGAGCCGTCATCGACTTGGCGCGGACGGGGACCGGAGCCGGAGCCGGTGCCGGTGCCGGTGCCGGTGCCGGTGCCGGTGCGGGTGCGGGCGCTGGTGGTGGTGGTGGAGCGCTCTCGAGCGTGCTCGCAGTCGGACGCGCCATCGCGGTCACGCTCGGGATCTTGAGCGCGGCGGTACCGAACTCCGGCGTCGCGACCCCGCGACGGGTGCCGTCGAAGTCGACGGGCTCGATCGCACGCACCAGCTCGTCGGGGGTCATCCACGGTTCGGCGCGCGTCCCGCAGGTCGTCGCCAGGAACGTCGCGACCGCCGGGGCCGAGGTGGACCACCCGAGCTCGGCGGCCAGGGCGTCGAGGGCCAGGTGCAGCTCCCCCGCCGTCTGGAAGCGCTGCGCGGGATCCCGCTCGAGCGCGCGCATCACGATGCGCTCCAGCGCGGGTGGCAGGTCCTTCCGGCTTGTCGATGGGAGTGGGATGTTGCCTCGCGTGACGAGCGCGACCGTCGCGGCCGCCGTGTCACCCTTGAACAGCCGTCGGCCGGTCAGGAGCTCGTACAGCACGACTCCGAGCGCGAACACGTCGGACCGCCGGTCGACGGGCCCGCCGCCGCACTGCTCGGGCGACCGGTAGGCCACCTTGTCCCGCGGTGCCCGGCCCGGCTCGTCGGGCTCGCGTGCGGGCGCCGCCGCCCCTCCGAAGTCCAGCACCTTCACGTGCCCGTCGTACCCGACCAGAATATTGGCCGGCGCCACGTCGCCGTGAATGCTTCCGCGGTCCGACGCCAGCTGCTCGTGCGCGTGGTGAAGTGCGGTCGCGACCGCGCTCGTGATCGCGACCACGATCGGCAGTGGGACGCGCGCGTAGGTTCGCGCCTGCGCCCCGAGCACGCGCCGCACGTCTTCACCGTGGATGTACTCCATCACGAGGAACGGCGTGCCCTGGTCATCACCGACATCGACGACCTTGGCGAGGTTGCTGTGGTGCAGCGACGCGGCGGTGTTGGCTCGGTCCAGGAAGTCCGCGATCGCCGTCGGCTCGCGCCCGTCGGCCACGCGCATCCGCTTGATCACGACATGGCGCTCGAAGCCCACCGGTCCGTTGACTCGAGCCAGCCACAGGTCGGCCGTGCCTCCGCGCGTGAGCTCGCGAAGGACCTCGTATCGTCCCAGCTTCGCACCGGCCAGAGATCCCACGCTACGAAGCGTGCGGCGGAGGTCCCGTGCAGGTCAAGCGCGGATCTTCCCTAAGCATCCCGTCACATCCCGGAGGTGCTCCGTGGTCGAAGCAGGCAAAAAGGTCGCAGGCTTCTTCTCCGTCGCCCGCAATCAGGTCCCAGCGCGCGGGCGCTACGGCTCGTGCGCTGCGAGCTCCGCGATGGCGCGGAGGATGTCGTTGGTCTGCGGAACGCTCGCCATCTCCAGGTTGTCGGCGAGCCCGATGCCCGGGATGTGCGCGCCCGCGAGCAGCTTCGGCGGCGCGTGCAGCTCGTAGAACAGCTCCTCGGTGATGCGCCGGATCAGGTGCTCGCCGAAGTTCGTGATCTCCGTGTCCTCGTTCACGCAGAGCACCCGGTTGGTCTTCTGCACGCTCGCCTTGATCGCGGCCCAGTCGTAGGGATGCAGCGAGCGCAGATCGACCACCTCTGCCTCGATGCCCTGCTGCGCGAGCTCGTCGGCAGCGGCCACGCACATGTGCACGTTGCGGCCGTATGTCAGCACCGTCACGCTCGTGCCTTCGCGGGCGACCCGCGCCTCGCCGATCGGGATGTACAGCTCCTCGAGCGCGGGCCACGTCGGCTTCCACACGCTGCGGTCACCGAGCGGCGCGTCGATCATCTGCGCGAGCTTCTTGTCGTCACCCGGCTCGCCGGGGATCTCCTCGCCCGGCTTGTTCTTGAGCCGCAGCAGCGCCTTCGGCATCAGGAACATGACGGGGTTCGGGTCGGCGATCGCGGAGAGCAGCAGGCCGTACGCGTCACGCGGTGTCGACGGCATCACGATCTTCCAGCCCGGGATGCGGGTCGCGGCGCCATCGAACGAGTGCGAGTGATAGATGCTGCCGCGGATGCCCGCCCCGACCGGCGTCATGAGCACGAGCGGCACGTTCCAGTCGCCACCGGTCGACCAGTACGTGTTGCCAGCGATCTTCAGCAGGTCGATCGTGTTGAACGCGTAATCGCAGAACTGGATCTCCGCGACCGGCTTGCGACCCGCGAGGGCGAGCCCGATCGCCATGCCCACGATGCCGCGCTCGTCGAGCGGGGTGTTCCACGCCGTCTCGAGGCCCTGCGTGCCCGTGAACACGCCGCCGAGCGGCGGCCCGACGTCCTCGCCAAAGATGTCCGTCACACCGAGCCGCGTCTCTCCGACGTGCAGCGCCATGCGGATCGCCTGGATCATCGACGACATGCGTTAGACCTCACCCGCAACGTGGTTCTTGTCCGCGAACACGTAGTCATAGATGGATCCCGGGTCGGGTGCCGGTTCGTCCTTGACCCGCCGCGACGCCTCCAAGAGCTCGGCCGTGTACTTGTCGCGCAGCGCATCCATCGCCGAGCGCGT
>JAYSYE010000480.1:0-3775 GCA_043716635.1 Deltaproteobacteria bacterium | reverse complement strand
CGGTCGTCGTCCTCGTCGACCATGATGGGTCTCAGCGTATCGCGACCTCAGTGCGTGTGCGGCGACTTCACGCGGGGACCGGCGGCCGCGGTGGCGAGCTGCTCGCGGAGGAGCCACGTCGGCTCCTCGAACACGTCGTCGATGAGGGTCTCGAACGCCGGCATGCCGGTCGCCTCCTGGCGCGTGATCGCCTCGCGGACCTCCGCCTCGATCGCCGCGGCCATGGTCTCGCGCTCGCCGGGTGCGAGCCACCCCCGGGCGATCGCGTAGGTCTCGAGCCGGCGGATCGGATCGCGCTGGCCCTTCCACACCTCGGTCACGGCCTCGTCGCGGTACCGCGTCGGGTCATCGGACGACGAGTGTGCGCTGACGCGGTACGTGAGCAGCTCCACGAACGTCGTGCCGCCGCCGCGTCGCGCCTTGTCGGCGGCGTACTTCACGGCGAAGTACGACGCGAGCACGTCGTTGCCATCGGCGCGGATCGCCTCGAGCCCGTAGCCGACGCCCTTGTCCGCGATCGTCGCGGCGGCCGTCTGCAGCGCGCCCGGCGTCGAGATCGCCCACTGGTTGTTCTGGCAGATGAGGACGAACGGCGCCTTCATCACCCCGGCAAAGTTCATCGCGACGTGGAAGTCGCCCTCGCTGGTGCCGCCGTCGCCGACGAAGCCGAAGCACACCTTGCCGGCGTCGCCGCGGATCTTCATCGCCATCGCGATGCCGAGCGCGTGCGGTAGCTGCGTCGAGATGCACGAGGACATCACGACGTAGTTGTGCGCGCGGTCGCACGGGTGACACGGCATCTGCCGGCCCTTCGTGGGATCCGCGGCGTTGCCGTAGATCTGCGCGATGTAGGAATCGAGCGTCAGGCCGCGGTAGAGGCCCACGCCGGCCTCGCGCAGCGCGGGCACGATCCAGTCGTCGGGCTCGCTCGCGGCGGCGGACCCCACGATCGCGGCCTCCTGACCCATCGCCTCGCCGTAGAACCCGATGCGGCCCTGGCGCTGGAGCGCCATCATCCGCGCGTCGGTGACGCGGATCCGCAGCATGCCCTCGAACAGGCGGCGCGCGAGCTCGCGGTCGAACGACGCGAGCGCGGCGTCATCGATGGGCGTGCCGTCCTCGCGAAGCAACTGGAACAGCCCGCGGGCCTTCGCCTCGGGCGTGCCGTCGAAGTACGCGAACGGTGCAGGTGCCGCCATGAGGCGCAGACTACTGACAGCGCAGCGCCGCGTCCACCGAGGCGGACGCCAGCGGCTCCCACACGGTCTGGAGCGTCACGGGGTCGGTGATCCGACCATCGGCCTGGAGCAGGCCCGCCTGCGCGCTCGACGTCAGGACGATCGCGCCGGTGTCGAGCGAGTAGGTCGTGGTGTCGTGGCTGGCGGCCGTGCCGGACACCGCCAGCCCGTTCGCGCACAGCACGAGGGTGGTGGTGACGCCATCGCGGTGCGCGGTGAAGGCCTCGTCGGCGGGGACGGCCGTGCGCGCGAACCAGTCGCGGCTCTCGACATCGGCGCACTGCACGTGCGCGTGGTCGAGCGCGGTGGCGTCGAGCGTGGAGAGCGTCCAACCCGCGCCGATCTCGAACGAGGCGTACGTGGCGTCGTCCTGCATCGTCATCTCGAACGCGACGGCCCCGGTCTCGCCAGTGGTCGCGCGGACGCTCGTGGCGGCCGGATCGCCGCCGGCCGCGCCGTACTGCTGGAGGTAGCGGCCCTCGCGGATCGAGTCGCCGAGGGTCGCCGCGTACGCGCCGCTCTCGCACAGGATCATCGAGTCGTTCCCGCGCGCGTAGACGCGGTCGCCGGCACCCTCGTACACGCCGCACTCCGGCACGATGCAGCCTGCGAGCAGCGAGGTGGCGGCGGCCGCGGCGGCGAGGGCCGTGACTAGGAAGGCAGCGAGGTTGCGCATGCCGGCGGTAAGAGCACGGATGGCGCCAGTCGTTCGCGCGCGATTTCGGGTACTTGCGCACCGCGAGTTGGCCGCGTCACGGCCGTCCCTGACACCGATGTCAGGGCTTCCGCCGCGCCCGGAGCGCGATCACGAGCATGGCGATCCCGGCGCCGAGCGCCGCGAGCGTGGCGATCGGGAGCAGATAGGCGCCGATCGCGGCGTTCAGGACGTGGATCCCCGCGTAGTCGTTCGCCTGGAACACGACCTCCCGCGCGACCATGTGGATCGCGACCCCGGCGGCGGCGCCGATCGCGGCGAGCAGCAGTGCGGGGGCCACGCGCCGCGCGCGCAGCGTGCCGTCGCCCACGGCGGGCCCGAACAGCAGCCCGATCGCGAGGATCTCGAGCGCGAGGAAGCTGTACACGACCGCCGCGATCACGGTGCCGAGGGTGCGGGCATCGGCGGCGCTCACCCCGTCGAGCGTGGACATGGCATCGCCCGCGTCGCCGAGCACGCTGCGCAGCGAGCCCTTCGTACGGGGTGCGATCGCGGCCACGACCGCCGGGCCGATCTTGTCGGTGTGGCTGGCGCGATAGGCGACCACGAACCGCGCCGCGTAGGTGCGATCGCGCGCGGCCGTGAGCAACGACACCTCGGTGCGCTTGCCGCCCAGGTGCCGGGTCTCCAGCTCGAACGCCGGCAACAGCAGCGCGACCGCCGCGAGCGCGGAGGCGATGATGAACGTCCAGACCGCGGCGCGCACCGCGACATACTGATGCGAAGTAAGCTCCTGCGCCATGGCCGGTGGACGACGTACGCAGCCCGGGTTCGATTCCGTCGAGCCGCCGCCCGACGCTGCGGTGCCGCCGCCGGTGGAGCCGCTGGAGGACGCGGTCGCGAGTGCGCGGCATGCCGCCTCGATCGTCGCGCCGCGTACGTCAGCGCCCGCGGAGACGTGGTCGAGCCACTTCGTCGGGCTGTCGATGAAGCGCGCGTTCCGGCTGCACATCCTGAACGAGGAGGTGCTGCCGACCGAGCGGGCGGTGATGGAGTCGCAGGCCGGGCACATCACCGATCCCGAGCAGCAGGCGTTCCTGGCGTGGCGCCGCTCGGTGCTCTTGATGGTCGCGCTCATGTTCATCCCGCTGTCGCTGATGCGCTTCATCGACTCGTGGAACGAGCTGCCGGTGCACGGGACGGCGCGGTTCTTCCTGATGATCCCCGCGCTCGCGGAGGCGGCGTTCTGCGTGACGGCGTTCGTGCAGCTCAAGAACTGGGCGCAGTGGCGCAAGCAGCGCCGCGTGATGTTCTGGGCGTGGCTGCTCTACTTCCTGTCGCCGTTCGTCGTGTACCTGTACCCGTTCCGCGGCGAGTTCGAGGGGCACCTCTCGCTCGCGCGCGAGGCGGTGTCGACCTTCACGGGGCTGAACCTGTCGGGGCGCCAGGCGCACCTGCTGCTCGGCACGATGTTCGGCCTGCGCGCGCTGCTCGCGCTGGCGCCGAAGATCATCTCGCTGATGCCTGGGCTCATCCGCGCATCGATCGTGAGCAAGCTGCTGTTCCCGGGGACCACCGCGCCGGGCTGGCTGATGATGATGGCGGCGCCGTTCTACGCGCTGTTCATCTACGTGATCGTGCTGTTCCCCTACCAGGTGACGGGCAGCTGGCAGTTCGTGGTCGGCAACGCCGGCATCCTCGGCGCGCAGGTCTACATCGCGATGGCGGGACGGCGCCTGACGGTGCCGCTCACGGTGCGCGAGTCGTCAGAGCGCATCCACAAGAGCTGGCTCGTCTACATCGGCATCCTCGTCGTGTCGGCGAGCATGATGGTGTACGGGCTTGCCGACTTCCTGCGCGAGCTGCACTACACGAAGCTCGG